>JAFGFX010000377.1 GCA_016930855.1 Sedimentisphaerales bacterium | reverse complement strand
GGGGCACTTTTTGCTCTGCGGTTTCGGGGCTATTGATCCACTAGGCCGGAGCGACCGGGGGCACTATCTGATCTGCTGAACCTGGAATACTGATCCACGGGGGGCACTATCTGCACTGCGGTTTACGGGCTATTGATCCGTGAGACCAACGTGTCGGGGGGCATATCTGAGCTTCGGTCTTCATCCGCGTGCTGTCTGTATGCTATGGACTCATCGGTCCCAAGTGAGATGACATAATGCGTCCCTCCCCGTTTCCACGCCGCCACCGAACAGAATATCTTCTCAGACATCCAGCAGGCCGCGGACCTGATCGATCAGGCGGGCGGTGGTCGCCGGGTCGCCGGATTCGGCGATGAGCCGCAGGATCGGTTCGGTGTTGCTGGCCCGCAGATGCACCCAGCCAGCCGGCAGGTCGATCCGAATCCCGTCGCGGGTATCGATGCGGACGGCCGATTCGCCCGCCGGCCGGTCGGCCTGCTGGTAATGGGCCTGGACGCGGGCGAGCACCTGCGGTGCCTTCCCGGCCGGGCAGGGCAGCTTGGTCTTGACCATGTGGTAGCGGGGGATCTCGGCCACCAGCTCGCTGACGGTCTTGCCGGTCTCGGCCAGCAGTTGCAGGATCAGGACGATGCCCACCAGGCTGTCGCGGACCGGGACCACCCGGGTATCGATCACGCCGCCGTTGCCCTCCCCGCCGATGATGCACCGATGTTCCAGCATGGCGTTGGCCACGTGGGCCTCGCCGACCGGGGTGCGGATCACCTGACAACCGGCCGAGCGGGCCAGATCATCGATCATGCGGGAGGTGCTCAGGTTGGCGGCGACCGAGCCGGTCTTTTTTTGGAAGATGTACTTGGCGGCCAGGGCGAGGGTGTATTCCTCCCCGATGTAATTGCCCTTCTCGTCGATGACCGCCAGGCGGTCGGCGTCGGGGTCCTGGGCAAATCCGATCGCCGCCTTGTGTTTGGTGATCTGGGGGCCCAGGGCCGCGAGGTTCTCGGCGGTCGGTTCCGGCGTATGGGCGAACAGGCCCGTCGGCCGCTCGTTCAGGTGGACCATCTCGCAGCCCAGCTCGCCCAGCAGTTGGCCGGTGACCACGCATCCGGCGCCGTTGACGCTGTCGAGGACCACCTTGAACCGCCGGGAGCGGATCAGGGTTCGATCGCAGATCTGCAGGACGGTATCGATATGCAGGGCATGGGCCTTGGCGTTCTGATCGAGCTGGCCGACCGAGACGGCCCCCTGCAGGTCGAACTGCTTGTCGCGGTAGAGCTGCTGGATCCGGTTGATCTGGTCGGCCGGATAGGCGATCCCGTCGTCGCGCAGCAGCTTGATGCCGTTCCATTCGGTGGGATTGTGGGAGGCGGTGATCACCGCGCCGCCGGCGGCCTGGAGGGTGCGGGTCATCAGCGCCGTTCCGGGCGTGGTGACGATGCCGATCTGGGTCACGTCGCAGCCGGTCGCCATCAGGCCGGCGGCCAGGGCCCCCGCCAGCATGGCCCCCGAGGGCCGGCTGTCCCGGCCCAGGCAGACGCGGGGCCGAGAATCGCCCGGTGATTGGCGGCACAGATAGGTGCCGTAGGCCTGGCCGTACTCGAGCGCCACGCTCGGGGGCAGCGACTGGCCGACGATACCCCGCACGCCGCTGATACTCATAATTAAGGTTGTCATGGCGGAGGCAAGGTATAGCAGGCCCGCGGTGTCATGTCAAGGACGCGTCGGCGGGACGCCGGCTTTTATCGGCGGTGTTCGAGCCGGCAACACATGACAGGCGTAACCGCTACGGCATGATAGGAGCAATTGGCGCGGCACAACAGGTAGAATCGACACGGCACGGCAGACATAAACGATACGGCCACTCAGCGGTTGATGCTGGACTCGAGTTTGTCCAGGAGGGTCTGGATGCACATCTCCCGGCGGCCCAGGGAGGTTTCCCACATCACCGGCTTGTCGGGATTGTCCAGGAAGGTCTTGACCTTGCGGCAGGCGAGGATGACGGTGGCGTGGTTTTTGTTGCCCATGAAGCGGCCGATCTCCGGGAAGCTCATGGTGGTGTGCTTGCGGGCCAGGTACATGGCGATGGAGCGGGCCAGGCTGATGGTGCGGGTTTTTTTGGAGGAATGCACGTCCGCCGGCGTGATGCCGAAGAAGGTGGTCACGGCCGCCTCGATATCGGACAGGTGCACGATGGGATCGGTCCGGGCGATGTGATCTTCGAGGGCCTCCTTGGCCAGGACCAGGTTCACCTCGCACCGGCTCAGGGAGCAGTAGGCCACCACCTTCAGCAGGGCGCCCTCGAGTTCGCGGATATTGGCCCGGATGTTCTCGGCGATGTACTCGATGACGGGTTCGGGGATTTTCCTGTCGATCTCGGCGGCCCGCTGGCGGAGGATGGCGCAGCGGGTTTCCATCTCCGGGGTGTCGATCTTGACGACCATGCCCGAGAGGAAGCGGTTGACCAGGCTGTCGGACAGTTGGCCGATCATCTTGGGCGGGGCGTCGGAGGCCATGACCACCTGTTTGCTGGCCATGTCGATGGCGTTGAAGGTGTGGAGAAACTCCTCCTGGGTGGCCTTCTTGCTGGCCAGGAAATGGATGTCGTCGATCACCAGCAGGTCCGTCTGGCGGTATTTGGAACGGAACAGATCCAGTTTACCCATTTTCAGGGCCAGGATGAACTGGTTGGTGAACTCCTCTCCGGAGACATAGAGGTATCGGGTTTCGGGCCGGTTTTCGTGGACGGCCCGGCAGATGCCCTGGAGCAGGTGGGTCTTGCCCAGGCCGCAGCCGCCGTGGATGAACAACGGATTGAAATGGGTCCGCGGCTCCATGACGACGGTCTTGGCGGCGCTGTAGGCCAGCTGGTTGGCGCCGCCCACGACGAAATTGTCCAGCCGGTAGCGCAGATTCGTGCGGCGGTTCGGATTGAAGTCCTGGCGGCGGCGGGCGGTGGGCGACTTGGTCAAAAACTCCGCCTGCGAATCCAGCTGCCGGCGGCGCTGGCCGCCGAACAGGGCCGGATCGATGGTGAAGATGACCTTCATGGACTTGCCGGTCACTTCCTGGATCGCGGCGTGGATGTGTTCGGCGAAGTGATTTTCGATCCATCCTCCGATAAACAGGTTCGGAATGCCCACCTTGACGTAGTTGTCCTCGATCATCAGGCGGGTGGAATTCTTGAACCAGATTTTGTAACGCTGCTGACCGACTTTATGAGCGATCGCTTCATTGATCTTATCCGTAGCCTCGATACAGGTACCATTCACGGCGACACTCCCCTTCGTTCGGTTGGGTGAATTATTCTGCGAAACATTCGGCCGACCGTTACGCGGGTTATGGTTTCATCGATCCACACCTCCTACGGCCTGAGTGGTATGGCCGCCACGTGGTGGCATGTTGCGTGGGGCAGTATCGGCCGGGCCCGCCGGCCCGTTGTTTTCTGACGGCAACAGAACAACGCCGATTCGAAAACGCACCCTGGATCGCGGGACTGCCCTTCTGCACTCTGACGACATCGAAACGCCGCCGGTTCAAAAAAATCGCCCTGGTTTGTAGGTTGATCCCTTACGCGCCGGCAGTCGCCGGTTTAAAAACCCGCCCTGGTTTGCGGGACTGCCCTTCTGCATTCTGACGACATCGAAATGCCGCCGGTTCGTTCCGGAATGAGTTACCGGGTGTGGTTCAAAGTATTTCTGCGAAACAGGGTAAAGTATTTTTCCGTCCGCAACCGATAGTACCATGTCGGTATGTGCGCCCGAGGGTGTGGAAAACACCACACGGAAGAGCAAACGTGATCCGGTTCAGGATATCAGGAACAGAACCTCTGGCGTCTCACAGGCGGCAACAAATCTTATCGCCGCATCTCACAGGAAGCAACAAAACTCGGCGATGCATCGAACAGATCTCACACACGACAATACAATCCATCGCCACGTATCACCAAAAGCAACACAACTCACCGCTGCACTGAACAACTCTCATCGGTAGTAACACTTATCACCGCGTCTGGCCGAAAGCAACACAACTCATCACCGCATTGAACAACTCTCACTGGCGGCAACACAACTCATCGCCGTATCAGTATTGTAAATCGGCCCAGGTTAGATACGTTGGGTGGAATACGTTCGACATCAAAACACGGGAAAGCTTTTTCTCTCCATCCACGGCTTAATAGTACGTTGTAATGATGAGGATGCAATAGAAAAAACGCGAATTTCTTTTCCACAGGAGTCAGTGGCCAAAAGAACAAACAGTTAGAGATGAAAAAAAAATTTCATCCACACGTTGTGCACGTCGCGCCTGCCTCTGTGGATAACCTGTGGATGTATGCGGTGTTTTTTTAAGCGGGCTGTTGGCAACGGGAGTGGCTTGGTGTTTTGGTGTATCGACGTCGCGCCGGGCCAGCGGCCTTGGGGATCGAACTCGGGGCGGACCTGTCAGGCATTTCCTGATGGCCATATCCTCTTTTTGGTTTCCGGTTGTTGTCGGTCGTCCTGAGGCGGGTGCGTTTGCATGTGTCCGTTGCGGTTGGGGATCGTCGGGACGGCTGTACCGTCTGTTCGGCCGATCGTGATGGGATGGGCAGTTCATATTGTCGATCACGGTGCGATTCTCCTTTCGCCGGGCCGGCTGCGCGGCGGGGCAGCGGTGGGCTGGCCCATTTCCTTCGGATCGCTCAGGGTGGATGAAGCGGGGATAGAGGCACGGTATCGGGCCTGGTCCTGCCGGACGTGCCGGTGGCCCAGGACGCACCGGAGGCCGGACCGGGCCGGGGCTCTTGCCGGCCGGCCGGCGGGCGGGATAATCCTTGTTTGGCCTTGGCCGGCGCGATAGAGTAGACGGCAAGGCAGCATCCAAATCCCTAAGGGCGTCTAATAAAACCGACCCAGCCGGACGAATCAGGCCGGGGCAGCGCCGTGAGGGCGGCGCTTGGTGGGAGCATATAAGTGAATATCTCATCGCAACTAACATCGGTTCATCCCGGGGCGTTATGGCCGGCCGGCGCTGCGGGGGCCGAGGCGGCAGGGCCACTGCCGGATATTAACGGCAGGATAGGGCCCGAAGGCGGATCCCGCCGTAACGGTTCGGGCGGGGAATCCCGGATATAGAGGGTTTTTCGGGCGCAGCGGATCCACCTGCCGATAGTAACAACGTGCGTGAGGTCACGGGTATTGCGGGATTCTTCGCGCCGGCGAGCATTTATTTTACCCAGACCGGATCGGCGGGGGCCGGGAGTTTGTAACAAACACGACGACGGCGACAGAGTCAGACAGGACCGCACCCAGGCGACAGGAAAAGAGCGACAGGCGCGGCGGGCCGACGGAAGGTGTTCCGACGAAACGAAATACGATGGCAGCCAGACGTTTGATATTGGTGGGCAATCCGGATAAGCCGCAGACGGTTCCCCTGGGCCGCCAGCTTCTGGGGTGGCTGGCCGGCCGGGCCGAGGTGGTCGCCGAGAACATTGAAGGCCGGATCGATCCGGAGGATTACCGGCGGGCGGAGTTTGTGGTCGTTTTGGGTGGGGATGGTACGATTTTGTCGACCGTTCGGGGCCTGGGCGACCAGCAGCGGCCGATCATCGGCGTCAACATAGGCAAGCTGGGATTTCTGGCGGAATTTTCCGTGGCGCAATTCCAGCAACATCTGGAGCGTATTTTATCGGATGAATCCTTGATCAGCAGGCGGGTGATGTTGCAATGTGATATTTCCGGTCCGCAGCGGGATCAGTCGTACCGGATCCGTGCGGTCAATGAGTTGGCGATCACGTCCGGGCCGCCCTTCCGGATGATCGAGGTATCGATCGGGATCGGTCCGGAGCATCTGGCGGATTGTGCCGGTGACGGTCTGGTCGTGGCGACGCCGACGGGATCGACCGCCTATAATCTTTCAGCGGGTGGTCCGATCGTGCAGGCGGCGCTGGAGGCGGCGGTGATCACGCCGCTGGCGGCCCACTCGTTGAATTTTCGGCCGATGGTGGTGACGTTGGATGCGCCGATCGTGTTGCGATGTCTGGAGAGCGCCTGGGGCGACCGGCGGCCGGATCCGCCGGATCCATCGGAGCGGCCGGGGTGCGAATCCTGGGGCCTGGCGGTGGCGTCGGTGGACGGCCAGATCAACGTCCCCCTGAGGAACCAGGACGTGGTGACGATATCGCGGTCGAAGGATTATTTTCGGCTGGTGCACAATCCCCGGCAGAGCCAGTGGCGGCTCTTGAGCACCAAGCTGCATTGGGGGATGTTGCCGAACTATCGGGATACCAAGGGGTCGTAAGGAGAAGTAGCCATGTGTTTGTCATTTGGTTTCTGGAGACCGTCGCCTCGGCAATGTTCGAGGGCAAACCGACCGGTTCGTCTTATCGGGTGGGCCGCCGCGGTATTGTTCTGGGCCGGATGGGGGCCGGTGTTCGCCCAGCAGTACATGTCCCAGGATGGGCATCTTCTGGACGCCAATCCGCGGATCGGATCGATGGGGATCAATCCCGATGCCCGTCTGGACGCGCTGGTGCCCCGCCTGAACAACAACCTAATGATCACCGGGAACGTCAGCGGGGGGATGCGATTCCAGGGTCTCATCCCGTACAGCAGTGAACTGGAGTTCGGCGCCACGCTGGGCAGCAGCACGCTGAGCGATTTTCGCCGGGACAGCGTCAATCTGAATTTGGCGCAATCCGGTATCACCGGATCGGTTCCCTACCTGGACCCGGCCCGCAGCGTAACGGGTATCCGGGGTCAGCAGGTGATGTCAACGGCCCAGCGATTCTTCGGGGCCGACGCCTTGGGGCCATCGCTGGGTGGACGACTGCAGGGTCCATTTGATCGGAACCTGACGATCCGTCCGATGGAACAATTGAATTTTTCGCTGAATATCGACCAACCGATCCGATCGGTCGGCCCCTGGCCTGTGGGCCTGCCGACCGGGCAACGGCCGCTCTGGATGGGTCTAACCGAGGGGCAAGAGGGCCAAAGCGGCCCGGAGCAGCCGGAACGGATCCAGCCGCTGTTTCCCGGCGAATCACCCTATCCACCCGGCCAGCAGGTAATGCCCCAAGACAACCGCCTCCAGCCGCTGGAGCCTGGTGAGATGGAATCCACCGAGGGTCAGGAACCGGCCCGTTCGATCCTTTCGGATACCAATGCCGGCCAGGCCGACCGCCGCCCGCAGGAACCCCTTAATATCATGGGCGATGCCGGAACCGGTCTGGCGACGCCGGGATCCGGCCAGAGAGCCGTCGGGGATACCGGCACCGGTCAATCCGGTTTGCCGGGCATGGCGGATCCGGCGGCGGCCCGGGTGATCCCCGGTCTGCCGGCGGGCGTACCGATGACCGTTCCGGGTCAGACGCCGGCAGGGGCCTCTGGGCTCACGAGGGCGTCGCCGTCCGAGCAGGCGGAGCCGGCCCCTATAGGCAGCCTGGGACGGGAGACCGGATTCGGACTGGAACAGTATCAACAGCTTGCCCGCCAGCGGTACCAGAGTTACATGCAGCAGGCCCGTCAACGGATGCAGGCCGGCAGGTTTTACCAGGCGGCGAACGCCTACGGCTCGGCGACGGTCTACGCCCCCCAGAGTGCCGAGGCCCATCTGGGTAAGGCCTACGCCCTGTTCGGGGCCGGCGAGTACATGAGTGCGGCGTATTTCCTGTACCGGTCGCTGGAATTGAACGAGAAGGCGGCCCTGGAGCCGGTGGATATGACGGCTCTGATGGGCACCAAGGAGTTGTTCAATGCCCGGATGGGCGAACTGGACATCTGGCAGAAGCAATCGGGCCGGGCGGAATTGATGCTGCTTCAAGGGTATATCCTGTTCCAGGCGGGCAATCCCGATACGGCCCGGGCGCTGCTGGAGTCGGCCCGGAAGAAGCAGCCGCAAATGAAAAAGATACCCGCCCTGCTCCAGGGCATGGCCGCAGTGAAACCCAAGCCGTAAGGGCGGCCAGCGAGGACCACTCGCCGGGAGCCTTTTTCGCAGGTCGGCGGTTTGGATCGGCAGCCTTTCTGAGGCGGCTTTTTATGCGGGGGCTTTTCCGTGGCGGTCTTACGGCGGCGCGGGCATTCGGCGAGAGGCCTTCCGGTGACGCTCGATGCAGTAGAAACGGCCTGGGAGCGATGCGTCCCAGAAGCCATAACGAAGGAAGTTCCGGCAAAGTTGATTCCGCAACGGGGCTGTTATCATTTTATCGTCAATCCCAAATCGGGCTCGAGCGTCGAGGTGGGTCTGGTGCGGCAGGTGCTCGATTACCTCCGCCGGCAGGGCCGGCCGATCCGGCTGACCCTGACCGAATCGCTGGCGCACGCCGGCGCGCTCGCCCGCCGGGCGGTCCGCCAGCAGGCGGCCGCGGTCGTGGTCCGCGGCGGGGACGGAACCGTGCGGACCGTGGCCGAGGGCATGGCGGCTAGCCGGATCCCGATCCTGATCCTGCCGGGGGGCACGGAAAACCTGCTGGCCCAGGAATTGGGCATCGACGGCTCCTGGCCGACGACCCTCCGGATGCTGGAGGAAGGCACACTAAGGCCCCTGGACCTGGGCCGGGTCAACGGCCGCTGCTTCATGGCGATCGTGGGGGTGGGATTCGATGCCCAGGTGGTCCGGCGGATCCATGCGCAGCGCTCGGGCCACATCACCCATACGGACTACGTCTGGCCGATCTGCCGGACGTTCTGGGAGTACGGCCCGCCGACCCTGCGGGTCGAGGTGGATGGCGAGCGGATCTGCGACGAGCCGGGGCTGGTCTTCGTGGGCAATATCTCCCGCTACGCGGTCGGCCTGCCGGTGGTGCCGGGGTCCGACTGTTCCGACGGATTGTTCCAGGTGACCATCTATCGCTACCGCCGGCGCCGTCAACTCCTGGGGCACGCGGTGCGGACCACCCTGCGCCGGGCCCAGCGCAGCGATCGGGTATCGTACCACCGCGGCCGGCACATCCGGATTTCCGGTTCGCCGCCGGCCACGCCCGTGCAACTGGACGGCGATCCGGGTCCCAAACTGCCACTGGAGATCGACATCCTGCCGGCGGCGGCCCGGGTGCTCACCCCCAAGGCGCCGGCTGGACAAGCGGTCCATCCGCCAGTAAGGTTGTACCATCTGCGCCGCTGGTTGTTTCATTGAGGAAAGGAACGCGAACGGACATGAAATCGGTCACGATCGGCACCGATACGGCTCATCCGGTCACCCTGGGCGATCGGGCCAGACTGGTTCTAACCGCCGGGCCCTGCGTCATCGAGAGCCGGCAGCTCTGTTTCGAGGTGGCCGGCGCCCTGCGGGAGCTGACCGGCAGGCTGGGCATCGGCCTGGTGTTCAAGGCCAGCTTCGACAAGGCCAATCGGACGGGCCTGGATAGCTTCCGCGGACCGGGCCTGGACGAGGGGCTGGCGATCCTGGCGGCGGTGCGGCAGCGGTTCGGCGTGCCGCTGGTCAGCGATATCCACCTGCCCGACCAGGCGGCCCCGGCGGGCCGGGTGCTGGACATGCTGCAGATCCCGGCCTTTCTGGCCCGCCAGACGGACCTGCTGGTGGCGGCGGCCAAAACGGGCCGGCCGGTGCAGGTGAAAAAGGCCCAGTTCATGGCCCCCGGCGACATGCGGCACGTGATCGCCAAGATCACCGCCCAGGGCAACGACCAGATCGTGCTGGTCGAGCGGGGCACGTGTTTCGGCTATCACCAGTTGATCTGTGACATGACGAGTATCGCCCAGATGCGGCAACTGGGCTATCCGGTGGTGATGGACGCCACCCATGCCACCCAGCAGCCCGGCGGCCTGGGAGGCGCCTCGGGCGGTTCGCCGCAGTATGCCGGCCTGCTGGCCCGCGCGGCGGTGGCGGCGGGCGCCGACGGTCTGTTCCTGGAGACCCACCCCGATCCGGCGAAGGGGCTATCCGATGCCGCCTCCATGCTGCCCCTGGCGGAGCTGGAAGAGCTGCTGACGACCTGCCGGGATATTTACCGGGCGGTACGATAATAGGTATCCATACATAATTTTCCCAGGTTAATATGGGTAAAATTTCTATAACTACCGGCATGAAAAATGCTTACAATCATTGCCGCTACATGAGCCTCACCGACCCTTCTCAGCGTAAAATTTTTATCAGGCAAAACCTGATTTTTGTGATATAATGGATTGATGGAATTTCGGAGAAGGGAGAAACTAATAGTCTTTCCGTATCCACAATCGGAAGGGCAAAAAGGAGGAAGGGAAAAACATGAACCGCTCAAAGAGGTTCTATCTGGCAGCAGGATTCCTGGCGTTGTTTTTGGTGGCGAGCGGCTCGGCCAATGCCGCCCAGACGTTTCAGGTCTATATTCCCGGGGCGGTCGGCACGGACGTGGGACTGGATGAGGATTCCTGGGTCACCAACTCCAGCTCCTTCACCCTGCGGATCGTCGGCTGCTTCAAGACCAGCGGCGCCAACGCGACGACGTCCCTGGACAATCTGCACCTGGTGCTGTCCGTGCCGGAAGGCCAGACGGGCTCCGTCTCCATCACCGGCGGCGGGGGCGTCAGCCTGTATACCACCGGCGCCGACGAGAACCTGCTGACGGACGTGGCGGGCCTGGATGGATTTGATATTCGCCAGGGGCCCCTGCCGGCGATCCAGGGCCTGAACGACCATTATCCTTTCAAGGACGACGTGTCGGATTTCCTGGTCTATTCGATCGCCGATGACTTCAGCAACATCGGTTCCATCCACGACTACAACGCCGAAACCAATACGATCACCGCCAACGCCGGCGTGGGCGAGGAAATGGACCTGCAGGTGTCCATCAGCGGCTTTACCAGCGTGCATTTTGACATGTACGGCCTGGAGACGACCGCCAAGGGCAGCACCTGGCAGATGAACGCATCATCCCACGATGCAACCTACTATATCCCGGCGCCGGGGGCGCTGCTGCTGGCAGCCCTGGGATTAACGGGGATCGGCGCCCTGCGCCGCCGCCAAATCATCGCCTAGCGGACGTTGGATAGACTCCCGTCCGGCAAAGGCAAACCGCCGGCCCGCCGGGAACCAACATCAAATTCAATACAAGAGGCCGCTTACTATCGCAAGACAGCAAGCGGCCTTTTTCTGCGCGGCGTGTTGCGCCCGGCAACTACAAGCCTTCAAGAGGAAATCCGCAGCCTGTCGCACTCCCATTCCAGCAGGGCCCGATGGTTGGCCTCGTCCTTGGCCAATAGGAGGAACATCTCGCGGGCGGTCGGTTCCTTGATCTTGAAGGCCATGTCCATATAGAGCCCAAAGGACGCCTTCTCCTTGCGCATGGCGGCCTGGAGAACCTGCTGGACCTGGGTCAAGGTCTCCGCGTCGTCGGCGTCCGGCGCGTCCACCCCGACAAATCCCTCCGGCAGGTCCGCCGGGAGCTGCTGCGGATCAATATGCTGCAATTGTTTTTCCAGCCTTTGCTTGTGGCCGAACTCCTCGCCGGCGAAACGCTCGAATAGCGTTCGCTTGAGGGGATCATCGGCCTGCAAGGCCAGGTTCCGGTAGAAGGCATGGGCCTTGCTCTCCCGGGCGATGGCATACTCCAGGATCTTTCGCAGGTGATCGGCTCTGGTCATGGCTCCGCTCCATTGGACAGGCGATTCG
>JAFGFX010000073.1 GCA_016930855.1 Sedimentisphaerales bacterium | reverse complement strand
GGGCCTCATCCAGCTCGAAACGCAGCTCCCAGCGATCCAGACTGCCGATGTCGGCATAGGCCAGATCGTATATCCGCAGGGTCCAGACCCCGAAGCAGTCCCGGCCGTCGAACTCGTCCAGGCCGCCGGCCGCGGGGCGATACCTGCCGGTATAGGGCGGGGCGCCCTCCGGCAGGAATCCATCCGCCTCGTCGTCGAAGATTGTGCCCCACATGTTCGCCCGCCGGTCGCCCTGCCAGAGGCTATTCATGAGGGATTCGTCCTTGAGCTGGCAGGTATGATTATCCGGCGATACCAGGTAGATCAGCAGGTCACTGACCTCGGTGTGAGTGATATCCAGATACACATCCAGATCGGCGATCTCGCCGTGCCAGGGCACGACCAGTTCCACCGAATCCATATAGGCCGCGCCGGTGCCCTCGGCCGGGATCCGCTGGGAGAAATCCTGCCCGATGACGCAGGTTTCGGCCCGACCGCTCGAAACGCTCAAAAATAGAATCCCCAGAAAGCCAATGCCCCAACTCTTCATCGTCCCGAATCCGCCAATGTGCAGGTTCAACCGCCAAGAATTACGATTTGATTATACCCGAAATCGGCCCGCAGGGCAATCCATCCCGCCGCCAGCCGCGCCGGGATCGCCCCGGTTCGTCAGAACCGCACGGTCAGGCCGTCATGGGCTAGGTGGATCCCCTCCGGCAGCTCCGCCTCGACGCGGCGGTGGTGTACCTGGTGTCCCATGTGGACCAGATAGGTCCGCCGGGCGGCGATTCGCCGGGCGACCTGCACCGCCTGGGAGATCGAAAGATGGGCCGGGTGCGCCTGGGGCCGCAGGGCCCCCAGGACCAGCACCTCCAGGCCCTCCAGATCCTCATAGACCTCCTCGGGAAGTTCGCTGACATCGGTGCAATAGGCCAGTGGCCCCAGCCGGTAGGCCGTCACCCGGCCGGCACCGTGCGGTAAAAGCAAGGGCACGACGGGGATGTCAAACAGGCAAAAGGGACCGGCGACCGGCCAAAACTCAAAATGCGGCAGGTCCGGATTGCCCCGGGCATCGCGGTCCTGGGCGTAGCCGAAGACTCTAACAAGGGATTCGTAATGCGAGGCGCCGACGAACACCGGCAGCACCTGCCTCTGCATCTGACAGAACCGGCGGAGATCGTCCATGCCCAAAAAATGATCCGCGTGGGTGTGCGTGATCAGGACGGCATCCACCCGCCGGACGTCGTTTTGCAGGCATTGCAGGCGGAGTTCCGGCGTCGCGTCCAGCAGCAGCCGGTGGCGGTCCCAGCCCATCAGGCAGCTGGTCCGGCCCCGCCGGTCGCGGGGATCGTCGCTGGTGCACACCCCGCAATCACAGCCGATCATCGGCACCCCCTGGCTGGTGCCGGTTCCCAGAAAGGTCAATTCGATGGCCATGACCCTACTATATCGCGCCGAGGGTGGACCGGGCAGTTGAATTTTTACTTTTATGCCGCGCCGGCCAAACGTATAGTATGGCGGGCCGACAAGCACGAGCCCGGAAAGGATAGATCTCCATGAACGCAGGACCCGAAGACCACAAGGCCCTGGACCAGCTGCGCCAGGCGGCCGGCCGGACCGGCATCGCCCTGGCCGGCGGCGTCGTTCGCCGGTCGTCATCCCGCTTCTGCCTGGGCGTCGAGCACGGCGATTACAACGGGACGGAACTGTTCGGGGTGGGCACGGACCGTTTCATCTGGCTGGCCTGCCGGCCGAACGATACGGGGCACATCCGCCTGTTCAGCGCGAATTTTCCCCAGGACGGGATCGTCGATTTCGCCCTGGGCCAGGTGCCGGATCCGCAATCGCCGCAGATCGCCTCCAGCTGGGCCCGTTTCGCCATGGGCGTCGATTACATCCTGCACCGGGAGGGATTCACCCTGCGGCGGGGTATCGACGGGATCATCTACGGCAACATCCCCGGCGGCGGGATGTCCCGCTCGGCGTCGCTGACGCTGAATTTGATCCTGAGCGTCCTGGAGGCCAACGGGATCGAGCCGCCGGACCCGCTCAAGATCGTGGACATGGCCCAGGCGGTGGAAAACGTCTATATCGGCTCGCCCTGCGGCCAACTGGACCAGACGATGATCCTATTCGCCAAGGCGGGGATGGGCACGCACTACGATCCGAAGACCCGCCGGATCGAATACATTCCCCTGGGCGACGGCGCCCTGGACTTTCGCATCGTGGTGCTGGATACGGGCACGGACCGGCCGGGCCTGGAGAAATCGACCTACGCGGTCCGTCGCGCCGAGTGCGAGCAGTTCACCCGGCAGTTGGCCCAGGCCGGTTACCCGGTCTCCTGCCTGGCGGATGTGCGCGAGGACGGCCTCTTCGAGGCCATCCAGAAACAGTTTGCCGCCAGCCATCTGGACCATTTCGCCCGCCTGCTGTACATCTATCACGCCCAGCGGCGTTTCTACCAGATGTTGGAGGCCTGGAAAACCGGCGACATCGAAACGGTGGGCAGGATCTTTCGGACGGACGGGATCGGCCTGCGGGACGAGTACCGCATCTCCGGGCCGGAACTGGAAACGATGTGCGATATCGCGCGGACGGTCGAGGGGGTGCTGGGCGAACGGATGCTGGGCGGCGGCGACAAAGGCGCCTCCGGCGCCCTGGTCAGGGCCGAGGCCGTCGCGGACCTCCAACGCGCGGTGGATACCGGCTATCCCCGAAGCTGCCCGGCCTATGCCGACAAATACGCCCTGCATATCTGCAAGATGGTCGACGGGATCGCGGTTCTCAAGGGAGTGCTGAACTAAAATACCGTTTGACATCGCATATACAAATGGCCGTATCCACTTGCCGGAAAATAGCTTACCCTGATAGGCCCAGGTGAATCCCCACCCGGCCCGCTGGATAAATCCCCCCACTGGCCGGATCATGGAGGCGAGGGGAATCGAACCCCTATTTGCGCGATGCGACCGCGCCGTGCTCCCGTTACACCACGCCCCCGATTCTTCGGTGAAGTATTATAGCCTGATGCGGCCGATACACCATTGTTTTTTCGGCCAAAATGCGCACGGGGCGCTGCAATCATTGGCGGCGATCGGCCCAGCGCTGGCAGATAGAGGGATAACCGGCTTTTAAATTTTTAGGCTCTACTCGGAAAAAGTTGATGGTATGATTGTGGCGATCAATCATATGTGCTCTGTTGGCAGAGGCTTATGTTATTTCAGACACCTGACGTAT
>JAFGFX010000072.1 GCA_016930855.1 Sedimentisphaerales bacterium | reverse complement strand
TCCTCCAGGCCGCGGGCGCCGTTGCAGCCGGCGGTCAGGGCGGCCGTTGCCGTCCAACCCATCGTGTGTAGAAATTCCCGGCGATTCAGTTCGGTCTTCTTCATGGTCCACTCCCGTGCGGCGCTGCACGGCCGTTCGAGGCGGAGCCCCGAACGGCGTCCACGCCCTGTGCCTTGGTATTCGTGATTCTCCTATCGGATCAACTCGTAAAAAAGTTGGTAAGGAACGGCTCCGCAAATCCGGCGAAATGTTTTCGCCTACGCCTTTCTTTCGCCGCCCCGCCGCCCTGGCGGGCTCTCCGGGTGAGGGCGGCGAAAGCGGACTACGGCGAAAACAATGCCACCGTGATATATAAGGTGTCTAAAATAACATAAGCCCCTACTAACAGCGCACATATGATTAACTACACGATCTTACCATCAACGTTTTCCGATAAAAACCCTCCTAATAAAAACCAGCCGTATCGGTTCATCGTACGTCCCGGTGTTGGGCCGGGTGATTGTCCGTGGTCAAAACGGCAGGCCGCTCTGGCGGTCGAAGCGGTCCCCGGCGGGTTCGGCCGGCACCGAATCGGCGGTCTGGCGGGCCCATTCGTCGAGCACCCGGCGCATGACCTCCAGCTCCTGTTTGTACTTGGCGTCCTGGGCGACGTTGAGCAGGTTGTAGGGGTCCCGGCGGACGTCGTAGAGCTCCTCCCGGTCGCGCGGCACGACAAAGCAGCCCCGCTGCTCGGGCGGCAGCCGTCCCTGATCGCGCCGCCGGATCATCGCCTGGAAGGTCTCGCCGCGGACGGCGTCGGCCGGCGGCGTGCCCGGAAGATGCACGAACTCGTTGCGGATGTAGAGAAACTGCCGCGAGCGGACCATCCGCTCGTGCGCCTGGTAATCGTGCCAGTTGTGCTCGGCAAACACGTACTCGCGGATCGACAGTTTGGGGTTCGCCAGCAGCTCGGCGAAGGAGCTGCCCTGGAATCGCGGCGACATGTCCTCGCCCGCCAGGGCGCAGATCGTCGGGGCGATGTCGACGGCGCTGACCAGGCTGGAACAGACGCCCGGCGTCCTGATCCGCCGGGGCCAGCGGACCAGCAGCGGCGTCCGGACGCCGCTGTCGTACACGGTCGTCTTGCAGCGGGGAAAGGGACAACCGTTGTCCGAGAAAAACAGCACGAAGGTATTGTCCGCGATGCCCTGGGCGTCCAGTTCGGCCAGGACCTGGCCGACGAAACCGTCCAGGCGGCTGATCTCGTCGTAATACAGGGCCAGCTCCCGGCGGGTCTCGGGGATATCCGGCAGGAACGGCGGGACCACCGCGTCGGCCGGGGTGTGGGGCCGGGCGATCGCCCCGGGTTCGTAGCCGCGATGCGGATCGAGGCTGGCCAGCCACAGGAAAAACGGCCGGTCCTTCGGCCGGTTCCGCAGCGTGTCCACCCACGTTTCGCAGCCGCTGGGACCGGCCGGGGCAATGACCGCGTCGAAGTTCTTCTTGGCCTCCGGGCCGAGGTGCCATTTGCCGGCGCTGGCGGTGTAGTATCCCGCCTGGCGCAGCAGGCCGGGGAAGGCCACCTGATCGGCCGGCAGCGGCTGATGCAGATTGGCCGCGCCCGTGCAGTGCGGGTAGCGGCCGGTCATCACGCTGCAGCGGGTCGGACTGCACGAGGCGCAGGTCAGAAAGGCCGATTCGAAGCGGAGTCCCTGCCCGGCCAGGTGGTCGATGTTCGGCGTGCGGATGTGCGGGTGGCCGTAGCAGCCCAGGTCGTTCCAGCCCAGATCGTCCGCGACGAACACAATGAAATTTGGTCGATCCGTCCGGTCCGCCTGGGCCAGGCTGGCTCGCCGGGTCGGCAGGCCCAGCGTAACGGCGCCCAGGGCCAATGATCGTAAAAAGTCCCGACGGTGCGGGCGACTAGTATTCATCACGTCTTGCCTCTACCGAAGACTCGTCCGGTCCGCGGCCTTTAGCCTTCCTTTTGCAACCTTTGCAGGGTATTTCGACTGACGCGGGCCACGTACCCGTTGGAATCCTTCAAGGAGGCCTGGATCGCCGCCAGGGCCGGCCGGGCCGCCGGGCCGATTCGGCCCAGGGCGACCGCCGCGTAGTGCCGGCCGCTGCCGTTGGCACCCTGCAAGGCCTCCACCAGCACCGGCAATCCTTTGTCGGCCCGGCCCCATTCGCAGAGGGCCCGGGCGGCCGCCGCCCGCACCGACCAGGAATCATCCGCCAGTAGCCGGGAACATTCCCGCAGGGCCCGGGTGCGGTCGGGGTGGTCTGCGCCGCTACAGTGGATGAATAGGCCCACCACCGCCCAGTAGCGGACCGGGCCGTAGGGGTCCGCCAGCGCCTCGAAGTAACGCGGAATCGCCTTGTCGGGCTCGAAATCCAGCTCCCGAATCGCCAGCAGGCGCTCCAGAAGATCCGTGTCGGCGAGCTGCTGTTTCCAGTGCGGCCGACGGGGCGCCGTCTCGGCCGGCGGCCGGGATCTATCGCCGCGGCGATAGGAAACGATTCGACTGTCCTTTGCGCCCAGGCGGCAGGCCTTGGCCGTCAACTCCTGATCGGGCGAGACGGCGACGGGTCCGGTATAAAGACGCCAGCCGAATTTCTCCGTGCGGCCGTCGAGCCGATAGACAATAGAGGCCGCCGCCTCGGGACAGTGGATCGCCACCTTTATTGGCGCGGCGTTGTTCGGCTCCGGCTCGAACCAGGGCTCCGGCGTCGTCTGGTAGCTATCCTGGGGCCGCTTTAGGGCATCGAAGTCCGGTTCCGGGATCAGGCCCACGTCCTGGATGCGCCGCATCCACTGTAGGCATTCCTGCCGCAGCCGCAGGAGCACTGTCCGCTGCCGCGGATCGTCCGCCAGGTTCACGACCTCGTGGGGGTCGTCGATGGTGTCGTACAGCTCCTCGAGGGGCTTGTGCTCGCGGAAGTAGAGCCGCTGCGGCCCCTGCAGTTTCCCCTCGGCGTGGAGCCGGCGCATCTCCTGCATCGTCGGCATCAGGTGCATGTACTCGATGTCCTGGCCGTAGGAGACGTGCGCCATGAAGTTGCGGATGTACTTGTAGCGCTGATCCCGAACCATCCGGATCAGGTCGTTCGCCTCGTCCATGCGGTCGCGGGCGCCGTAGATGTACTGTCGCGGCGGGGCCTTCTGCGGTCCCAGGAACGCCTGTCCCTGCATGTGGGCCGGAACGGGTATGCCCGCCAGGGAGAGCATCGTCGGGGCAAAGTCCACGAACGCCACCAGGTCGTCGCAGGTGCCGCCGGCCGCCAGGGCCGCCGGGTCGGCCGGATGCGCCCAGCGGCGGAGCTTTTCCGGCACGCGGATGATCAGCGGGACGTGGATGCCCGAATCGTACAGCCAGCGCTTGGCCCGCGGCAGTCCCCGCCCGTGATCGCCCCAGAACCAGACGATCGTATCGTCGGCCAGCCGGTCTTCCTCCAGTTTTGCCAGGACCTGGGCCACCTGCTTCTCCAGCCGTAGGGCGATGTTGTCGTGGTAGCACGCCCAGTCGTTGCGCACCAGCGGCGTGTCGGGGTAATAGGGCGGCAGCTGCGCCCGGGCCGGATCGTGCGCCTGGGCCTGTTTGCCTGGCGGGGTGCGGATCTGGCTCTCGTGCGTCGAGGTGAAGTTGATCACGGCGAAGAACGGCTGGTCCGCATCCGGCCGCCCCCGCCAATCGGCGCGGTTGCTGTTCTGGTCCCAGCTGCTGGCCGGCGCATCGAACTGATAATCCGTCTTGACGTTGTTCGTGCAGTAATAGCCCCGGGCCCGCAGATACTCCGTAAAGCATTTGACCTCGTCCGGCGGCACCGCCTGGCAGCGCATGGGACAGGATCCGATGGAGCTGGGATACATCCCGGTGATGATCCCCGAGCGGGCCGGGGCGCACACGCCCGCGTGGGCGAAGGCCCGCGTATAGCGGGTCCCCTGGGCCGCTAGCTGGTCCAATACGGGGGTGTGGATGTAGTCGCTGCCATAGCAGCCCAGGTCTGGGCTGATGTCCTCGCAACTGATCCAGAGGATATTCGGCCGCGGCGGCGGATTGCCGTCTGGCAGGACCGGGTCGGCGCCGAGAGAGGTGCCCGCCAGGGCGGCTGCGCCGAGACCCGCCGCCGTCCGTTGCAGAAACGCCCGCCGGTTCATGTTCTTCATGGATTCTTCCCTCGCCCCAGGATTCTCTCGGATCGGCCCGGTTAGGTTCGGCGCTGCGGAAATCGATTTCGTGGGAT
This sequence comes from Sedimentisphaerales bacterium, assembly GCA_016930855.1. GTDB lineage: Bacteria > Planctomycetota > Phycisphaerae > Sedimentisphaerales > SM23-30 > JAFGFX01. Next base: position 3,969 of record JAFGFX010000072.1, on the reverse strand, counting down.
CTAGTCCGGTTTCTCCTCGATCCGGGCGCTGGCCTTCTGGGCGTCGACAAACCTCTCGATCGCCTTCTGCCGCAGTTGCTGGGTCACCTGCCGGGTGACCACCTGGCGCACATCCTCCAGGGGACAGGGCACCGAGGGCTTGCGGTCCGTGACCGTGGCGATGTGAAATCCGTATTCGGTCTCGAAGACCTCGCTGAGAGCGCCCACCGGCAGGGCGAAGACCACCTCCTCAAAGGCCGGGACCATCTGGCCCCGGGCAAAATAGCCCAGGTCCCCCCCGCGGTCGGGGCAATCCGAATGCCGCGCCGCCAGGTCCGCCAGGTCCGCCCCGTTCTGCAGCTCGATGAGCACCTTGTCCAGCTCCTGCTTGGCCTGCTGGGGCTCGACGTCCGGGGTGATGTGCCTGACGATGTGCGAGGCCCGGATGGTCTCGGGAAAGGTGAACTTGTCGATGTTGGCCTCGTAATAGGCGCGGATCTCCTTCTCGCCGGGGGCGGGCAGATCCTGGCCGATCCGGGCGAGCAGCCGCTCCAGCCGCAGCCGCTGCTCGATATCCTTTTTGACCTGCTGCTCGCCCGGGAAGGTCGTTCCCAGATTCTCGAACAACTTGTCCATGCCCCCCTGCTCATCCACGTAGGCCTGATACGCCCGCTCGATGACCTCGGCCGGGACCGGGTCCGGGTCGTTGCGGGCCGCCTGCCGCATCAGCGCCGCCTCAATAATGTTCTCCCGGCTCCAGCGGCGCAGCTGCTCGTCCTGCTCGGCCGGGCTCTGCTCGACGAACACTCGCTCGTAATCCGGCCGCAGCCGTTCCATCTCGGCCTCGATTTGAGCGTCGTCGATCCGTTCGCCGTTGACGTATAACGCCATTCGATCCTCCCTATCGTACTGCCTGCCCGCCGCGGTTGCCAAAGGCGGCCGACACGCTTTTAGTCCACCCGCCGGGCCAGGTACCACATCGTGCCGTAGCGGCTGGATAGATCAAAATGCTGGATAGTGCTCTTATCCGAAATGAGGGCCACGTCTTGTTTCGTCTGGCCGTCCGGCGCCAGCGCCTGGCAGCGCCATTTCCCTTTCGGCAGGGCGATGGTGCCCTCGACCGCCTCGATCCGCACCGGCGGCCGGCCCCAGTTGCGGCCCAGCGTCCGTCGGTCCGCCGAGAATTCCATTGCCTGGTTCTCGCAGCGCCCGCAGGCCGTGATCAGCAGCGTGTCACTTGCGGCGAGCGGTTTATCGTCCAGGGCCGTCAGTGTCAACGCGGCAAGGGCCGGCTGTCGCACGATGACCGCACCGCCGCTGACCGTCGCGAAGTCGCCGGCGTTGCCGGTATAGACCCAACCGCCTGGGCCTCGGGCCGCGTAGACGCCGCGGCCGGCCTCGGCCGGCCAGGAGATGCTCGTCGCGGCGGCGCCGCCGGTCGCGGGCCCGTCTTGGGCCTCGCCGGCGTCCGGCAGGAGCCCGGCCAGACGGTTCTGCAATACGTCGTCCCGGCTGAGTTGCCCGCTGGCCGCCAGGATGGCAAACATATCCTGGTCATACCGTAGATGCAGATCGGCCAGTGTCGCCAGGGAGTATTCATGGGACAGCGTGTTTGCCCCCTCGGCCCGTTCCGGAGAGGGCCGAGCCAGCCGGGCCCTGTCCACCGATCCGGATTGCATCCGGATCCGCCGCTGGCCCGCCAGCGGTTCGATAGCCGCCTGCCGGAAGATCGCCGCCCCGGCCCGCATGAAGCCCCACTTGCCCGGGTTCGCGTGGATGTCAAAATAGCTGGTGAAATACTGCTTGCCCCAACTGTCGTTGCTGTGACTGTAGGAATACAGCCAGACGCCGTCCCAGTCCTGCACCGCCGCGAAGGAGGCGATCATGGGGACGCATTCCGCCTGCGAGTCCAGCGGGGCCGGATGGTTGTACTCGGTCACCGTGTAGGGCTTGTCCGCCAGGCGCTCGGCGGCCAGGCCGAACAGCGTCGCCGAGTCCTTGTACCCGCTCATCGCCTTCTGGTCGATCAGCCAGTCGCCGGCGTCCCAGGGCCGGTTCGGAAACCGCGGGTGCTGCCAGTAGGCGTGACCATCGATGAAATCCATGTCGCGCTGGGCGAACAGGCCCAGCGGCCCGAAGACGATCGTCCCCGTGACCAGCCCGGCGTAGCCCAGGTCCTTCTGGATAAAGTTCCGCATCCCGTCGAAGTAGGCCTTCTCCGTCTCCGCCAGGAACCGCATCCGGTCCCGCGTCCGCTCGGGCGTCTCGCTGTCGCCGTAGAGCGAGACGTTGTGCTTGTCCAGCGACTCGTCCGCCGTCAGGCCCAGCCGGCCGCCCGGGCGAAACGCCACGTTCCGCAGGTACACGCCGGCCGCCTCCTGGCCCAGTGCAAAACCGACCCGGGCGTTGTCGTCGCCGGCCGTGGCGGCGAAGCCGTGGCGAAACGTCCGCCATTCGGGCGAGAGGGCCGCTTGCCGGGACAGGCCCAGGTTGCCCCACGGCTCATGGGCCTGACCCACGCTGGCGGTCATCGCGCGGGGCGTGTCCGCCGCCGCCTCGAACGAGAGGGTATAGAACTTGCCGGTCTCGATCCGGAGCCCCCCCTGATTGATCTGGAGGTGCCAGCTCGTTCCGTTGGTCTTGATTATGCGGATACCCAGCGCCGCTTTACCCTGGTATGTCACCCGGGCCACGGCCAGGGCGCTGCCCTCGTGCTGCTCCAGGTTCCAGTCGTCGATCCGGTTGCGGTCCGCGTCCATCCGGCCAAAATCCCCGTTGGATAGGATAGTATCTCCCAGTTCCTGCGCGCCCTGTGCCCAGACGGATCGCAGGCGCTGCGTCGTGCCGTATTGGTTCTGCAGCCAGGCGTTGTACTGTGCCTGCAGGATCTTGTCATAATAGTCCGGCAGCGTCCGCAGCGTCTGGTCGGCGCTCCACATGAACAGGCTGTCCTCGTTAGTGATCTCCACGATGCCGATCGCCGGGTCGTCGGCGTAGCGCAGCTTGCGGTAGGGGTTGACCCGATCCAGGAGCTGGCGGGCGTACTGCTTCTGCGCCTCGATCAATGGCGGGACGAAGATCCCGATCATCTTGTCGTAGTTGTGGTTGCTCGCCGGCAGGCCCAGGTACTGACTGTGCTCCCGGCCCACGTGCAGATTCAGGTTGACGTAGATGCCGCGGGCGGCCAGCTCGTTGATGAAATAGTCCAGCCGCTCCAGGGCCTCCGGCTCGATGGTCTTGCCGTCCTGGCCGTTCCAGATCCCCCGCGGCCAGCGGGCGCTGTCCATGTGGTGGCACCGCACCGCATTGACCCCCGCCCCGGCCAGCCGCTCGGCCACCGCCGCCGCGTCCTGTTTTTGGGGGAAGTTCGCCGCGAACGACAGGTTCACGCCCCAGAGCCGCTCCCGCCGGCTGCCCCGGTAAAAATGCCCATCCTTGACGACGAGCCTGTCCGACGCGTTCCGGATCGGCTCGGTCGCGAACGCCAGGGGCGAGTTGGCCGCCATCTCGTGCGGAATCACGAAGTCCACAAACGGATCCGCATCGGCCGCGCCGGCTGTACTAGCCATCCCGGTCATGCAGGCCCAGATGCCCAGAGCCAGCCACGTCCTAAAAATACAACGCATCGTTTTTCTCCCTGATCTCCGGCAATGACTGGCCGGTCGGTCCCCTCCGGCCGTCTGGCGCTATTGTTCCGGGAACATCTGGACCATGACCACACCGTGGACGGGAACGGTCGCCTGGAAGCTGCCCTCGAATATCCCCAGGTCCTTCTGCCGCCAGAGGTCCCGCACCCGGTGCTTGCCCTGGATGCCCAGCTCCTCCCAGGTGACCTTGACCGCGCCGGGCTCGGCGAAGAGGAAGTCCCGATTGAACAATCCCACCGCCTTCGAGCCGTCCTGCATCGTCTTGGCCCAGACCTCCGCGGCGTCCTTCTTGGCCACCCGCCGGGCCTGTTCGCCCCGCGGGTCCTGGTTGACCGCCAGCACC
>JAFGFX010000376.1 GCA_016930855.1 Sedimentisphaerales bacterium | reverse complement strand
GCGGAGGGATGCACCTCGGACGTCGTTTGTTTGGCGGATATGCCGTTTTCCGTGAGGTTCACCAGCCATCCCCCCACGCAGCCGCTGACCAGGGCGCTGACCACCTTGAACAGGGCGAACGGCCAGCCGAGAAACGTGGCGCTGACCAGGATCGAGTCCACGCCCGTCTGCGGCGTACTGATGAGAAATCCGGTCACCGCGCCCTTGGAGGCGCCGTCTTTGCGCAGACCGATGGCGGTCGGAATCACGCCGCAGGAGCACAGCGGCAGCGGTACGCCGGCGGCGACGGCCTTCAGGACGCTGGCCAGGCGCGATCCGCCCAGATGCCGCCGGATGAAGCCGGCCGGCAGCAGCACGTGCAGGATCCCCGCCAGCAGCATCCCGAACAGCAGCCACGGCGACAGTTCCCGCACGATCTGCCAGGTCTCGGCCAGTAATGTTCGAATCGTATCCATTGGTAGAGTATAGGGCGATCTTGACGAGACAGTCAAACGGGCGGAAATTTGGTTGACAGGAGGGCGGGATGTGCCCATGCTCGTATCCGGCGAGGTAAAAGGCAGGGGTCCGCGAGCATGGAGTATCCGATCTGGGAAGTGCCGTATCTGGGCGGCTCGATGGTCATCGCCCTGATCGCCATCGTGCACATATTCATCGCCCATTTCGCCGTCGGGGCGGGCATTTTCAACGCCTGTATGGAGACGTTTTCCCTGCGGAACCAGCAGCCCGTCCTGCGGCGGTTCCTGCGGGACAACAGCCGGCTGATCATCCTGCTGCCCTTCATCGGCGGGGCGGTCACCGGCGTGGGCATCTGGTTCAGCATCGCCCTGGTCTCGCCCGAGACCACCAGCCTGCTGATCCACCTGTTCCTCTGGGGCTGGGCCATCGAGTGGGTCTTCTTCCTGCTGGAGATCATCTTCGGGTATATCTACTACTACAGTTGGGACCGCCTTGCGCCGCGTCGGCATTGCCTGGTCGGCTGGGTCTATGCCCTGGCCGCCTTCCTGTCGCTGGTGGTGATCAACGGCATTGTCAGTTTCATGCTCAGCCCCGTCGGCTTCGACAGCTCCACCCGGCCGATGGCGTTCGCCTTCTGGCCGGCGCTGTTCAACCCGACGTATGCGCCGTCCTTGCTTTTGCGGACCGTCTCCTCGCTGGCCCTGGCGGCCTTGTTCGCCATGGTCCTGGTCAACGCCTGCCGGGGATATACGCACCAGCAGCGCCACACCGTCATCCGCTATGCCGGGATCTTCCTGGTCCCGCTGGTGGTCATGATCCCGGCGGCGATCTGGTTTTTCTATGAGGCGCCGGCCGAGTCGACGTTTTACGTCAAGGGCGGCGCCGTCGCCATGACGCTTCTGTTCGCCGTGAGCCTGTTCGCCTCCACCCTGATCGGCCTGTACGGCTACGGGGCGGTCCTGGTCCGCCGCCGCTACGTCAACCTGGAGACCTCCATTCTCCTGCTGGCGCTGGCCCTGATGGCCACCGGCGCCAGCGAATTCGTCCGCGAGGGCATCCGCAAACCCTATCTCATCTGGGGCCACCTCTACAGCAACGGCATCGCCAAGGCCCGCCTGCCCTCGATGCAGCGGCAGCTCGAGCAGGATCCCGGCGACGCCGTGGGGGCCTTGCGGTTTACCCCCTGGGCGGTTCGGCCCGCCGAGGCCGGCTGGAATTACCAGACCTTCGCCCGCCTGGACGACCAGGCCCTGCGACAATTGCGGAGCACCCCGGCCGGCCGGATCATCCGCGGCCGCTGGCTGTTCAACGGCCAGTGCCTGCGCTGTCACAGCCTCGCCGGCTACAACGCCATCAGGCCGCTGGTCCATCGCTGGAGCCAGGACACCCTCGAGCAGACGCTGGGCCGGCTGGACGAGATCAAGCTGTTCATGCCCCCCTTTGTCGGCAACCAGAACGACCGGCGGGACCTGGCCCTCTTCCTGAACAGCCTGGATGGCTCCCAGGACGGCCCGGAATGGACCGTCTCCCGCCCGCCGGCCCCTGACGATCTGGGGCAACAAATCCAATTGGCCGGCCTGCCGCAGGGAGGATCATCGCCATGACGCCGCCGATACCCTCCCACGACCACCTGTTCCTGCCCGCCGCGCCGCGGCTGCTGGTCTTTCTGTCCACGGCGACCTTCTGGGCGCACCTGCTGCTGGCCGGAACGGTAGTCGGTGGCAGCCTGTTTCTGCTGGTCCGCCGCGTCGGCAGGCCCGGCGAGCTGGACCGACAGCTCGACCGGCGGCTCCTGCGGGCTCTCCCGGTCGTCGTCTCCCTGACGATCACCTTCGGCGTGGCGCCACTATTGTTCACCCAGGCCCTTTACAGCCACTATTTCTACTCTGCCAACATCCTGATCGGACCGTTCTGGCTGGCCAGTTTGGGCTTTTTGCTGGTCGGTTTCGTGGCGCTCTATCTGGCCAGCGTCTGCGGCCGGTTTTGGCTCGCCCGGATCCTGCTGCTGATCGTCGCCGGCTGTTTCGTCTCGATCCTCTACATCTTCACCAATAACTCCGTTCTGCACATCATGCCGGAGTACTGGTTCGAGTTCCATCTCGGCATCCAGCGCCTGCACGTCCGGGACGCCGTCACCAATCCGCGGGTCCTGCACAACATCGCCGCGGCGCTGGTGATTTCCGGCCTGGCGATCGCCTGGATCGGCCGCTTCGCCCGCCGGGCCGGTGCGGCGCGGGAGCACGCCGTCAAAACCGGCCTGCACTGGATGCTGCTCGGCTTGGTCCTGCAGATCGGCTTCGGCCTGTGGTACGTCCTGGCCCTGCCGGCCGAGATCCGCCGCGGCCTGCTCGGTTTCGGCCATCTGACCAGCATCGCCTGGTATGCGGCAGTGGCGCTAGTCGCCGTCAACCTGCTGGCGGCCGTCAAGGGCATTATGCAGCCGGCGGTGCCAAAATGGCTGCTGCTGGCCACCGCCGCGCCCGCCCTGGGCCTGGTCGGCATGCTGCTGGCCCGCCAGTATCTGCGGGCTTGCTATCTGGCCCGGCCTGCCGCCGGCGCGTTTGGCCTCCAGGATTGGCACGTCCAGCCCCAATACCCGCAGATGACGATCTTTGCGGTCCTGTTGGTCCTGGCCCTGCTGGTCATCGTCCTGGCGCTGTGGGGGCTAAGGCCCGCCAAATCCGCCCCGGCAACCGCGACGAAAAACGACGCGGCCGACTCTGTGGACCAGGTCTGATCGTCATTGCATGTATTACTTGAATCCGCGTGATAACGAGGTATCCGCCGATGGAAGAAACCGCCCCGCTCGAGATGGACCATCTCCGATCGGTTTTCGAACAGGGCCTGGCCTATCCGGACTACGTCGCCATG
>JAFGFX010000071.1 GCA_016930855.1 Sedimentisphaerales bacterium | reverse complement strand
TTTGTATGGGAAGTCAAAGATATCCCAAATCTTCCAGGCGGGATTCGATCGTCCGTTCGTCCTCGCTCGAATAGACCGGCCCCGATCCGTCGCCGGCCGATTCCGTCTGGCCGGGGGGTGTCGGTTTTCTGGGGGCCGCCGGACGATAATCCGCGCCGAACCATTCGCGGCGCACCCGGCCGTCGCACTCGGTGGGGATCGGGATTCCCAACAGATGCATAACCGTCGGGGCGATGTCCGTAATGTCGGCCCGCAGGCCCGATCGGTGGGGGATCGATGGCCCGGCGCCAATGAAGATGCCGTCGGGATGGTGCTTGCCCAGGTGTCGATCCTGACGGGCATTGACCGGGTGCCACAACCGGCTGTCCGGACGTATCTGGCCGGCAAACGAGTAGCCGTCCGCCGGCACGACCACCAGGTCCGGCATCTGCTCCAGCGCTCGGCCGTGATAGAGCTCGTCCCGGCGATACACCCGGCTGACGACGGGTTGGTTCGTCTGCGGAACCCGAATTTCCTTTAGACGTTCGGATAATTCCCGGGCAAGGGCTTCCGGCGGCGGATCGGCCAGAAAAAAGATAAATCCCTCGCCGCTGCTGCCTTGGCAAAAGACCCGGCTGCGATCCCAATCATAATAGTCGGTATCCATCTTCAAGGTCTTTTCCAGCCTGCCCACCGCCTGCGGGGATACCAGCCGGGCCAGCCATTTTCCGATGCCCAGCCGGCGGGTGATCCTCTTGGCCAGCGGGACGCGGTGATGCCGCGGATTGACGCGGAGATACCCCTGCTCCTGCAGCCAGCAGCCCAGGTGAAATCGCTTGGTGTGACTCTGGAAACCATGATCGGACACGACGAAGGTGTAACCGGGATCCGAGCCGCGGTGAAACGCCTCTTGAAGAGCGGCGATCTGCTCATCCAGCTTGCGGTAAAAGGCCGCGAGGATCTGCTGATGCCTGTCCGCTCGATACCGCGGGTGGGCCGGTTCCAGGTGAGGCCACAAGCGATGCTGCAGGATATCCGGGGCCAAAAAATGCACCATAAACAGGTCAGGGCGCTCCTTGCCCAGCAGATAGAGGGCCAGGCGGCGGCGGTTTTCCATAACATGTACCAGCGCCGGCAAAAAGGCGTCCAGATCGTCCGCATCCAGCGATTCCAGCTGCGCCGGCTTGACGATCTGGTATTCGGGCACGGCCCGAAGCAGTTCTGCCCGCAGGGAGGCCGGATAGGTCCAGTCCGAATCCAAGGATGGGGTTAGCAGGCCTGTGACCATGAATCCGTTGACCGGCCGCGGTGGATAGGTCATCGGTACGTTGATCACGCCCACCCGATATCCCGACCGGCCGGCATGTTCCCAGAGGGTATCGGGCAGGTCCCGGCTGCTGACCCAGTGGCTGGTTCGGTCGGTCCTGTTCCACCGGTAGAATTCGAATACTCCCGTCTGGCCCGGATTCATGCCCGTTTGCAGGCTGCTCCAGGCGGCCGGGGTGATTGCCGGGACGGTCGAGGTCAGTATGCCGCTGACGCCGCTTTCCGTCAGCCGGCGCAGATGCGGCATGAATCCTCGCTCCATGGCCGGGCGCAGGACCGACCAGCAGCCCCCGTCAATGCCGATTATCAATACCGCGTGCGACATGTCGGTTTCCTCGCCGTCCGGCCCGGACGATTAGAATGTCGGGCAAAACGCATCTTTCATTCGGTCAAAGGAATCGGAACCCCTCCCTAGGGGTTTGCCGCCCGTCTCGACAGCCTTCCGTCGGAGCGGACACACCGACGATAAAACGTCCCCTAGGTTTTTTTTCGATACATGGCGGCGGCGTCCTGCATGATCCGTATCTGGTCCCGAAAGAGCCCCAGGTTATTATAGCGGCCCAGCCGGTCCAAAACGAGAAGGCTGAGGACATATCCGCCAAGTCCTATCAGCAGCAAGACGGCAAACTGCCACCAGGGATTCAGATCGGACACCATACGCCGTAACGTCAAGACGAGCAAGGCCATCACGGCGATGGCGACAACCGAGGGAAAAACCCGCCGGATCAGCTCCGATAGCCGGCATCGGATCTCGCGAAGCAAACAATAAATGCTCGCCGGTTGGAGTAGTAAGCCGCTGGCCACCACCGACAAGGCGGTTCCCGCGATCCCCCAGAGTCGGGTACAGGGCCAGATCAGGATCGCCATGGCCAGCAGGCGGAAAAATTGAATCCGGGGGGAGATATGGGGTTTGCCGACGCTGGTGAACAAGGGGGCAAACGTGGATCCGACCGAGCGGATCAGGCCCAGCCAGGCCAATACCTGCATCGCCGGCACCATCGGCAGCCATTTGTCCCGCAAAACGAGATGGACGAAATCCTCGGCAAACAGGAACAGCAGCATGGCGACCGGAAAGGAGATCAGGCAGGTAAACTGCAACACCTTCAGATAGGCCAGCCGCAGTCGCGGGATGTCATCCTGGACCTTGGCATAGGCCGGAAAGGTCACCCGGGAAATCATGTTCGACACCTCGGTCGCCGGCAGATTGGAGATCCGGTAGGCCATCTGGTAAAATCCCAGCATGGTCAGACCCAGCAGCTTGCCGACAAACAGGTTGTCGCCCTGCAAGACGAGAAATCCGATGATCGAACTGCCGAGGATCCATTTACCGAAACGCCACAGTTGGCGGCCCTGGGCCCAATCCCACCTCAGGCGGGGCCGATAGGGGTGCAGCACATAACTCAGGACCAAAAACACGACCTGGCCGGCCAGTCGGCCCCATACCAGGGCCCAGACATTGCGGTAGGCCACCGCCAACGTGACGCTCAGGGCGGCATCGGCAAGGGTCGAGCCGAACTGCAGAACGAACTGCGGGCGGAACTGCAACTCGCGGTGGAAAAACACCAGCCCGATATTCACCAAGGCGTTAACCAGCAGCGTCAGGCTGATCACCCGCAGGACCCCGCAGGCCGTCTGCCGGTCGATCAGGACCGTATCGATCTCCGGGGCGTACCAGGTTTCCAGCAGGAGGCGGTTTTGGCGGGCCGTATCGGGCCGGTCTTGATAGGCCGCCAGGCGCCGCCGGCAGGATTCGGTCAGCGCGGTCACGTCCACGGCGTCCGAGAGGCGTTCCTGCCGGATGATGCGGTTCAAATCCCGGCGGACCTCTTCGGTCAAATCCTCCGGGGGGACCTGGTCGGTTTGCCATCGGGCCAGCTTCGCTCGGGTGTCGGCCGACAGCAAGCGGGCCCAATCCGGCCCGGCACCCGGCCGCGGCGAGGCGATTCTCTGCAATAAGGCCTGGGGATTTCGGATCTGGTTCGGTTTGAGGTCCGCCGAGCCGTCAAAAAAGCCCACGATCCAGGGGGCCGCCAGCACGATCAGGCCGCAGAGCAGGGCGCCCCTGAGCAGTCCGAAGGTCCAGGCGGTATTCAGGGCCGAGTGGTTCGGGTCTTTCGTCTGGATGAGTGCCGCCTGAAATCCCGTCTGGGTAAAGGTTTCCAGCGTCGCCAGCGAGATCAGGGCGATCCCCAGCAATCCGAAATCCGACGGCAGCAGCAGCCAGGCCAGAACCAGCAGGCGGGCCATAAAGAGCAGTTGCTGCGCGATCCGCAGGCTGAAGACCCAGAATCCCCCCCTGACCACCTTCTGGAACAGGTGTTTTTCCGACTTGACGGTTGATTCGGCAGAGGTATTACCGGGATCGTTATTCATAGGATCATATTAGGAAACGGCCCAAAGACCGTCAAATTTTAAGGGCGTCCGACAAAACCGACCTGACCGGCCGAACCAGGCAAAAGAAACATCCACATCTCAAGGCCCTATGGGAGCGCAAAAGCCCTTTCCAGTGCCCTGCCGATCAAATTTTCCCATGATGACATCCTTCCAAATATCGACAAACGCTAGAGATAGGATTAAAAGCCCCCGGGATTGCCGCCGGTCGACTTTTATGCTATAGTGAACCGGCTGGCCATGATCCGGCTTGGTGA
>JAFGFX010000070.1 GCA_016930855.1 Sedimentisphaerales bacterium | reverse complement strand
GACAGAACCTGTCCGTCCAGGTCGCCCTGCGGGCCAAGGAGGTCAAGACCTTCGCCGAGGACCGTAAATACCAGCGCTACGTGATCGCCCGGGGCAGCTGGTTCGGCGATTACCTGGACCCGACCACGTTTCTGGACCTGTGGGTCACCGGCAACGGCAACAACGATTCCGGCTTTTCCCATCCGGACTACGACCGGCTGCTCCGGGAGGCGGCCGATTGTGTGGACGCTCGACAACGCCTGGAGATCCTCGGCCGGGCGGAGGGGATGCTGCTGACCGAGCAGATGCCGATCCTGCCGCTCAATCACTACGTCAACATCCTGGCGTTCCGGCCGTCGGTCAAAGGCCTCTACAACAACGGCCGGGACATGCACCCCCTGAAATACGTCCATCTGGATAATCGATAACGCCGGTCTCAAAACGACGCGCGGCCGCGACCACCGAACCGCCCAAACCACCCGGAGGCGCTTGGCGGGCCCATCGCCGGCACGGCAGGGGCAATCCCGGTCAAGACATTAGCCGGACAGGGGGCAACTGCCGCCGCCGCAGCCGCCTTGGCGGGCGACGGAACAATCCTGGGGCCTTTGCCCGCAGGCGGCGGTCCCGCGGGTATGGGCGGCAAAGACACTCCAGGCCCGCCGGGTCGAACCCCGGCATTGGGGGCAGTCCCAACCGGCGGATTGCCTTGTTGAGGCCACCAGCCTCTCAAAGCGATGGCCGCAGCGTTCGCAGACAAATTCGTAAATCGGCATGAATCGTACCCTCTGGGCGATAAATTTTTGTCCCCTCCGGCGTCACCGGTCCTCTGGTAGAGACTATAGGCAAAAGCAGCGTTTGAAACCAAACAAAAATACAGGCGTTTCTAATGCCCTGCAAATCAGGGAATTATGGTGACCACCGCAAGGACGGCCTGTCGCAAGCGCCTATTGTGCCGCCTTTTGACCACCCAGGGGCCTCCGGGTAGGCCCCTGGCGAATCCTGGATTTTCCCGGCTGATTTGCCTTGTCCCCAATAGGGTGATAAAATCAAGGTAGGACCGGTTTGGTCAGAGCGAATTCAGGTAAAAAACATGATGGCGGAGAGAGCGGATAGAGACCGATTCGGGCCAGGCAAGCGAGGCATCCTGTACGATCTTTCCCGGTCATTGGTTACAAGAAAGGAGCCGATGCCGTGACGCAGGAAAACCAAAATCAAACCATGACGATACCGCTGCACCGACGGATCGCCGAGAGTCTGGGCGAGATGGTCAGCAGCGGCAAACTCAAGCCGGGAGAGAAACTGCCCTCCGAGCGCCAGATCGCCCGCCAGTTCGAGGCCTCCCGGGCCACGGTCCGGACGGCCCTGTCGCACCTGGAGCAGTCCGGCCTGATCAACCGCCGGGAACGGCGCAGCGCCGTCGTCGCCATCCGCCGCGACGTCTCCCCCCACCTGCGGATCGCCTGCAACTCGCCCCGCCTGATCCAGCTGTTCAACCGGCTCAGCGACTTGCACATCCTGCCGCCCCGCTGCCAGCTGCAACAGGTGGACATGCAGCAGCCGGGCACGGTGGATTATCTGGCCACCCAGCCGGTGATGGGGGCGGATGTCCTGATTTGCGAGCTGGAATATCTCAATTATCTGCGCCTGCCGCGGCCCCGGTACCATCCGATCCGCCGGGAGATTCTGGGCGACGTGCAGCTGACCCCGCTCGTCGAGGCCCTCTGCCGGGAGGACAGCGGCTATTGCGCGGTCCCGCTGATGCTCGCGCCCCAGGTGATCTACCTGAACCATCATCGCCTGGCGGACGAGAAGGTGGAAATGCCCCCGGCGGACTGGACCTGGCCGGATCTGCTGGCGATGGCCGACCGCCTGACCCGGCCGGGATATTACGGGTTCCAATTCCGTCCGACGTTCGCCCAGCTGCAGACGATCCTGGTCAGCCGGGGCGGACAGTTCTACGGCGAAAACGGCCGGCTGGCCCTGGACAGCGAACCGTTCGAATCCACGCTCCGCCTGATCCACGACCTGATCCACCGAAGCAAAACCACTCCCATGCTGGCCCGGACCGACACGATCAACCTGTTCGCCGAGTCCCGCTGCGGGATGGCCCTGGACGGGGCGGACATGTGGCAGACGTATCAGGAACGGCTCGGCGCGGCGCTGCGGGTGCTGCCGGTGCCGGGTAGCCGGTCCCGCGGCACCACGCTGGGCGTCCACATGGCGGTGGTCCTCAGCCAGCCGGGCGATTCCCAGCCGGCCGAGGAGCTCGTCCGCACCCTGCTGACGACCAACAGCCAGCGGATCCTGGCGCAGTTGTCCGGCGGCCTGCCCGCCCGGCGGGACCTGCTCAATCCATCCTTCCTGGAAAGTGCGAACCTGACCGCCCCGATCGCCGGCCTGTTCCTCCAACAGGTCGAACAGGCCACCAGCATCCGGCTGCCGGCGGAGGCCGCCTATCGCCAGGCCGTGGAGAAGATACTGCTGGAACTCTGGCTGGGCCTCGATCAGTTCGACCGCCTGATGGAACGGCTCCGCGCCCTGTAATTCGTCGGGCGACTTATCGGAACCTTGGGGCCATTCGAACGAGGCCCCGATCCCGCAAACCGGCCGACAGCAGATCCGAGAGGCCTCTGAGAACCTTTACGAACGAAACCTCGATCCCGCAACGGGGGCGGCAACAAAAGAAGGGCTTTCCGGACAATATCGGCGAATGGGCTCCTCGACCCGCGGCGCAGGGTCGATATGCCCATGAATATGCCTGGCCAATCGGCTGGGCCCGCCGGCAGGGTAAAATTTTCCCTTCGCCTTGACAATTCTTCGGGTTTGTGGCTAAATGCGGGCATGAAGATGAAAACAGCACTGCCCGCACTGCTGGGAGTCATCGGCTCGGCTTTGCTGCCCCAACTGGCGCGGGCGGATATCTCCCTGATCCACATGCAGACCAACCACGGCGATGTCTTCCTGGAGCTGTATCCGGACGACGCCCCCGTAACGGTCGAAAATTTCCTCTCCTACGTCGAGCGGGGCTTCTACGACGGCCTGATCTTCCACCGGGTGATCGAGGATTTCATGATCCAGGCGGGGGCGTTCGATCCGAACCTCTATACCTACCTGGAAAACGATCCCAATGTCACCGAGCCGGACTGGTGGATGAACCCGGAATTCTACCACGAGCCGAACGACTCCATCGTCAATGAGTCCGACAACGGGCTGCTCAATGAGCGGGGCACCATCGCCATGGCCCGCCAGACCGACGTGGATTCCGCCAATTCGCAGTTTTTCATCAACCTGGTGGCCAACACCCACCTGGATCCGACCAGCGGCAACGACGGCTATGCCGTCCTCGGGCGGGTGATCCGGGGCCTGGAGGTGGTCGACGCCATCGCCCAAATGCCCACGCACGAGGCCGCCGACGCCTTCGAGGACCTGCCGGACGATCCGGTGATCATCGAGAAAATGGTGCTGATCCACACCTTCGGCGCATCCAGCGACGCCTTCGAGCAGACGCCCTTCTTGGGCGCCGCCGACGGCATCGAACGAACCTATCAGGGCCAGGGCCGATACACCGGACGGCAATTTTCCCAGCAGTTCGAGTCGGAGACCTTTCTGGGCATTGATGCCCTGCGCTGGCGGCAGACGGCCGACGCCGCCGCCGAGGGGGCCGAAGGGTCCGAGGCGGCCGGGATCGAGGCCTTCAGCCTGCTGCTGGCCAGGGACGATCAGGAGAATCTCTGGGTCCTGCAGTATATCTGCCAGGAAGGTACCGGGCAGGAAGAGCGGCGGGTGGACCCCAACAATCCCCTGGATATCGTGCCCTTCGAGCAGTTCACCGACGAGAATATGCTCTTCCGTCTGATCAGCGGCGATTATGATCCGGAGAATCTGGCCGATCCGAATCATCGGCTCATCCTGACCGGCTCTGAAGGAACCATCGTCCACCAGATCGTCAGTTTCAGCGGCAGTCTGCCCGGCCTGGACGCCTACGGCGACGAGCTGGTCATCGTCCGTCAGACGGAAATCCACGCGGCCACGATCGGCTGGAGCTATTATCACGATTCCGTGGGTCTGGTTCTCGCCTTGCAGGAAACCAGCGACGATCCGGCGGATCCGAACTACTTCGATCCGAACGATCCGGGCCTGACCTATCGGGAACGGTCCGGCTGGCGGTTGAGCTGGTACGGCCAGTCGGCGCCGAGCTTTTATCCGGACAGCAGCGACCTGAGCGACGTGGCGTTTGTGCGTCTGGCCCCCGGTGATATCCGCATCCACCGGGGCCAGGGTTCGTTTGCCGGCTCGCCGTACCGCCTGACCACAGCCCGGGAGAATTTCCTGGGGATTCACTGCCTGGTGCTTTCGGAAACGGCCGTCGCCCCGTGGGCCCGACCCGACCGGACGCTCTGGCTGGCGCGGGACACG
>JAFGFX010000375.1 GCA_016930855.1 Sedimentisphaerales bacterium | reverse complement strand
GGTGTCTGAAATAACGTAAGCCTCTGCCAATAGCGCACATATGTGTATCGCCGAGATCTTACCATCAACTTTTTCCGATAAGAACCATATTTCAGGTAAAGTAAAAGGTCGGGCGTGGGTGATACCACCTCACGCCCGACATATCGTCACATCGCAAAAACACTCCCTACGCACGACTTGCGGTTGGTCTCACACAAGCCGCATTCCCGGATCGAGGCATTACCGATCAACCTAGAGTCCCCATTTGGTCTTCAGGTAGTTCTCGATAATCTGGCGTTCATCGCCGTCCAGGGGACGGTTGAAGATGATGATCTCGGCAATCTTCTGGCCTCCGGAGCGGTACTGGTTGCGGTCGCTGCACAGGGTGCTGGCCTCCACATTGCCGGTGGTCACCAAGCTGACGACGGAATAATCCGCCGGCAACGGCGTCGCGGTGCCGTCCACCTGCTGGCCGTTCAGGTACGTCTCGCCGCTGCGAATATTCGCGGAGGCGTAGCCGGCCCAGATGTTCGAGGTGGCCGATTCGCCGCCGCCCCGGTGGAAGTGGTAACTGTTGTTGTCCGTCAGCAGGTGATTGGAGCCCTTGAGCACCCAGAAGACCGTGCGGATGGTGTTCAGATCCAGATTGGCGCCCTGGGGATTCTTGAACTGCATCCATTTGCCCAGGGCCCAGTTGCCGCTCTGATCCGGCATGTAGGGACCGAGATCCACGATGCCCTGGCCGTTGAGCCCGGCGGCCACGTAGTTCGGATCCCCGGCCGTGCCGCCCGCAACCAGATACCGGCCGCTGTCGGCCTTGTCATCCCACCGGCTGACCTGATCGTTTACGATGGTCAACGTGGCCGTGTCCGAGGCATCCAGCCACAGGAGCAGGTCGGACCCCGTGAACAGCGCACCGGCGTCGTAGGACACGTTTTCCGTCAGGAAATTCGCCTCCAGCCACTTTTCCGCGAACATCGCGAAATCGAGCAGGTCCTCCTGGCAGTCGCTGTTGAAGTCGTACGCCAGGGGCGTATACCCCTCCGGATTGTTCTGGGCCGCTTCGCAGGCATCGCCATACACGATGATCTTCATCGCGTCCGTGTCCTGGTGGTCCGCCGTATCGGTCACCGTCAGCGTCAGGATATATTCACCGACCTCGCCGATGGTCACCGTGGTGTCAAGTTCCCCGGCGTCCGCAAAGCTGACATCCGGCCCCGGCAGCAGGGGGAAATCGGTCGAGACCACTTCCCAGAGCGTCGAGACGATATCCTCCGAACCGTTCTCGTCCGTGGCGGAACCATTCAAGGCAAAGCCCGCCTGGGCCGCCTCCAGCCAGGTGACAATACTGTCGCCGGCCTCCGCCACGGGAGCGACGTTCGCCGCCACGTTGAATTCCCACATGTCCCCTTCGACCAGAAATCCGGGTACATTGCAATCCACCACCCAGTAATACTTGCCGACCGTCAGCGGCGTGGCGTAGCTCTCAAAATCGTCGATGGCAACGGACTCGACGGGCGGACCAAACGTCAGTTTGTCCATCCGGACCCGGTTGGGATCGCCGTTGACATCCAGGGCGACGTCTTCCTTGCCGAAATAGACATCGCAGGAATTCGTGTTTTTCGAGTTGGTCCACGACAACGTCGTCGTCGTGTTGGCCAACACCGTAGATTCATGCTCCGGCGTCGGATCGGTCGCCGGGGGCGGCAACATGAGCTTGGCGACCTCGGCCCCGGTCAGGGCGTGGTTGAAGATGCGGACCTCGTCGATCCTGCCGTTCAAATACCTACTGGCATTCCAGGAACCGATATTGGCCGCAGCGAGATTGGCCGTAACGGGCGCCCCCGGGGACTGGGAACCTTCCTCCTGGCCATTATAGTACACCCTATAATCCCCATTGGCCGCCAACGTCACCGCGATATGCGTCCAGGTGTTGAGTGGAATCACCGTGGTCCCGGCAGCATCTCCCGATGGCGAGTTCTGGAGACCAACATTCACCCTGCCGTAATTAAGCTTGAAATGAACGCCTTGGTCATCCCATGAGTCCGTATTGAGACCGCCGGCAAACTGGGTCCCGGTCAGATCCACGTTCGCATAGATCCACATGGCGATCGTAAACTCCGTCACCGCCCCGGCCGTCGCCGGGATGTCAACATAATCGCCGTTCCCGTCCAGAGACAGGACCATCTCCCGTACGGGATCGTTCACAATGGTGGCGTTGCCGGCCGGGGTGCCGTGAAAGGTACCCACCGAATCGTTGAAGGTGCCGTCGTCAAACGTATAGCGCGCCACCTCGACGGCCCCTGCCTGGCTCGACGCCACCCCGATCGCCAAGAACAACAGTGGCAGAATGATTCGCAATTTCATTTTACATACCTCCCGAAATGATCATGTACCATTTTCACAAGACCTCAAGCGACTTTGGACCTATTGCCAGACCTCCTTTCCTTCGCGACGGGTCATCCCGTCTGATATGATTGCGGTATGTGTTTGTTGACTACCTGGTCATGCCGCCCAGAGGGGGGGCATCCTGTCTGCCGCCCTGACAATGCCCCATTGGCCCGGCACTTTCTCCCCAGCGGGTGCGGTCTCAAACAATCGACCACACCCGCTGGAGGAAAATGCAATAGGCCTTATCGAATTAGGACTCGGATGTCCCCATCCAAAGGGCACGCAACTGATTATGCATTGATCCGCCTCAACGACGACCGGCAGAGATGGGCACTATTCCTCCACGCTCAACACCATCTCCGCCCCCTCATTGCACGCAGGATACTCTTGAATACATATCAGTGATAGCTTAAGAAATTCCCTGTACCTGTTGAGTGTATCGTAAATCACGCCGGGGAATCTACGCCAATATGCGCAAATTAATAGCCATATTGCGCATACGACAATTCCGGCAATCCCCTACCGGCGCCGACCGCCGGCACCGTTCTCCAGG
>JAFGFX010000374.1 GCA_016930855.1 Sedimentisphaerales bacterium | reverse complement strand
TATATCGAGGCGATATACCACAATTGTGGCAATTTACCGCTTCCGGAGGACTGAAACCGCGGTACAATATTTGCCGAAGAGCCAAAAGTATATAACGTTATAGTTAGGTATGTGGGATGAATGAATTCAAGAAAGAGGCGGTCCTGTGGAAGCCGCTGGAAGACGGCCAGGTGCGCTGCAACCTGTGCAATTTCCGTTGTACGATCGCCGACGGCGCCCAGGGCGCCTGCCAGGTGCGCGCCAACGAGGGCGGCGTGCTGTATTCGCTGAACTACCACAAGGTCTGCTCCACGGCCGTCGATCCGATCGAGAAGAAGCCGCTGTTTCACTTTCAGCCGGGCAGCCGCTCTCTCTCGGTGGCCTGCCCGGGCTGCAATTTCCGCTGCGATTTCTGCCAGAACTGGCAGATCAGCCAGTTGCCGCGCCTGCACGAAAAGCTGATCGGCCGCTCGCATACCCCTCAAGAAGTCGTCCTGGCCGCCCGGCAGAATCACTGCCGGAGCATCTCGTATACCTACACGGAGCCGACGGTCTTCATGGAGTTGTGCGCCGAATGCGGGCGGCTGGCCCGGCGGCAGCACCTGGCGAACGTCTTCGTCAGCAACGGATTTATGACCATCGAGGCGATCGAGTACGCCCGGGACTTTCTCGACGCCATCAACATCGATTTGAAGGCGTTCACCGAGCAGTTCTATCAGAAGCATTGCCGGGCCCGCCTGGCACCGGTGCTGGAGACCCTGCGCCACGTCGCCCGCCGGACGGAGATCTGGCTGGAGGTCACCACTCTGGTGATCCCCGGCCGCAACGATAGCGACCAGGAGCTCCGCCAGATGGCCGAATTCATCGCTAACGAGTTGGGCCCGGACGTCCCCTGGCACCTGAGCCGCTTTCACCCGGATTACCAACTGGACGAGCCGGCGCCCACTCCGCCGGCCACCCTGGAGCGGGCCTGCCAATTCGCCCGCCAGGCGGGCCTGCGGCACGTCTACGTCGGCAACCTGCCGGGCAGCGGATATGAAGATACCATCTGTCCTGATTGCGGCCACCTCCTGGTGGAGCGCCGCGGCTATCGGATCGGCCGCTATCAGATCCTCAACGGCGCCTGTCCGGCCTGCGGGGCCAAGGTGGTCGGCCGGGGATTGGATCCGGTCTCATGACGATCGAGGCGCCGCCGGTCAAGACATCTCGAGTGCCCCAGGGCCATTTCATCCATTTTTGGCTGTTCCTGGTAGTGTTTATCCTTATGGCCGGGTGCGGTGATTCCCATTTCTCGCAGCGGCCGACGGGGGATTTGCTAGCGCTGCTGGCCGACCCGAACCAGGCCGACCGGGTGCGTCTGGATGTACTCGACGAATTGGGCCGCCGGCCGCTTGACGCCGACCGGCAAAGGGAGGTGGGCCGTTTGCTGGGGGACCTGCTGCAATCGACGCGGAATTCGCCGGTCATCCGCGCGCGGGCGATCGAGGAGCTGGCCGTCTTTGCACCCCAACAGGCCGAACTTGCCTGGAGCGAGGCATTGATCCACAATCCGGAGCCGCACCTGCGGAACCGGATGCTGGATAGGTTGCAGGCGGCGGACGATCCGCGACTCCTGCCGTCACTGATCGCGGCCCTGGATGGGATCGCCGCAAATGACAGCCCGCAGGAACAAACGCTGGTCGGAATCATCGAAGGGATCGCCGCCGCCAGCCTGGATCAGGCGGCGGTGAGTCTGCTGGGCGATGCCCGCCAGCCGCCGGCCAGTCGCCTGGCCGCCCTGCGGGTCCTGCAAGGGCATATCGGCCGCCGCGCGGCGGTCCAGAGGGTGCTTGCCCTGCCGGCGGCGGCGGACGATCTGGTCGCCACGCTGCAATTCTGGGCCCGGCGGTTCGAATATCTTCCGGAGAACCTGCCGCGCCTGCTGATGTGCCGCAGCCTTACCGAGCGCAAGACGCCTGCCGCGATGGCGATCGTGCAGCAGCGTCATGAACTCCTGATCCGCCGGCGGGACGACCATGCCTTTGACATCCGGGATGGCTACCTGCTGGCCAGCGCCAGCGAGTCGCGGATACAGGAAGGCCGCAACCGCCTGCAACGGCGGATCGAGGGCGTCCTGCATACGCGAGGGCATACCAAGCGGCCGGCAAGCTATCCGGGCGGGCCCGACGACTACCGGGAGGATTTCGCTGGCCAGGCGGACCGCCTGCGATATACTGACCTACTGGGAATCGATTATCTGCTTGCCGGCCTCGAACGGCCGGAAACGGTGTCGCGACTGTTGGTTTTTTTGCGTCAGGACCGCTTGGATGTGCAAACGGAGATCGGGGGCCTGTGCTTCCTGAAGGACGCCAGGATGGAGTTTCGCCCCTATCGGCCCGGGCGGCAGGGCAGCGACGTAGCGTTCCATGAATCGGCGGCGATGGTGGCGGACGGATTGTATTGCCTGGCCCGCTGGCACTGCCACGCCGATTCCCATCAGCAGCGGACCCGGCAGGCCGACTACAGCGCCAGCCGGTTCTCGGCGCCCGACGGATCGGACGCCGCCGGGGGGCATTCCCTCTGGCAGGGCGCCGAGCTGGCCGGACCGGGCCGCGACGATCTGAACTATGCTGCGTATATAAATAGCCCCCTGGTGGTGATATCCGCCCTGGGCCCTAACAGTTGCAATCTGGATTACGTCACCCCCGAAGGGATTGTGATCGATCTGGGCAACTATGGAGGTGGCATTGCCACCCCTTGATCGCCGCGGTCGCTCGCCGCAAGGTGGCATCGTCACCCCTTGATCGCCGCGAGGTGGATTGGCCTGTCGACGTCTCATACTGAGACTGCTCTATGGGCGAGACATGCAGCATCCATTACGGAGCAAGTTACCATAAGAGGCTAACAAGGCGATGTCATTCCCGCGAAGGCGGGAATCCAGAAATAAGAAGGCGTGGTTATGTTGGAATGCCTTAGTCCCACGCAGCCAATCTGGGTGGCACCGCCAAGCTATGCTTGGGGGTGTGGTGCTTATTATGTGATTCATTTTGCGTTTTTTAGTTAGGCGACGATTGTCATCGGGTACGGATGATACCGAACTCTATCATGGATGATATAGCGCGATTCACCAGGCTGCTCGTCCTGCTGCTGATCGCCGCGGCGGCCGGCTGCGGGCGGGTCAGGCCGCAGGCTGTCCAGTCGGACGCAGGCCCGCCGGCGGAGTCCGCCGCGCCGCTGGGCCGCGTCGCGCCCCAGGAACTCAACGAGGACCTGACCAGCCTGCAGCTGGAGCGGATGTTCGTGACCGGCGCCGAGATCCCCTGGGCCGCGTTCTGGCGGGACGCCGATCCCAACCGGATACCGCCTGCCGCCGATACGACAATGTCAACGACCGCCCTTGCCACCTCGCCGTCGGCGGCCCCCGATCGCCGGCAGGCCCGCAAGTTGTACCTGGCGGCCCGCCGGCTGATCGCCCGCCAGAGATACGAATCGGCCCTGGATCCGCTGTTGCGGGCAGCCGAGCTGGATCCCAACAGCCCGGCCATCCAGGAGCAGTTGGCCCGCAGCTATTACCACCTTTCGAACACCGACGCCGCGGCCCAGGCCGCCCGGCGGACCTGGCGGCTGGATCCCAATAACATCATCGCCCATCAGATACTCGGCCAGCTCTACAGCGATCAGGGCGACCTGCCGCGGGCGGCCGTCTGGTTCCATCGGGCCCTGGGCTGCCCGGCGGCCCGCCGCGAGAATCCGGTCACGCCGGTCCTGCACCTGCAGTTGGCCCGCACGCTGATGGAGATGGACTACCTGACCGCCGCCGCCCAGCAGTACGAATCGGCCTATACCCTCCTGCACGCCCAGCGCAAGTACGCCCAGTCCACCCAGACCATGGAGCAATTGCTCCGGCAGGTGCACCTGCCGCTGCTGACCATGGTCAGTTTGTATGTCCGCAGCGGCCAGATGCAGCAGGCGTACGATTCCCTGCGCCGCGCCCAGGAGTATTTCCCGCCGCAGGCGGACGTCGTCCGGGCGTTCGTCCTTTCGCTGGCCGATCAGCGGATCGCCCTGCACGTCCGCTTCCGGCAGGTGCTCGTGTTCTGCCGCTACGCGTTGACCCAACAGAAATCCGCCGATCCGATTCTCGAGATGTTTTACCAGGCCTGCCGGGCCATGGCCAAGCACGACGGCTATCTGGAGGTCCTGGCCCGCTGGGCCGATCCGCAGGCGTTCGGGGATCTTTCGCCCCTGCTGACCCGGCGGGAATACGCCTACGGCCTGATGCTGGCCGGCGAGATCGAGAACGCCGAGCGAATATTGCAGGAGCGGCTCGCCGCCGCCGACGTCCCGGATGCGGCGCTGCTGCGCCGTGACCTGGCGCGACTCTGCCGCCAGCGAAGGAACCCGGCCGAGATGATCCGCCAGTACGGCGCGTACCTGGAGGGCCGGCCGGACCAGGCCGATCAGATCGTCGCCGAGGCGCTCGCCGCCGCCGATGATCTGGCGGTGGAGCTGCCTGCCGAGCGGGCCGCCAACCAGACCGCCGACGAGCCAGACGAATCAACCGCCGACCGGCCCGATCCGGATCCGTCATCGGCGGATACCGGTTACGGCGCCCTGTATCTATGGGGCAAACTGGCATTGCAGCGTAAGCGTCAGGAGCTGGCCGAGCACTATTTCAACCAGGCCGTCGAACGGGCCGCCTCTTTTGAGCCGGCCTATCGTTGTCTTATCGAGTTGTATCTCCAGCAGCGGCGGTACCCGCTCGTTTTGCAGACCCTCGAGCAAATGCCCCCGGAGATACTGTCGCCCACCGAGTGCGGCTGGTACGCCGGCCAGGCCTGTCTGGGCCTGAACCAGTTGCCCCAGGCGGCGGCGCATTTCCAGGCCGTTCTGTCCGGCGGCATCCCGGACGCCGGCGGCATCCCCCAGCGCCAGGCCTACATCGCCCTGGCGGAGGTGTTTCTCCGCGACCGGCAGTACCCGCGGGCCGAGTCGATCCTCCTGCAGGCCTCGGACCGCTGGCCGGCCGCGCCGGACGTTTACGGGCAGCTAATGCTTCTTTACGCCCTGTGGAGCGGCGTTTCCGGTCAGTCGGAAGGTTTCTACCAGGCCGCCCAGAATCGGACCTGGCGTTACTTGGATGAGATCCGCAGCCGCCTGGAGCCGTCCGAGATCCGCCCGGCGGCCGCCGAACCCGAACCGGCGGCCTTCTACGGCCGGATCATCACCGCCATCCGGGACACCTATCAGGGCCATCAGCCCTCCAACCGGCTGCTGGCCCTGCTGCTGGCACGCCTCTATTGGCAGGCGGGCCAACCCGACCAGGCACTGGCCCAAATCGACCAGGCGATCACTGAATTCCCGAATGATCCGACCGCCCTCATCCAGGCCGCTCACTGGCACCAGCAGCAGGGGGATTTTTCCCGTGCCGGGCGGTTATGGTACCAAATCTGGCGGCAAGATCCGTCGCGAATCTTCCGGCTCAACCAGGCGCTCGCGGCCCTGGACCGCGGCGGTCAGGCCGACGAGGCCCTCGATCTCTTGCAACAACATCTGACCGAGCCGGTCTGCCAGAATCCGGACGCCGTCCGGACCCTGCACAAGCAGGCCGCCCGCCTGCTGGCAATATCCCGGCGCTACCGGGAGGGTATCGAGCTGTTTTCCCTCTGGCGGCGGCGGCTGGCGGATGACCGGTCGGCCGAGCAGTCAGACGCATCCAACCTCGATCCGAACGCACTGGCCCTGGAGACGACTGTTCGCGGACGGCTGATCTGGCTATTCACCCAGGCCGGTCAATATGAGCAGGCCTTCGCGGACCTGGAACCGTACTACGACGACGCGCCCGACGCGGGGGACCTGCCCGCCCTGCATCTGCTGCGCAGCCTGCAAGCCCGCCTGCGGCTGGACCAGGCCGACCGCTATGCCCGCCAACTGCTGGCGCGGCGGCCGGACAGCCTGCCCCTGCGGCTGCAATCCTATCTCATCGAGATCCAGCTCGGCCGGCAGGATCAGGTCCTGGCGGCCGCCCGGCAATGGCTATCCGACCAGCCCGACCGCAAGGAACGCCGGCGGGTGCTGATCTTTCTGTGCCGCTGGATCGGGGACGACACCCAGGCCCTGGAGCAGCTGCGCCAGGCCCAGCAGGCCCATCCCGACGAGCCCGAATGGCCCCTGGAACAGGCCGAGATCCTCAGATTGCAGCAACAATACGACCAGGCCGAGCAGGTGCTGGCCGTCCTCTTTGGCAACTCCCGGTGGTTTAGTCTATGGCTGGCCGCCCAGGTGGAGATCGACATCGCCCAGTCGGACTGCGCCCGGGCCCTGGCCCGCATCGCCAGCGCCGTCGCCGCCGACAGCCCCTCCGAGCAGATCGAGCAGGTCAAGACCCAGATCCTGGCCTCCTGCGGCCGCCGCGACGAGGTGATCGAGCGGATGGAATCGTTTTTGCGGGACCACCCCAAGGATGTCGCCCGGCGGCTGTGGTACAGCAATTACCTGGCGGACATCGGCCGGCCGGCTGAGTCGATCCGCCAGCTGGAGACGCTGTGCGAGTTGTACCCCCGCGACGCGGGCATCCAGAACAACCTGGGCTATTCCCTGCTGGCCGCCGACGGGGACCCCAACCGGGTCCATTCCCTCTTGCAGGCCTCCCTGGACCTGGAGCCGGAAAACGGGCCCACCCTTGATAGTTTGGGCTGGTTCTATTATAAGAGGGGTCAGTTCGACCGGGCCCGGGAGTATCTCTGCCAGGCGGCGGCCACGATGGCCCTGCCGGATCCGGAGGTGTGGGACCACCTCGGCGACGTGAGCTATCGGCTCGATCGCCGCAGCCAGGCCGGCCAATACTGGCAGCAGGCGTTGAACGCCTGCCGGCGGCAGTCCGGCGATCAGCCGCGGCAGCTCGAGCTGCGCGGGCGGATCGAGACCAAGATGCGGCAACTGGCCGACGGCCGGGAGGTCACGGCGGTCGCCGCGTATCATTCATCGGAACACAAGGAGTAAGACAGCCATGTCGGGACATTCCCACTGGGCGGGCATCAAGCACAAGAAGGCCCTGGTCGATGCGCGGCGCGGCAAGCTCTGGAGCAAGTTGGCGCGGAACATCATCATCGCCGCCAAGGCCGGCGGTGGCGATCCGGCCATGAATCTGGCGCTGCGTTACGCGATCGACAAGGCCAAGGACGCCAACATGCCCAAGGACAGCATCGAGAAGGCCGTCAAGCGGGGCTCCGGCGAGATCGCCGGCGCCGATTACGAGGAGGTGCTCTACGAGGGCTACGGCAACAACGGCGTGGCCATCATGTGCGAGGTGCTCACCGACAACCGCAACCGCACCGCCGGCGAGCTGCGCCACATCTTCGACAAGAAGGGGGGCTCGCTGGGCGCTTCCGGCTGCGTCTCCTGGATGTTCAGCAAGAAGGGCCAGTTCACCGTGGCCGTCGACGCCGTCGAGGAGGAGACCCTCATGGAGATCGCCCTGGAGGCGGGCGCCGACGACGTCGAGCGCAGCGACGACGGCTACGAGATCACCTGCTCGGTCGACGGCTTCGAGCCGCTCAAGCAGGCCCTCCAGGACCGGCAGATCCCCTGCCTCTCGGCGGAGATCTCGCAGGTGCCCAACAACTACATCACGCTGGACGAGGACGGCTCGCGCCGGATCCTGGACCTCATGGAGGCGCTGGAGGACCACGACGACGTCCAGAACGTGTACGCCAACTTTGACATCCCCTCCGAGGTGATGGAACGACTCGGTGGCTAGGTGGCATCGCCACCCTATGATCGACGCGATGTGCGAATCGCACTCATAAATCGCCGCGATCACGGTTGGCCAGTTGACGTCTCATACTGAGACTGCTTTTTTGGCGAGAAACGTAGTATCCATTACGGAGCAAGTTACCATAAGAGTCTAACAAAACAATGTCATTCCCGCGAAGGCGGGAATCCAGAAATCAGATGGGCAAAGTGGCATTGCCACCTTTGCTCGCCGCAACCTCTATGGGGCGGCCTCTGGATTGTTGGTATTGTCCGGTCCCGGGAGCATCTACGTGATTACCTTCGCCCTGCAGAGCGGCTCGAACGGCAACAGCATCTACGTCGAGACCGCCGACGCCCGGTTGCTGTTCGACGCGGGGATCAGCGGCCGCAGGGTTCGCGAGCGGCTCGGCCGCCACGGCCGGGACATTGAGTCGCTCGACGCCCTGATCCTCAGCCACAATCACCGCGACCACGTCAGCGGCGCCGGCGTCCTGCAGCGTCGGTTCGGCCTGCCGCTGTACGTCACCCGCCGCTCCTGGCAGGCCTGCGCCGCGGAGTTGGGACCCTGCCAGGACATCCGCCATTTCACCGCCGGCCAGACCCTGCGGTTCGGCGAGACGCGGATCCATACCGTCCCGACCGCCCACGACGGCCATGACGGCGTGGCCTTCGTCGTGGTCGAGAAGAACCGGCACCTGGGCATATTCACCGATCTGGGCTGCCGCTTCGCCGGCCTGGACGCCTGGATCGCCGAGCTGGACGGGTTGTATCTGGAGAGCAACTACGATCCCGACCTCTTGGCCGACGGTCCCTATCCCGCCTGGCTGCAGCGGCGCATCCGGGGCAGCGGGGGGCATCTATCCAACCGGGAGGCGGCCGAGCTGGTGCGGGATGCCAACCGCGGCCGCCTGCAATTCTGGATCCTCTCGCACCTCAGCGAGAACAACAACCACCCGGACCTGGCGCTCCAGACCGCCCGGAGCGTCTGCGGCTCCTCGGTCCCCCTGGCCCTGGCCAGCCGCCAGGAAGCCACCAAGCAGTTCACAGTAGACTAACATTTAATTCGCCGCGGTCGCTTGCCGCGACGGGCAATTCGCCGCGGGCGGGATTGGCCAGTTGACGGTTCATTCTGAACCTGCATCATAGGCGAGAAATGTTGCATCCATTGCGGAGAAAATTACCCTAAGAGGCCAACAAAACGATGTCATTCCCGCGAAAGCGGGAATCCAGAAATCAGTTGGGTGAGGTGGCATCGTCACCCTCTATTCGCCGCGATCCACCGATCGCGGCAAGCGATTCTCGCCAAGTGGCAGCGACCAACGGGAGCGTCAAATGAGTCGGTAGCCCGCGGCGATTTATGAGTGTGATACGCACCTCGCCTAGTGGCAGCGACCAACGGGAGCGTCAAACGAGTCGGTAGCCCGCGGCGATTTATGAGTGCGATACGCACCTCGCCTAGTGGCAGCGACCAACGGGAGCATCAAACGTGTCGGTAGCCCGCGGCGATTTATGAGTGCGATACGCACCTTGACAGACCCCGCCGGCCCTGCTATAGTAATGGGGTCGCTTATTCTCTTTTGCCCGGCAGCGTCGAGGTCGATTTTCGGGATTCTTGCACTTTTACCGGCCCGGATCAGATCCGGCCAGGTGTTATTTCACGGCAAGCCTATAGGAGGCGGGACAAATGAACCACGTCAAACGAACGGCGCTCTTAATCATAACCGCTTTAGCCTCAATCAGCTACGGCTTTTCCGGCGGCGACGGATCGCCGGAGAATCCCTACCAAATCGCCGAACCCAACCAACTTATCTATATGAGCCAAAACCCCGGATACTGGGACAAACATATCATTCTCACCGCCGACATCAACATGGCAGAAATCTCCGGCGTACAGTTCAATGCAATTGGCAGTGAAACATATCCTTTCAGTGGAGTTTTTGAGGGCGATTATCATCATATCCATAATTTCAACTATGAGAACTATACTGGGATCGAAACATTCGGCTTGTTTGGATGGATCGAAGGAGCAAATGCAGAGGTTAGGAATTTGAGCTTGATTGATGCGAATATTAATGTGCCGAATTCCGGAAGCTGGCAGGGAGGTATTGGTATCTTAATTGGGCGATTAGAACAAGGTGAAATTTCTCAATGCCATGTTAG
>JAFGFX010000373.1 GCA_016930855.1 Sedimentisphaerales bacterium | reverse complement strand
CTCGAAGGGTATAAACGGGCTTCGGGATTGACTGGGTATGGACAAGAAACGACGGCGAACACTGCTGGCCTGGCTGGTGCTGCTGATCTACTGGCCGGCGATCTTTGTCGCGACGCATCTGCCGCGGCTGCCGCCCGTCTCGCTGCACGGGGGGGATAAGACGGCTCATTTTCTGGTGTTCTTCTTTTTGACCATCCTGTTCTGGCTGGCACGGTACGGTAAACTCCGCCCCGGCGTCACAAAGCGGCCATTCTGGCGGTGTCTGCTGTGGCTGGCGCTCTACGGGGCAATCGACGAGATCAGCCAGAACCTGGTGCCCAACCGCTGCGCCGATGCGGTGGACTGGATAGCGGATATGGGCGGCGTCCTGGCGGGTCTGGCGGTGCTGGCCTTGATGCGGCGCTGGGTGTACTGGCTGATCGTTCTGGCCGGGGCCATCCTGGCCGGGCGGCATTGGCCGGGGCCGCAGCGGCCGATAGAGTCGCTGCCGCTTTTCTGGCGGCAGTTCGAGTTGGCGTATATCCTGGCGGCCTACGCCCTGCTGACGCTGCTCTGGTGGCTTAGCTGGTGCCCGGCCGGGCGGATCGTATGGCGGCGGCGGATCGGGATCGCGACACTGACGGCACTGCCGGCGTTCCTGCTGCTGGACGAGGGCTGGTGCTGGTGGCAGTGGCAGACGCGGCCGGGAGCGGAGCTGCTCTGCGGATTGGGAGGGATCCTGCTGGGCGTTGTTTGCGCGTGGGCCTTCTGCCGGCAGCATGAGATCGCCGAAGCCGAAAAATGCGGAAAACCGGTCTGAACCTTGCCAACCGCGCCCGCGGCGATTTTTTTCAGATCGCCGCGATCCACCGTCACGTTTGACGCTCCCGCTGGTCGCTGCCACCTGGCAAGCAATCCACCCCCAAGCGAAGCTTGGCGGTGCCACCCGACGCTATGCCTGTTATATGCTGCAAAATAGATGTTACTTGTCTCGCCCATAGGGCAGGTTCAGAATGAACCGTCAACTCGCCAATCCACCTCGCGGCGATCAAGGGGTGCGATTCGTACCTCGCCAAAGCGCAGCGACGAACGGGAGCGTCATAGAGCCCATTCAGCCCGCGTCGATCTGCCCGTCGCGGCAAGCGACCGCGTCGAACAAGGGGTGGCGATGCCACCTTGAAGGGGGGGACGGGGTGGGGTATACTAATTATTCCTTGTATATACGCGGCGGAGACATCTGAAAAGCGGATCGGCCTTCATTCGGTTTTGCCAGACGCACCGGGAAGGATTGGACGGTTCCTTTGCTCGACGCGACAGGGCCCGGAGGGCCGGGGACAGAGGGTAAGCGGCCATGACGATATTGGCAATTCTGTTGGTCTCGATGCTGGTGCTGTTTTTGGGGGGGAGATTTTATGCCCCGCTGATCGGGCGGATCCTGGGCGAACGGGCGGATCGGACCACGCCGGCCGTTCGGATCAACGACGGCCGCGACTACGTGCCCACCCGGACGCCGGTGGTGTTCGCCCACCATTACGCCTCGATCGCCGGCGCCGGGCCGATCGTCGGGCCGGTCCTGGCGATCTATTACGGCTGGGGGCCGGCCCTGGCGTGGATCCTGCTGGGCGGGGTGTTCCTGGGGGCGGTGCACGACTTCGTGGCGACCCACCTGGCGGTGCGGGAGGGCGGCAAGAACCTGACGGTGATCGCCCGGCGGTATATCGGGCCGGCCGCGTTCGTGCTGATGCTGGTGCTGCTGATCGCCTTGCTGGTGCTGGTCTGCGCGGCGTTTCTCGACCTGTCGGCGACGGCCCTGACCAGCCAGGTGGCCCTGGAGGACCTGCAGATGGAGTCCGGCCAGACGCTCTTCCGCCAGGTGGAGGCGCCCCACGGCGTGACGGGCGAGGTCACCACCCACGCGGTCATCGGCGGTGTGGCCTCCACGTCGGTGGTGGTCATTACCGCGTTCTCGCCGCTGATCGGGTTCCTGTACCTCAAGCGGAAATGGCCGGTGTGGGTTTGCTCGGCGCTGGCGGTGGGGATCTGCGCCGCGTCGATCGCGATCGGGCTGTATAAGCCGATGGCGGTCTCGCCGCAGACCTGGAAGCTGATGATCAGCGGGTATGTCCTGTTCTCGGCGGGACTGCCGGTCTGGCTGTTTCTCCAGAGCCGGGACTTCATCAACGTGCATATCCTGTACCTGGGGATGGTGTTTCTGGTGGTGGCCCTGGCGGGGGCGGCCGTGCACGGCGGCGGGGCGGTCGCGGCCGCCGGCGGGATCCCCTGCAATCACTGGTACGAGGCCGGACGCATCCTGAAAAATCCCGGCTGGCCGGCGATGTTCGTGATCATCGCCTGCGGGGCGGTCAGCGGGTTCCACAGCCTCTGCGCCGGCGGGACCACCTGCAAGCAGCTCAACAGCGAGCTGGCGGCCCGGCGGGTGGGCTATTACGGGATGCTGCTGGAGAGCTTCCTGGCGGTCTGCGTGGTCTGCTGCCTGATGGTGGGCCTGTCGCTGCAGGAGTACCAGGGGTATTGCTACCCGGTCGAGTTCAAGGGCAACGCCGTGCTGACCTTCGCCATGGCGGTGGGCCATACGGCGCACGTGGGGCTCAGGATGCCGGTGGCCTACGGGACGCTGGGGGCGATGCTGCTGCTGGAGGGGTTTTTGGTCACGACGCTGGATACGGCGATCCGGCTGACGCGGTACATGATCGAGGAGGGCTGGGCGACCTTCTTCGGCCGCTACGACGTGTTCGCCGAGCCGGCGGGTCGCAAGGCCGCGGCGGCGGCGGAGCCGGTGACGCTGGAGCTGGTCGGGACGGGGGGCCTGTCCGTTACCGAGCCTGGCCCGCTGGCGACGGGCGGCGATGGAGCGGCGCCGATTAGGGCGACGGGACTGCGGCGGGTGTTCCTGCGGCTGCTGAAATACTACTGGGTGAACTCGGGGATCGCCGTGGCCCTGATGCTGCTGCTGGGCTGGGGCAAGGGCTACACGCTGCTCTGGCATATCTTCGGGGCGTCGAACCAGTTGCTGGCGGCCCTGGCGCTGGTGGTGGCGACCATGTGGCTGATGCGGCACGGACGGACGATCTGGTACACGCTGCTGCCGGCGGTGTTCATGCTGGCGACCTCGCTGACGATGCTGGTCAGGCTCCTGGTGAAAGACTATCTGCCGGGCTGGCCGCAAAAGGCGCCGCTGGCGATAGCGGATATCCTGATTTTGGCCGTCACGGCCGGCATCCTGGCATTGGCCATGCGGCGCTGGTTATTGGATAGGGCACTGGCCGCCACGGCAGCCCCGACGACAAGACAAGACGAATCATAAGCCGGCAGGCTCCGGGGTTTTGGCGCAGGGGTATATAACCGTAATATCCACAGTATGTTACATATTGCGGATCCCCTGCGCCGCCAAAGACGGCACGCCTTTCT
>JAFGFX010000069.1 GCA_016930855.1 Sedimentisphaerales bacterium | reverse complement strand
TTGCCTGGCGACGGTGCATCGGGCCGAGAACACGGACGACCGGCGGCGGCTGGAAGCGATCGTGGCGGCCTTGAACCGGATCGCCGATCCGGCCTGTCCGGTGGTGCTGCCGCTGCATCCGCGGACCATTCGCTATGTGGAGACCTACGGCTTGCAGTTTGATCCGCAGGTGCGGGTCGTACCTCCTGTGTCCTACCTGTCCATGGTGGTCCTGGAACGCAACGCCCGGGTGATACTGACCGATTCGGGCGGCGTGCAGAAGGAGGCGTATTGCCTGGGCGTGCCCTGCGTGACGCTGCGGGATGAGACCGAATGGGTCGAGACGGTCCAGTCCGGCTGGAACGTGCTGGCCGGGGCCGATTGCGACCGGATCGTGGAGGCCGCCGCCCGTCCCATCGGCCGACAAACCATACCGCCCGAGACCTTCTACGGAGCGGGCGACGCCGCCGATAGGATCTGCCGCCTGCTGGTCGAATCGACGGCGTTGGCCCGAGATGATGTCACTGAGGGCGCTGGCCGCCAATGAAAATCGCGTATCTACTCTATACCGGCGCCGCCGGCGAGAGCGGCGTCTTAAAGAAAATCGCCGAACAGGCCGGACAGTGGCTCTCGCAGGGCGCGGCCGTGAAACTGTTCATCCAGAACGCCGGCCGGGGCATCTGGCCGGGCCTGAAGGACCTGGACGTGGTGACCTTTGTGCCCGGGTCCCGCCGCGAGCGGTTTTCCCGCCGCGGCCTGGGAGTCGGCGCGGTCCTGGATTGGCAGCCGGAGTTGGTCTATCAGCGGTTCGACACTTATTGGCCGGCGTGGGGATACCTGATGCGACAGGTACCCACCGTCCTGGAGGTCAACACCGATGACCTGACCGAGTATCGTCTCCAGCGCAACCGGCGGAGCTATTGGTTTCATCGGGCCACTCGCGGACTGACCCTGAAGAAGGCGGCCGGTCTGGTGTTCGTGACCCGCGCCCTGGCGGCCAGGCCGTATTTCGCCCGCTATCGGCGGCCCTCGATCGTGATTGCCAACGGGATCTCCCTGGAGGCATATAAGCCCCTGTCGCCGGCCCAAAACGATCAACCCCGGCTGGTCTTTATCGGCACGACCGGTTGGCCCTGGCACGGCGTGGAGAAGGTGGTTCGCCTGGCCGGTCTGGCGCCGCAGTGGCAATTCGACATCGTGGGCTATACCGCCGCGGACGTGCCGGTGCCGGCGTCCGATAACGTGATCTTTCACGGCCATCTGTCCCAGGACGAGTATGAGCGGATCCTGGCGCGGGCCGACGTCGGCATCGGGACCCTGGCCTTCCATAAAATCCACATGGAGGAGGGCTGCCCCCTGAAAATCCGTCAATATCTGGCCTACGGGCTGCCGATTATCCTAGCGTACGAGGATACGGATTTCCCCGAGGGCCACCCCATGATCCTGCGATTGCCCAATACCCCCGACACCGTCGAGGCCAACCTGGGCGCGATTCGCCGGTTCGTGGAGTCGGTCAAGGGCCGGCGGATCGACCGATCGAGCATCCGCGGCATCGATACGGCCGAGAAGGAACGCGAGCGCCTGCGTTTCTTCGCCCACTGTCTGCAAGAAGCGGCGGTGATGAAAGGGTGCGGGCCCGCAAACGTAGACCATGACTCGAGAGAGCCATGACCGGCCGGCCGCTCAGTTTGACGGTGATCATCCCCACGCTGCAGCGCGCCGCCTCGGTGCGCCGCCTGCTGGACTCGATCGCCCGCCAGAGCCGCCTGCCGGAGCAGATCCTGGTGGTGGACGCCAGCGAGGATCGCGACACGGAGACGGTCGTGCAACAGGCGGACGCGGTGTTGCGGGGGCGGCTGACCTATTTTCGCAGCGAACGCGGCCTGACCCGCCAGCGGAATTTCGCCATCCACAAGGCCCGCGGCGATCTGGTCGGTTTTTTCGACGACGACGTGGTGCTCGACGAGGAGTACCTCGAGAGGATGGCGGAGGTGTTCGAGACGGACGCCTCCGGCCGCATCGGCGGGGCGACCGGCTGGGTCTATCCCCGCCAGGTCCCGATGGGATTTTGGCACCGGCTCTACGACCGGACCCGTTCGGTCCTGTCCGGCGCCGAGTACATGCACCGGTACTACCAGGCGCCGCCCATGCCCCGCCGGCCGTTTCGAGACCCCGTCGCCATCCGCTACGTCTCCGGATGCAACATGTTCTTCCGGAAAGAGGTCTTTGAGCAGTACCTGTTTGATTCCTGGTTCGAGGGCTACGGCTACGGGGAGGACATGGATTTCGGCCTGCGGGTCTCGCGGACCTGGCGGATCATGGCGGTGGGCGCGGCGCGGCTGCACCATCTGTTCGAGCCGGCCGGCCGGCCGAATCACCGCAAGCTCAGCCGCATGGTGATCGAGAATCGTCTGCGGCTGCTGGTACTGGCCCGCCGGGACCATTTGGGCTATTACGCGGCGCTGATGCTGCTGCGGGAATTGGCCGGGGCCGCCCTTACCGGCCTGGGCCTGCTGGCCACGCGCCAGGCCGCCGCCGCGCGGGACCGGCTCGCCGGCGCCTGGCAGGGGGCAAAATCGGGATTGCAGTATGTCTGGAATTACGGTAAAACCAACGGCTGACATGGATGACGGGATGAACGACACTATCCTGGCCGACGAATTCGACTCCCCGGAGCAACGATCCCAGATGGGACAGGACGCGTTCGCCGGGAGTTTCAACAAGGTCTATCTCGCCATCCTGGCGGCCGAGATCCTGATGGCCGGCGGGATCTATTATGGATTCGGAAACGCCCCGTGGGAGCAGGCCACCCAGGCGGCGATCGTGTTCAACATCGCGATCTGCGCGCTGCATATCGTCTATCGTCTGGCCCACCGGCCGCTGAACTGCCTGGCCCCCGACATCCTCTACACGGCGTTCTATTTCCTGTTCCACCTGGGGTACCTGGTGTTGTGGATGGTGGGCACCGTGCCGGAAACGGACACGATTTTCGTCTACCCGGCGCTCTTTCCCAAGACGATGCTCATCGTGAACCTGGGGATCATCGGGTTTTTCTTCGGCTACGAGATCGCCGCGGGCCGAAAATCCTGGCTGGCCTTCCAGCCGGTCGTCTCCGTTCCCAAGACCCTCTGGATGGTCATCGGCATCGTGTTGATGGCCGTGGCCCTGGCGATCCAGTTCGGATTTATCCTGCGGGTTGGCATTTCCACCTTCATCCTCCAGGGCTATCACGTCTATGCCCACATGTACCAATACGTATCCGACGCCCGGTTGTGGGTGATGCAGCCCAAGATCTTCGCCCTGGGATTCGGCCTGTACATTTCCTACGTGGCGATCGTGTACAAGCGGCTATTCAAGGGGAAACTGGGCATTATCCTGCTGGGGCTGTATCTGTTCGCCCTGGTGATGGAGGGGGCGAGAACCCCGATCGTGGTGGTGGGGATGGTGCTGGTCCTGGTCCGTCATTACCTGATCAAGCCAATGAAGTTCCGCTGGCTGGTCCTGCTGGGCGTATCGGCCCTGGTGCTGTTCCACTATATGGGGGTGGTGCGGAACGTCACCTCGTTCAACATCTCGGCCATGCGCCAGGAGCTGCAATACCAGAAGGAAAGCGGCCAGGTCCACTGGTACGATCCCTTCGTGGAGATGGGCGGCTCGGTCCGCACGGCGAACATGACGGTCTACCAGGTGCCGTACAATGAACCCCATTGGCACGGCCGGTCGTACGTGATGAGCGTGGCGCACGTGGTTCCCTTCCTGCAGGGCTACCTGATCCGCTATCTCGGCGCGTCGCCGGCGGCCTGGATCACGATCACCGAGCACGGCTACGGCGCCGCCGGGCTGGGCTATTCCATCGCCTCGGAGGGATACCTCAACTTCGCCCTGCCGGGGGTGTTCCTGCAGATGTGCGTGCTGGGCATCATTCTGCGGCGGATCTACGTCTGGTTCGTCTCCAGCCGCAGCCCGGCCCATACCCTGCTGTTCGTGGTGTCAATCGGCGTCTTTCTGGTCGCCGTGCGGGGCGAGACCAATTTGATTGTCACCCCCCTGGTGCAGATCGCCCTGGTGGGCTGGCTGTTCAAGGTGATCAGCGGCGAGCAGACGATCTGGCCGGCCGATCAGGCGGAGGACTTCGCCCCGGCGATCGGCGATGAAGCAGTCGACTATTGACGGAAAAGAAGATCAAAGTCATTCATATGGTGAAATCCATGACGCACGGCGGCATCGAGACCTTTCTCATGTCGCTGCTTCGCGGGTACGACCGCCGGCGCTTCCATATGGATATCCTCTACATCGGCCGGGACCCGGGCGATTACGCACCCGAGGTCGAGCGGCTGGGGGCGCGTCTGATCCACTGCCCGTTCGGCTACGACCAGGTCCGCTTCGTGTACCGCTTCACCCGGTTTCTCCGCCGCCAGCGCTACGACGCCGTCAACGGCCACCTGGCCGACATGAGCGGCGGGGCGCTGCTGGCCGCCCGCCTGGCCGGGGTGCCCGCCCGCGTGGCCAGTTATCATTGCACGCGGTGGGACATGGGATGGCTCAAGAATCTGTATCTCTGGATTATGCGCCGCGTCGTGTTGAAGACCGCCACCAGCATCACCACCTCGGCGCCGTCGATCACCGAATCCTTCTTCCCCGGCGAACCGCCCGCCGAGCCGCCGATCCACCCGATCGCCTACGGCGTGGACACCGAGTTCTTCGGCCGCGGCGACGTGGCGCCGCTGGACCGGAGCCGGTTCGGCTTCGGGCCCGAGCACCTGATCGTGGGCCACGTAGGCCGCTTCGTGCCCCAGAAGAATCACGCCGGCCTGATTCGGATCGCCGCCGAGCTCGTCCGCAAGGTCCCGCAGGCGCGGTTTGTCTTGTGCGGGGCGGGCGGCACGCTCAAGGACGAGGTGGCCCGGCAGGTCTCGCAGTTGGGATTGTCCGACCACGTTGCCTGGGTGCACGGCCTGGAGGACATGCGCCGCCTGTACTACGGGCTGGACGTGTTTTGCCTGCCCTCCCACTTTGAGGGAATGCCCATCAGCCTGATCGAGGCCCAGGCCTGCGGCCGGCCCGTGGTGGCCAGCCGCCTGGGCGGGATCGTGCCCGCCACGGCGCCGGCGATGAGAGCCAACCTGTTTGACGTCGAGGATGTCCCGTCGTTTGTGGCCTGCCTGGCGGACCTGCTGGCCGATAAGGCCAAGCGCCTCGCGCAGGGCCAGGCCGGACAACGGTTCGTCCGGGACCATCTGGACGTCAAGCTCGCCATTCGCCAATACGAAAAATTGTATCTGCCCGGATCGTAATTTCGGCCAAGACGGCCGACCGCCGGATAAGGAGGACGCATGCTCAAGGGAAAGAAGGTGCTGGTGACCGGGGCGGCCGGATTCATCGGCTCCCACCTGGTGGAGGCCCTGCTGGAAGAAGGCGCGCAGGTCCGGGCGTTCGTCAAGTACAACGGCCGGGGCGATTGGGGCATGTTGGCCGATCTGCCGCCGGAATCCCTCCAGCGCGTCGAGGTGGTGGCGGGCAACATCTGCGATCCCGTCTTCGTCCGCGGCGCCGTGAAAGATTGCGAGTGGGTCTTCCATCTGGCCGCCCTGATCGGGATCCCCTACAGTTACGCGGCGCCGCTTGATTACGTGCAGGTCAACATCCAGGGCACCGTCAACGTCCTGCAGGCCTGCCGGGAGCTGCACACCCCCCACGTGGTGCACACCTCCACCAGCGAGACCTACGGCACCGCCCAGTACGTGCCCATCGATGAGGCCCATCCGCTCCAGGGCCAGTCGCCCTATTCGGCCAGCAAGATCGGGGCCGACAAGCTGGCGGAGGCGTACCACAAGAGCTTCGACGTGCCGGTGGTGACCGTCCGGCCGTTCAACACCTTTGGGCCCCGCCAGTCGGCCCGGGCGTTTATCCCGACGGTGGTCTCCCAGGCCCTCACGCGGGATCGAGTCGTCCTGGGCGCGCTGGACCCGGTGCGGGATCTGACTTACGTCAAGGATACGGCCCGGGGCTTTATCGCCGCCGGCGGCTGCGCGGATGTCGTCGGACAGGTGGTCAACCTGGGCACCGGCCAGGGCCATTCGATGCGGGAGGTGGCCGAGCTGATCCTGCAGTTGATGGGCCGGTCGGACCTGCCGATCGAACAGGACGCCGGCCGGGTCCGTCCCGACAAGAGCGAGGTCCAACGTCTGATCTGCAATCCCGCCGTGGCCCGCGACCGCTGCGGCTGGTCGGCGCGGTATTCCCTGGCGCAGGGCCTGGAACCGACGATCGCCTGGATCAAGAAGAACCTCCACCGGTTTCGTCCGGACCGGTACACGGTGTAGCGATGAAAGACGTACGCGCAGTCATTCTGGCCGGCGGCAAGGGCACCCGGCTCAAACCCTATACGACCGTGTTTCCCAAGCCGCTGATCCCCCTGGGCGACATGCCGATCCTGGAGATCGTCCTGCGCCAGCTTGGCCGCCTGGGATTCAAGGATATCACCCTGTCGGTGAACCATCTGGCCGACCTGATTCGGGCCTTCTTCGGCGACGGGTCCAGCTGGGGGCTTCACCTGGACTATTGCATGGAGGATAAACCCCTGGGAACGGCCGGCTCGCTGTCGCTGGTGCAACACCTCACGCCGACCTTCCTGGTGATGAACGGCGACCTGCTGACCACCCTCGACTACAGCCGGCTGGTGGAGGCCCACCGGCAGTCCGGGGCGGACGCCACCATCGCGGTGTTTCCCCGGGTGGTCCGGATCGATTTCGGCGTTCTCGATGTCGGACCGGCGGGGGAACTAGCCGGCTACCACGAAAAACCCACCTATGAATACCTGGTCAGCATGGGGGTCAACGTCCTCGAAAAAACGGTGCTGGAGCATATCCCCTACGCCCAGTACCTGGACATCCCCACGTTGATGATGAACCTCAGGCAGGCCGGCAGGAAGGTCCTGACCTACCGCAGCGACTGCGAATGGCTCGACATCGGCCGGCCGGACGATTACGAGTCCGCCGTCGAGCACTTCGCCCGCCACCGCGGCCGCTATCTGGAGGATGCGCCCGAATGATCCAGCGGGTGGTACTGACCGGCATCAACGGCTTTGCCGGGCGCCATCTGGCGGCGTTTCTGGATGGCCTGGCGTCCCGGCCGCGGATCGCGGGGCTGGACCTGGCCGCCTCCGCTACGGCCGTCTGCGACGAGTTCTACTCGGTGGACCTGTCGGATACGGCCAAGGTGGCCGAGGTGATCCGGCGGTTCCGTCCCGACTGCATCATCCACCTGGCCGGCACCTTCGCCAAGGACTCCTGGCCGCGGGTGTATCAGGACAACGTGCTCTCGCTGGTGTCCCTGCTGGAGGCCGCCCGGGCGGATGTGCCCCAGGCGGTGCTGATCACCGCCGGCACGGCGGCGGAATATGGACGTCTGCGGCCGGATCAATCGCCGGTAACCGAGACTTGCCCCTGTCAGCCCATCAGCCCCTACGGCCTGAGCAAGCGGCTCGCCACCGAGATCGCCCAGTATTACCATCGTGTACATGGCCTGGCCGTCATGGTCGTCAGGCCCTTCCAGTTGATCGGCAAGGGGGTCTCAGCCGCGCTGGCGCCGGGGGCGTTCGCCCGGCAACTGCGGCAGGCCACCACCGGCCAGACCCGACAGATCGAGGTGGGCAACCTGCAAAGCGTTCGGGATTTCCTCCACGTCCAGGACGCCGTCGAGGCGATCTGGACCTTATGCCAGAAGCCCGCGCCCGGCGAGGTGTTCAATCTCTGTTCCGGCAGGCCCACCAAAATGGCCGACCTGCTGGCGGCCATGATCCGGCAGTGCCGGCTGGAGGTGACCATCCAGGAGGATCCCCGCCGCCTGCGGGGCGCCGGCGACGTGCCAGTCATGTACGGCAGCTATCGCAAGATCCAGGAGCACACCGGCTGGGCCCCCCGGCTGTCGCTGGAAGAGGGGATCGCCGATACCTGTTCGGTTGACCAGCCGGGTACCTAATCAATCCTTTCGGCCGTTGTCTCTCGGATGAGGAAGCCGGATGAAGCTCGGAGTCATCGTGGGCACCCGCTATTGCCGGGTGGGCCGACAGTACTACACCTACACCTCCTATCACGCCCAGATGTGGCGGGAGTGCCTGGAGGTGTTCGACCAGGTGGTGCTGCTGGACAAGGCCTACGCGCGGGAAGAGATCCCCGCCGGCCAGAAGCCGGTTCTCCTCGACGGCGTCCGTTTTATCGAGTTCCCCGCCGCCCGGGGGCTTCTCGGTCTGCTGACGGCGATCCCCCGCATGCTGCTGACCGCCCGCCGGGTCGTGCGCCAGGCGGATGTCTGGAACCTGCACGCACCAGACATCGGCACCTTCTGCCTGTGGTTCTGGGCCCGCCGGTATCGCGTGCCCTACATGCTGGAACTCCGCGGCGATCAGAGCATGACGCCGAGGTATCTGAAACTGCGGCGGGTGAAATGTCCCCGCCTGGTGGCGCGGTTCATGCGGCTGGTCATGTGGCTCCAGCGGTCCGGGCCGCTGTTTGAATTGGGAGTTTCGCATTCGCTGATCCGCGATTTTCCCCCCCGCAACGGCTGCGAGACGCTGGTTCTCAGCGACAACCGCATCCCGGCCGACTGGTACGGCAGCCCGCGCACCTGGAACAATCGAGGCGCTGTCCGTACCATCATCTGCGTCGGGCGCGTCGAGGCGCAAAAAAATCCCCTCAACACCATGGAGGCGCTAGCGCGGCTGAACCGGTCGGGGTATACCGATTGGCGTTTCGTTTGGGCCGGCGACGGGCCTCTTCGTGCCGAGACCCAGGAACTCGCCGACCGGCTGGGTCTGACCGGACAGGTGGACCTCAAGGGATTCGTACCCTGGGACGATGTCTTCGGCCTGCTGGATAGCGCCGATCTGTTCCTCTTAAATTCCATCAGCGAAGGTCTGCCCCGCGCCGCCGTCGAGGCGATGGCCCGGGGGCTGCCGGTCCTGGCCACCCGGGTCG
This sequence comes from Sedimentisphaerales bacterium, assembly GCA_016930855.1. Taxonomy (GTDB): domain Bacteria; phylum Planctomycetota; class Phycisphaerae; order Sedimentisphaerales; family SM23-30; genus JAFGFX01. The sequence goes on along the minus strand of JAFGFX010000069.1, from coordinate 2,840 downwards.
GCGGCGTGCCGGAGCTGCTGGCCGACGAGGACATCCTCGTTCCCGACGACGCCGAGGACCTGGCCCGAAAACTCCGCGCGGTCCTGCCCGACGATCGGCGGCTCGAAGAGATGTCCCGGCGCAACCTGGAGACCGCCCGCGCCTACGCCGCCGAGAGCCTTTCCGCCAAGAAGATCGCCTTCTATCGCCGCCTGCGCGAGGCGGTGGAACTGCTCGGCCAGGATCCGCCGGCTGCCGTCGGCTGAGATTCGCCCGGTGACTGTTTGCCGGGCTTGGCAGATGGCGATGTCCATTGTGATAACGCCGTATCGCCGGTTGGGAAACCGCTTCCCGCTGCAATGTGGCCAACGTGAGATTCATTATGGATCAATCCAACCAACCCAAACGGGCTCGACGTCGCGGCCGGGATCTCTTTGCCCGGATCAAGCCGCTGCTGGACCTGGGCCAGACGTTCTGCCGGGCCCTGCCCCGGCCGGTCTGCCTGTGGTTGTTGAACCGGTTCCGCTATGCCCGCGGGATGGGCGGCATCGGGATACGCTTTATCCTGTGGCGGCGGCTGGCGGCGGCCTGTGGCGACAACGTCTCGGTCCACGAATCCGTATGGCTCCGCTGGCCGCAGTTTCTCAGCCTGGGCCGCAACGTCAGCATCCATCCGCTGTGCTATCTCGATGCCCAGGGCTGCATCACCATCGGCAATGACGTCAGCATCGCCCACAACGTCTCGGTCCTCAGCTTCGAGCACGACATCGGCGATCTGAACGTCCCCATCAAGGACGCGCCCTGTCTGCCGCGGCCGGTGGTGATCGAGGACGACGTCTGGATCGGCGCCGGCGCACGGATCCTGGGCGGCGTCCGCATCGGCACCGGTTCGGTCATCGGCGCCGGCGCCGTCGTCACCCGCGACGTCCCGGCCTACAGCCTGGCCGTCGGCGTTCCCGCCCGGCCGATCCGCTCCCGCCGGCCGGGCGCGCCGGGTGCCGCCGCGTCGTCCGATACAGGGGCAGAGACCGCATGATCAAACTGGCGCACGTCGTTACGTCCTATCAATCCGTGGTCACGATTCTGGACGCCAAGTTGCGTCATTTGGATGCCTATCCGGACCTGCAGGTCTGCGTCATTTCCTCCGCCGATCCCGAAGGCGCCTCCAAAACGCCGGCGGTGCGCCATATCCCGGTGGAAATGGCCCGCTCCATCCGCGGCTGGCAGGATCTCAAAAGCATCTGGCGGCTCTACCGGGTCTTTCGGCGGGAACGCTTCGACATCGTGCATTCCCATACCGCCAAGGCCGGTTTCATCACGGCCCTGGCCGCCCGTCTGGCCGGGGTTCCCTGCATCGTGCACACCTACCACGGACTGCCCTATTTCGACGGCCAATGCCGCCTGACCTATACGATCTACCGCCTGCTGGAGAAACTCGCCTGCCTGGGGCGCCATCACGTCTTCACCCAGAACCGGCGCGATCAAGGCGAATGCGTCAAGCTCATGGCCTCGCGGCGGAAGGTCTCCTGGGAGGGCAACGGCGTGGATATCGACGCCGTCCGGCAATCGGCCCAGGCCCAGCGCGACCGGGCCCGGGCGGCCTTTACCGGTAGGGGGGCCAAGCTGGTCCTGCTGAGCCGGCTGGAGCCGGTCAAGCGGGTGCCGGACTTTTTCTCGGTCGTCGAGATCCTCTGCCGATCGGGCCTCGAGGTGACCGCCGTGGTCGCCGGGGGCGGTCCGCTGGCCGATTCGCTCGGCCGGCTGCTTCAGGAGAAAAACCTCCAGGACAAGATCCATCTGACCGGCTTTTGCGACTATCCGCACGGCCTGTTGGCCGCGGCCGATGTCGTCTGCCTCTGCTCGGAGAAGGAGGGCATCCCCCGCGCCGTGATGGAGGCGATGGCGCTGGCCCGGCCGGTCGTCGCCACCGACGTGCTGGGCAGCCAGGAATTGGTCCTCGACGGCCAAACGGGATTTCTGACGCCCCTGGGCGATCCGGCCGCCATGGCCCGGCGGGTCCGCCAGCTTCTGGAGGACCCGCCGCTGCGCGAGCGCCTGGGCCGGGCCGGCCGCCGGCGGATCGCCGAATCCTTCGATGAGACCCGGATCGCCGGGGCCTTGCGGCGCTTTTACCTGACCGCCGCCGGCGGTCCCGAGCGCCGAAGGCGGTTTTGGTCATGACCGACGCCGTGGAGACATTGCGAACCGAGCATGCCGCCGAGGCGGCCCGGCTGCACCGCGAGGGGATCCCGACCGGATTTCTCAGCTCGTTGGGCCAAGCCTTTTTGACGGCGCTCTATGAGGCGCTGGCCGAAAGCGAGCGGGCGTTCGGGTTCGTGGCGCTCCAGGAGGGGCGGGTGTGCGGCTTTGTCGCATTCTGCGATAATCTGGATGATTTATATCGCTCGGTGCTCCGCCGGCACGCGGTCCGCTTCGCCGGTCTGCTGGCGGGGAGATTGTTTTCCCTGTCCTGCTTGCGCAGGATCTGGCAGACGCTGCGCTATCCCGCCCGCACGCGGGATGCGGATCTGCCGGCGGCGGAACTGCTGGCCGTGGTCATTGAGCCACGGATGCGCGGCCACGGAGTGGCCGAGCAATTGATCCGGCGGGGCCTGGCCCAATGCCGCCGCCGTCAAATTCCGGCGGTCAAGGTGCTGGTCGCGGCGGACAACGCCCCGGCCAATCGCCTCTACCAAAAGTGCGGGTTTTCCCTCGTCGAACGCCGGGACAGCCATGCAATTCCCAGTCATATCTATGTCGCCCGTCTGGTATCACCAGACGGCCAAATCGGCTGAATTTTCTCTTGCTTTTTCCTTTGCGTGCCCCTATCATTTGTACACCAGAAAAATGTGAGAGTGGAT
>JAFGFX010000372.1 GCA_016930855.1 Sedimentisphaerales bacterium | reverse complement strand
CTCGGCGAGGAGGACGTCCAGAACATCTACCTGGCCGGCCTGCTGCACGACGTCGGCAAGATCGGCGTCAGCGAGGCCGTGCTGCGCAAGCCCGGAAAACTAATCGAGGGGGAATTCCGCCAGATATGCCGGCATCCGCGGATCGGGGCCCATATCCTCGGCAGCATCAAGCAGATGCAGGCGGTCACGCCCGCGGTCCTGAGCCATCACGAGCATTTCGACGGGTCGGGCTACCCCCAGGGCCTCCTCGGGGCGGACATCCCGCTGGGCGGCCGGATCGTCATGCTGGCCGATTCCTTCGACGCCATGACCAGCGATCGGACCTATCGCCAGGCCCTGCCCCAGGTCATGGCCCTTGCCGAGATCCGCCGTTTCAGCGGCACCCAGTTCGATCCCCAGTTGGCGGAGGTCTTCCTGCACGGCGATATCGACCGGCTCATGCGCCAGCTGGACGTGGTCAAGCAAAACCAGTCCGAGCGGGGCTACCTCTACGCGGACCTGCCCAATTGACCCGGTCCGTTTCGCCGCCGGGAGAATTCGGCAGGATTACGGAACCACCGGTATATATTATAGGGGTTCCTCCGGTATAATTCCCCCTGTCGCGTCGAGGTATCGCCGCCGGGCGTTTTCATCCACGGCGGTGGTCCGGGACAAGCGGTCAGTCCTTGGTCCAGTCCTCAAAGAGCTTCTCGATTTCGGGTACGCCCTGTTCCTGTTCGTACACGATCAGACGGAACTTGAAGAAGGCGCTCTGGCCGGATTGCAGCGTCAGGCGCAGGGGCTTGGGATGTTCTTCCTGGCGGGACTTCTGGAAGACCAGTTGCCCCAGCGGATTGGCGGCGAACAGGCCGTAGGCCCGATTATGCCAGTAGGTAGGGTAATTCACGCTGCGGGGATGGTACAGAATGGCGATGCCCAGATGTTTGCCGTCCTTTTCGCCTTCCAGGCGCATCCACTTGGCCCGTTTGCCCCAGGTGTCCTGTTCGGTCTGTTCGCCCTGGGAGTTCAGATAGCGGCCGGTGCCTTCCTTTTCCCTCAGGAACGGCGCCACGCGGACGGCGAACATCCCTTCCTTGGTGTCGTTGAAGACGATCGGCTGATCCTGGGCCTTCAGGGTGATGTCGAAATCGATGATCCAGTTGGTCCCTTCCGAGGAGAACACCATCGTCCGCTCTTCCTGGAGCAGGGTCTTGCCGCTTTTTCCCACCCAGTCCAGCAGGACGCCCAGCCGGCCCTCGGGCCCGCTTTTCTGCTCGGTGAACTTGACGTGCTTGATCTGGGGGGGCGAGGTGGTGTTGTTCCAGAATCCGTCGTCGTTGACCTCGTCATAGGTGAAGAACACGCCCGTATGATGCGGGTGATCGGTGCTTTCGCCGGCAACCTTCTCGAAGGGAAAGCTCCGCGTCATCGCCACGCCGCCGGCGGAATGCAGCGGGAACAGCACCGGCTTGGTCAACTGCGGCAGGTAGAGGTAGCGGGTAAAGAGCTTCCCGTCGATGAGGACCTCCACCCGGTTGGGCTCGCTTTTGAGTTCCACCGCCGCCGGCGCCGGCCGGCAGAGCGTCCAAGCCGCCGGGACCAGAACCGCTGCCAGAAAAACACGCCTGCATTTCATGATTAGCTCCTCTGTGGGGCACGCCGCCGTGGAATGGCCGATGGACTGCCCCTCTGTGTCGCACAACTGTCTTGGCAAATATGGGCCGGGACGCCCTTACAACGAACGATCCTTGGCCATCTCCAGCGCCTTGGTGGTGATATAATACTTGGCGATCATGTTGGGCACCTCCCAGTCCGGCAGTTTCCCCTCCGTCAGGCAGCGCAGAAAGGTCTGGGTCACCTGGCCGAAATGGGCCTCGTGGCCGACGCGATACTCGTCGGGGATCAGCAGGTTCCAGGTTTGGCCATCCAACTGTGCCAGGCGGATGTTGGGATAGTCCTTCTGCAGGTCCTGTACGCATTGCTGCAGGGCCGCCTGCCAGGCCGGCGTATCCGCGGTCGCGGCGGGTTTGATATACAGTTCCGGGCGGTATTTCTGTTCGGCGCCCTGTTGGATGATCACGTCGGCCCGGTTGCCCCGCATGATCGAGTAGTGCGTATCGCCCGCCCCTTCGGGCGCCTGGAAGTTCCAGGTTACTTTGACCTTGGCGTGCACGCCCCGCAGGACGAAGTTGATTTCCCCGTTGGCGTAGCAGGGCAGGATCCCCTCCGCGCTCAGTTCGGCCTTCAGGTAGGGGGGGAAATCCTCCAGGCCGGTCACCTTCTGGAACTGTTCCAGTTGGATCATGGTCGGCCAGCGGTAGCAGTCGCCAAGATTCACGTCCCGTTTGTAATGGATGATCTGTCCCGGGAAACAGGCCCACATCACCAGGTCCACCAGGTGGGTGGTCACGTCCACGATCCCCTCGCCCTGCTGGGTGGTGTCGGCAAACCAGGGCGGCCGCTTGAGGGGTTTGCCGGAAACGTACTTGAAGAAGTGGTGCACGCTTTCCTTGACGACGGCCGGGTCCTCCGGCGTGCCTTCCTGGAGGGTCCCGAACACCTCCGGCGCCTGGGCCAGCCGTTTCTGCAGGATGCTGGTGACCTCATGCCGCTCGGTCATGATATCGAAGATTAGCACGTCGTGCTTGGCCGCCGAGGCGAAGGCCTTCTGCAGCAGTTGGAAATCCTTCTTGTTGATGCACATGGGCTTGTCCGCCAGCACGTTCAGGCCGGCATCGACGCAGGCCTTGATGTATTCGGTCTTCTTGCGGTTGTTGCCGGACAGGACCACCACGTTGCCGGCCTTTTCCTCGAGCATCTTGTCCAGGAAATCCTCTCCGGCGTACACCTGCTCGTTCCAGTGGGTCGGGTCCTCGGCCCGCTGGTTGAAGCCCTGGATCCGGTTGAGGTGATCCTCCAGGTCCGGCCCCGCCGGGGCATAGACGTGCACGGTCGGGTCCACCTGCTCGTACATGGTTTTCTGCACCAAGCCGGCGTGGAAATGGCCCGGATCCAGTGTGATCAGTTTGACCTCGTTCTTCGCCCCGGTGAACGTCATCGCGGACTCCTTTCCCGGCCGAACGTGTTTCGCGTCGTTACAGGAGACGGCCCCCAGCAGCGCCGCCGACATTGCCAGTATCAAGGTTTTGCCTGCCTTCATGGAGAGATCCTTTCCTGTAAGAAGCCAAATTTTGTCATCCGTCGCCCCCTAGCCGCCGCCCACCACGAAGTGTCATCGCCACCCTTTGTTCGCCGCAGTCGCTCGCCGCGACCGGCAATTCGCCGCGGGCGCGATGGGCAATTCGACGCTCCCGTTGGTCGTTCTTTCAGATCGCCGCGGGCTTTGGGAACCTTTCGACGCTCCCGTTGGTCGCTTCGTTTTGGCGAGAAATTATGCCGCTCCGGGTGGCATCGCCACCCTTTGTTCGCCGCGGTCGCTTGCCGCGACGGGCATTTCGCCGCGGGCTTACGTAACTTTCGACGCTCCCGTTGGTCGCTACCACTCTTGGCGAGAAATTATGCCGCTCCGGGTGGCACCGCCAAGCGAGTCCGCGAGCTTGGGGGTGAATCACCTGTTCTATAATTCATGTTGCGTTCTGTTTAGATGACTGTCAGCACGCCCCGGCAGTAGCCGACCGATTCGGCCAGGCCGGGCAGCGGATTGTCCTCGTCTTTTTCGTACTCGAAGGACACCTTGCCCCGGTATCGGATCTGCAGCAGGGCCTGCAGGAAGCGGGGGATGTCGATCACCCCGCGGCCGACCTCCACGGTATGGCCCTCGGCCGTGGCCGCCGAGACGTCCTTGATATGGACGTCCAGGATCCGGTCCGCCAGCTTCAGGGTTGATTCGGCCGGATCGACGCCGGCCCGCTGGGTATGGCCGATGTCGATGCACAGACCGATCCGCCGGTCCCGGTCCTTGATCTTGTCGTAGGCGCTTTGGGGCGTGGGATACACCTTGTCGCCGGGCCCGTGGTTGTGGATGGCCAGCTGGATGTCGTACTCCTTGACCTTTTGCTCGACCAGATCCAGCAGTTCCGGTTTAGGTACCCCGATGATCACCTTCATGCCCGCCGTCCGGGCGTAGTCGAAGCCCTGCCGGACCTCGTCGGCGCTGTTCATGTAGATCACGCCGCCGCCGTACAACACGCAGCCGGCCTGCTTGACGGCCGCGACGGTCTGCTCGATCTGGCCGGGGCTGCTGTCCAGGGCCAGGTGAAAACTCTTGAAGGCGATGTATTTCAGGTCCAGCTGCCGGGTCGCCTTGAGGGTCTCCGGCAGTTTCCACTTGCGGAAGGTGTAGGATGCCACGCCCAGGTCCAGTCGCGCCATCGCCTGGCGCCGGGCGGCCGTATCCGTCCCCACGGCCGTTTCATTCCGGCCGGCGGCGCTCGGCGCCTGGGCCGTCAGCATCCGGTCAGGCAGCGCCGAGGCGGCAGCCCCCAGCGAGGCCCATTTGAAAAACTCCCTGCGACTCCGTTGACCTTGCTTTTCCATGCCTGCCTCTTTCGGTTGGATCCCATTTTGAAATTGTTGAAGTATGCCAAGATCTCCCCGGCCTCGGAAGGCCCCATCGTTCAATTCAAACGGTCTGGACCGCGGGTTTTCGACCCAGATCCGTGGTTGTCCATTCTCATAGATGGCCTGGGGCCTGTCAATCCCGAATTTCCGGCCAAATCGAGTGATACGACGGCCGTCCGACCGAAGCATCCGCCGGATAACCATCTTGGGAAGCGACAATTACAACCATTTTCCCGTCCGGCAGCCGGCCTTGGCCAGCCGCTGGAGGCTTCAGACGGCCATCCGCCGGCGAGGGATTTGTCTTGACAGAACCGGCATTTTTTTCAAAATGGGGCATTGGGCACGGTGAGTGTTCGATGAGGGAAAACGGCCCCCGGCAGGGCGGTTCCTGCCGAGAGTGCTCGGGGCGACGTGTGTTTCCATCCCCAAGCGGATTGCTGATAGGTAGACGAAGGGATTCATTGCCGGGACGAATGACTCGGACATTTTGAGCGGCAACATGTATCCTCGCTTTGGCCCGCCGAGGCAACGGGGCGGGCATCAATAGCTTTGTGATGGGAATTTCGGGCTTTTATGTAAGGAGAAACAATATGGAATTGGACGGCAAACATCTGTCCCGCCGCGAATTTTTACAGCGCAGCGGCAAATTGACGGCCACGGTGGCGGCCGCCTCGGCCTTATCCTTTCCCCTGGCCGGCTCGGTTCGCGGGGCCAATGAGCAGATCAACCTGGCTTGTGTCGGGATTCATGGCCGCGGGGGGGGCTTGATGAAGGATTTGGCCGGCATGGAAGGCGTCCGCATCCATACGATCTGCGACATCGACGAGCGGCTCTGGCCCAAGGCGGTCAAGAGCATCAAGGACAAGCAGGGCCACGAACCCAAGACCCATTATGACATGCGCAAGGTGTTCGAGGACAAGGAAATCGACGCGGCGGTGATCGCTGTGCCCAACCATTGGCATGCCCTGGCGACGATCTGGGCCTGTCAGGCCGGCAAGCACGTCTACGTGGAAAAACCCGCTTGTCACAACATCTTTGAGGGCCGCAAGATGGTGGAGGCCGCCCGCAAGTACCAGCGGCTGGTGCAGGTGGGCTTCCAGAACCGCTCGTTCACCACGACGCGGGCGGCGATGCAGATGCTGCACGATGGCAAGCTGGGCAAGATTTATATGGCCCGCGGCCTGTGCTTCAAGCCGCGGGATTCCTTCGGCAAGTTCCCCGACAGTGCCGTTCCCGAGGGGGTCCACTGGGACATCTTCCTGGGACCGGCCCCGTATCGGCCCTTCAACGAGGGGCGGTTCCATTACAACTGGCACTGGCACTGGGATACCGGCAACGGCGATACCGGCAACCAGGGACCGCACCAGTTTGACGTGGCCCGCTGGGGTCTCAACAAGGCCAACGAACAGCCGGTGCGGATCAAGTCCATCGGCGGCTACTTCAAGTTCCAGGATGTCTGCTCGCAGGAAACCCCGAACACGCAGACCACCGTCTATGAGTATGCCGACGGGACGCTGCTGGAGTTCGGCACCCGCGGCTTGTACACCAATCCCGAGAGCGAGCAGAAGATCGGCGTGATCTTCCTGGGCACCGAGGGCTGGATGGAGATCGACGCCGGCGGCAACTGGAAGACCTACCTCGGCCGCAGCAACAAGCCCGGCCCGGACTCCAAGAACCTGGGCTCCAGCGGCTACGATCCGACGAACCTGACCTCGCCCGGCGGCGGCGGTCACCTGGAGAACTTCATCGCCGCGCTGCGCAGCGGCAAGCAGTCGGACCTGAGCTGCGACGTCGAGGTCGGACACCTGTCCACCTGCCTGCCGCACCTGGCGAACATCTCCTATCGCCTCGGCCGCGAGGTGATATTCGACGGCGCCAAGGAGAAATTCGTGGGCGACGAGGAGGCCGACCGCATGCTGACCCGCGACTACCGCAAACCCTACGTGGTGCCGGAAAACGTGTAAGAATCTAATTCCCGCTCGGGAACATGATCTCGAGAAGGGCTGTCGTTGGGAAGGTTTCCGCCGGAAGATGGAAACGCCGCAGCGACGGCCCTTTTTCTTTTCGGATCAACTCGGAAAAAGGTGATAAGGAACGGCTCCGCAAATCCGGCGAAATGTTTTCGCCTCCGCCTTTCTTTCGCCGCCCCACGGCCCTGGCGGGCTCTCCTGGCGAGGGCGGCGAAAGCGGACTACGGCGAAAACAATGCCACCGGG
>JAFGFX010000371.1 GCA_016930855.1 Sedimentisphaerales bacterium | reverse complement strand
GTCGCGGCAAGCGACCGCGGCGATCTATCAGTGCGATACGCACCGCAGGCGACACCACAATTTTGCAGGCTCTCATCGGGACACGTTGTTGATCCAGACGGAGTGATCATGTCGCCGGGAGGATCAAATTATGGCGTTGTTTGCCCCCCGTCAAACAACGCCATCAGCCGTGCCAGGCTCGCCCAAGTTTTCTCTCCCACATGGAATGCCAGGCCGACTTCGATGTTCGAATGGCAGGCGTCGTTTTGTCCTTACAGGCTCCAACAAAATCATCCCCATAGACATTGAATCGCCCCGGCTGGGCCATTCGTCTTGACTTCGTCAGACGCCCTGGCGTCTCCCGACCGGTCCCGTCGCCAGGGACGAAAGCGAACGTCACACCATTCGAACACACCCAAAACACTCCCCATACCGACCGCGAGCAAAGTAATTTTCCCGATTGATATAACCCTCCTCCTATCTCTGCCCGCCAGTTAAACTGGCGGGCGGACTATATTTCAGATTGAATCTGCGGCATATCCAGGCTCATTTCGGATTATTGGCCGGTTGTGTATCATGTTCCGCTTGATCCCGGCTGCCCGTTTGGCCTTGTTGGCCAGGTGTTCCTAAACTCACCTTGATCCCGTTGGGCTGGTCGGCCCCGATGTCCATTCGATCCTCTTGCCGGGTTGGCCCCGGTTACTCCCTTACCCTACAAGCCAGATGGCCTTATTGCCTATTCGCCCCAATTGCCCGGTTGGCCCCGGTTACTCCCTTACCCTACAAGCCAGTTGGCCTCATTGCCTATTCGCCCCAATTGCCCGGTTGCCCCCGGTTACTCCCTTACCCTACAAGCCAGTTGGCCTCATTGCCTATTCGCCCCAATTGCCCGGTTGGCCCCGGTTACTCCCTTACCCTATAAGCCGGTTGGCCCCATTACCCACACGGCCCTTCTGCCCGACAGATCCCATTGCCCATGCGGCTGTTCTACCCAGTAGATCCCATTGTCTAGTTGGCCCGGACGGCCCAAGGTGGTTGGCTCACCAAGGTTATTATTAGGGATTTGTTGGGGAAATGAAAGATATCAGTATTGCGAAGTGTCATCGTGTTGTCACCTTGGGGGGTAAATGTTGGGGATATGGTCCGATAATGGGTGGTTTTGTGGTATTGACGGGATCGATTTTTGCCATTATGGTGGGCCAATTACCATGGATATGACGCAAGGATCATCTCTGATTGTGCCGCCGGACGAGGGCCGGTTCATGCAGGCGGCCTTGGCCGAGGCCGAGGCGGCGGCGGCGGCGGACGAGGTGCCGATCGGGGCGGTGATTGTGCATGAGAACCGGATCATCGCCCGGGCCCACAACCAGCGGGAGACGCTGCAGGATCCGACCGCCCATGCCGAGATCATCGCCCTGACCCAGGCGGCGGCGTTCTTGGGCACCTGGCGGCTGACGGGCTGTACGATGTATGTCACGCTGGAGCCGTGTCCGATGTGTGCCGGGGCGCTGGTGCTGGCCCGGATCGACCGGTTGGTCTACGGACCGGCGGACCCGAAGGCCGGTGCGTGCCGGACGCTGTATCGGATTACGGAGGACGCCCGGCTGAATCACCGTCCGCAGGTGGTGGCGGGATTCATGGAGGAGGGCTGCCGGGCGATTTTGCAGGAGTTCTTCGCCCGTAAGCGTTCGGCCGGGAAGAATGATCCAGCGGAGTAGAAGAGTATATTGGCTGAGGCGTTTGGCCGGCAGTTGCTGCTGGCCGAGAAGCCGTCCGACATTATGAGCTGACCTGACGGTGGGACGGGGCCGGTCCGGCCGGCCGCGGGGCGTTTGGGCAACGCCGGTGGGAATATCCGGCCGATGAACGCCGCCGTCATGGCCGTCGGTCAGAATCTCTTGCTCAGACCGATGCCGGTGGACTCGGAGAGCGGTTCGACGTAGGGGCCGATATCCAGGCCGAAGATCTGCGGTTTGTGCTTGCCGGCGACGGTCTTGCCGACGGTATAGCCGATGGCCGCCCCGAAGATGACGTCGCTGGCCCAGTGCTCGCCGGTCTCCATTCGTTCGTACATGACCAGACCGCTTAGGCCGTACAGCGGCAGGCCGACCAGCGGGCCGTAGAACTCGTCCATGACGGCGGCGAAGGTCATGCTGATGGAGGTATGGCCGCTGGGCCAGGCGTAGTATTCGCCGTTGGGGCTGTCGTCCTGGGCGATCAGCTTGAGGGCCATGGTGTAGGCGCCGTTGAGGGCCTGGGCCTCGATCATGCTGCGGGCGACCTGGTAGAGGTGTTGATCCTCACTGAGCACCCCCAGCAGGTAGCCGGTCCCGGTCAGGCTCAGCTCGGTCAGGGGGATGGCGCCCAGGGCGATCGTGAAATCGCGGCCGAAGGTGTGATGGCCGTCGAAATGGTCCTCGATCTCATCGTCGTGAGCGGCCCGGACATAGCCGGAGGCCGCCCCGCTGAGCAGCAGGATGGCGATGTTTTCCCTGCTGACTATGTAGTCCTTGCTGTCCTGCCAGAGGTTGCCGGGCAGTTGCTTGAGGTCGTCCTTGATGACGCGGCCGAGGTTGTCGGCGCCCAGCAGGATCCGGCGGTTGCGCTGGCGGACGCTGTCGGCCCGGCTGGCGGCCTGCTCGGCGGTCCGTTCGGCGGCCGGTCCGGTCGGCATCTCGCCGAGCCGCCGGTCCAGGGCCAGTGACGAGGACAAGCCGTCAGGACGACTGCGTCCGTCGCCAAGGGGCCGGGCCGGACCGCTGCCACAACCCGTCAGAAAGAGCAGCGCCGCCGCGATCAGAAGTGCCGATAGAATCCTGGTGCGAATCCGCGGTTTCCCGTTCATGCGATATCTCCCTGAAACGACAACTGCCATTGGTCATCCTGGATTTTTTGCAGGTTCAGTGTACCGGAAATCCTGTCGCTTTCCAGCCGGATATGCCATTGATCGGCCGTAATGCGTATCGGCCGATAGTTTCCCGCCGCGACGATCTGGACCGCGCCGCGGTCGTCGCTCAGCGGGCCCTCATAGCTGAGGTATTTGCGGCGGTGATCGGCGATCCTCCGGCAGGCCAGCGGCTCCGGCGTCCATCGGGCCGGCGCGGCGGGAACCCGCCAGGTCGCCAGGTGGTCGCCCTCGGCCAGCATCAGGTCCCAGTGGAGATCCGGGTTCGGATCCTTCGTTGGGTGATGACGGTGTTCCTGGACCACAAATCGCATGGGATTGCCTTCTCGTCGGGACTGCGTATGTATCGGCTCAGACAGTACTGTTTGCCCCGGCCGGCGGCCGCTTGCGCCTGCCGAATCGCCGCCGCCGCGGCAAGGGGCCCGGAATTTCGCCGCGGCCGCCCTGCCGCCGCCGCGTGTCATTATAGGCCGCCAGCGGTGAAGGTCGAGCAATTTACCGTTGTCGCCCCTGCCGATTGCCGCTACGATGCGGGCGAATATATATCCCTAGCCAGGAGAGACACCTTGATCCGTAACGCCCAGGTGAACGACGTCCCGGCGATTCATGATCTGATCAACGAATATGCCGAGCAGGGGCTGATGCTGTTTCGGTCGCTGGCGGACCTGTACGAATCGCTGCGGGATTTCGTCGTCTGCCAGGAGGACTCCCAGATCGTCGGCTGCTGCGGCCTGCAGATCTACTGGCGGAACCTGGCGGAGATCAAGTCCCTGGCCGTCAGGCCGGATTGCCGGGGCCGGGGGATCGGCAGGGGCCTCATCGAAAGTCAGATCCAACAGGCCCGGCAACTGAAGCTGCCGCGGCTGTTTGTCCTGACACTGGAAAAGGAATTCTTCGAACGGGTCGGATTCGTGCAGATCCCGATGGACAGCCTGCCCCACAAGGTCTGGTCCGATTGCGTGCGCTGTCCCAAACAGGACAACTGCGACGAGATCGCCATGCAGATGGATCTCTAAACAGCGGCGGCGGCCGGACTGCCTCCTCGCTGCCGGCCGCCCCGAACCGTCGGCCGGCGGTGATCCGAGGGGAGCCCGAGGCGACCCGAGGCGGCCGAGGTTATCCATCGGATCCAACAAGTAACAGCCCATCCATGCACAAACGAGGTCGGGATCCGGAAAAAACCTGCACCGGCCGGTCATTTTCATCCGATAATATCTTGACAGAACAAGAACTTACGTGCTAGTTTGATCCGCGGGGACCCCAACGGGTCGGGACCGGAGGTTAATGGTAAAAAGCGAGTGGATGGAGACATTGTGTCTTCGGATCGTGACCGATAAAACCATTTGCTGCAAAAGCAGTTACAAAAAGCACCAGGCCATGCCGGCATCCGACAAGAAGTCTCGTGACACTTCTGACGGCAATGCCAAGCCGCTCCGTTGGCTGGGATATGGCTTTGAGTTCGCCGGCGTCTTGGGGATTTTTTCCTTTGCCGGCTACAAGGCCGACCAGAAATTGGGGCATTCCGGGCCCTGGCTGATGATCACGGGATTTGCCATCGGGTTCACCGGGATGATGTATTTGCTGATTAAGGAAACTATTCATTTGCGAAAGTAGTTCCCCGTCAGTACCTTATGCCGAACTCGTGGGCGACTTGAGTGCACGGCTCATAAATGCAAGTACAAATGCCGGCGACTTGGGGAGACAGCTTATCGATCGGCTTACGTACAAATGCCGGCGACTTGGGGAGACAGCTTACCGATCGGCTTACGTACAAATGCCGGCGACTTGGGGAGACAG
>JAFGFX010000370.1 GCA_016930855.1 Sedimentisphaerales bacterium | reverse complement strand
GTGTCTGAAATAACATAAGCCTCTGCCAACAGAGCACATATGATTGATCGCCACAATCATACCATCAACTTTTTCCGATGAGAGCCTGATAATCCGTTTGCCCGTTGTCGCCTCAATCGCAGTGCGGATACCGGCCGCAGGAGAGCCACGCGCGGGATAGTTCCGCCAGGTCGTATACGTTCACAGTACAGTCCGGCAGGTTCCAGGGGCCGGACACGTCGAATCGGGAGGCATACTCTTGAGTGCAGTTTGCCCGGCCGGTCGCCAGGGGCTGGATCTGGGTCGCATCCAGGGCGTAGTTGTAGATGCGGATATCGTCGATCGTGCCGTCGAATATCCGTTGGGCCTGGGTGTTGGCGATCTCCAGGGCCGCCTCGAAGGCCGCCGGAAACTGGACCGGCTGGCTGAGCCGGAGTCGGCCGTTGATATATATCGCCGCCCGGTCGTTTTCATAGGTCAAACAGATGTGCTGCCAGAAACCGCCGGTACGGACGCCGCCGGCCACCACGTAGCCCGACTGGTCCGACTCCACCAGCAAATCCTGATCGCCCGGTTCGGCGCTGTTGGCCCGTGCCCAGAGACAGATGGAAAAACCCTCGGCCGGGTCGATCCCGAACGTCTGGCTCGCCGCCCAGCCGCCGGCGGGGGTGATCCGGACCGCGCCGGCCGGTTCGCTGCGGGGCCCGGCGGCAAATATCGGCGTGCCCGCCGGCTGGGCACGGAGGCCCTGGACGGCGTCGCGATAGGCGCCGTCAAAGTCGGTTTGGTCCAGGCTCCAGTGGGCCACCAGGCGCAGGACCCGCAGGCGGGCCGTATCCGACGACAGGGAGAACGGCGACTCGTTTTCGATACGGCAGTGGTATTGCCCCTCGTGCCGGCGGTTCGCCTGCTGTATGGCCAACCGGGCGGTATAGGAATCCGCCTGGTTGTCGTACTCGACGGTCGCCAGGATATTCGGATCGGCCGGATTCAGCGGCGCATCGCCGGTTGATTCCCGCCGATACCAGGTTGCCGATGGGGTACTATCGCTGGTGAAGGTCACCTGGAACGTCGCGGTCTCGCCCTGGCGGACCGCGATATCGGCCGGTTGCCCGCCGGCGAGGATGCGCAGGGTATCGGCCGGTTCCTCGAGCCGAAACCGTTCGATCCGTCCCGTCGTCCCGGTGTTGGCGCAGGCCAATCCCACCGCGGCGATGGCGGGATTGCTCGCGTAGGTGAACTGGCGCACGAGCTGGTAGTCGGCCTCGTCGGACCGTTTTTGATACCAGAGCGCCCGCCAATGATCGGAGCGCGTATCGAGGATCAGGCAGAAATCCACGTCCGACGAGCGGTCGAGGGTCTCGGCGATGTCCTGGCCGTTTTGGGTGCCGGGCCCGGCGAAGGTCTGGTCGTCCAGCGTGGTGCTGTCCCCCCGCCTCAGCATCCAGGGCTGGCCGGCGGTGGCCCCGGTGATGAAGCGGGCCTCGTTCGATTGCTCGGTGCTGGATCCGGCGGCAAACCCCACCGCCAGCCAGTCCTTGTCGCCCACCACGTTTGCCAACCGCGCCGAGAGGCGATACACCCTGCCGGCCGCGGCCGCGAAGGGCAGCGTCGCCGAGCTGTAGGGCCCCGGCGTGCCGTCGGCCCGCCAACTGCTGTGGGCGATCCAGGTGTTTGTCCCGCCGTTGGCGTCGATGTCCGGCGGTAGGCCGTTCAATTCAACGGCGGCGGGACCGTTGAAATCATCTTCGTAGATTACCTGCCCCCTCACAGATAAGCCCCAGGACACCAGGATGAGAAAGGATATCAGTGCGTGATGTTTCATCTGGCCTCTGTAGATGCACCCGCCCGCTCAAAAACACACCCTGCTTTGGTGAAAAGGAACCTCGGCCGCAGCCGTGGCCTGGGGAGCCGGCTCTGTTTAGTTCAACGGCAGTTGGATGGGCGTCTGGCGATACTCGTAGTCTTGGTGCCAGGGCAATTTCCACAGATCGGCCAGATCGACCGCTTCGGCGTGGGAGTCCTTGAAGATCATGTTCACCTGTTTGTCATGGCGGCGGATGCAGAAGCGCCGCATGTTGGTGTCCCAGGAGTCCAGGCCGCTGGCGTCCTCGCCGGTCAAATCCGGCGGCGCCGGATCGGTGCCCCGGGGCCAGCCGATGGTCCAGAGCCCGTCGCCGAACAGCGGGACCTCCGGCCGGACGTTGTCCCAGCCCCGGAACATGTAGTCCTTCATGCCGTCGGATTGGTCGTACATCCAGTCATAGACCACCCAGCCGTTGACCGTATAGCCGCCCAGGGTGGACATGTTATTGGCCCGCTCCCATTCCCAGGGCCGATCGCTCATGCCCCACTGGCCCGAGGGGTTCTGCCGGTCGGGATCGTTGTCGACGAACTTGGCCGCCGGCGCCGAGGGGCACAGCAGGATCTGGATCGTTTCCCCCATTTGGAATTGCTTGCCGTAGTCCTGGTCGCCGACGTAATCGGCCAGCTTGCCCATCCAGTACAGGTTCGTGTCGGCGGCGTTGTTGCGCACGGCAAAGCGCCGGTAGTTGTAATTGGATTCGTACATCTCGAAGGCGACGGCGATCTGGTGCAGGTGGGCGGCGCACTTGGTTTTTTGGGCCTGCTGCTTGGCCTTCTGCAGCGCCGGGGCCAGGATGGTCAGCAGCACGGCGATGATGGCGATCACCACCAGCAGCTCGATCAGGGTAAAGGCCTCGATTCGTCGTGTCGTTTTCATGGCGTTCCACTCTCTCAAACGTATGTCGCTGCCATGCTCCTGCCGGGTTGTTCCCTCTCTATATATAATTATGGTTCTTATCGAAAAAAGTTGATGGCAAGATCATGGCGATCAATCCTATGTGCTCTGTTGGCAGAGGCTTATGTTATTTCAGACAC
>JAFGFX010000369.1 GCA_016930855.1 Sedimentisphaerales bacterium | reverse complement strand
TTGTAGAGGATCTCGACGGTGCCGAGCCCCTGCCCGCCGGGATAGCCGGCCTCGGCCAGCAGCCGCCGCGCCCGGGCCGGATCGTACGAGGGCGCCGGCGGGCTGGAATAGCCGGCGATGCTGTCCGGCGGGATGATGTGATGGGCGACGGGGGTGTCGATCTTCCGCACGTTTTTGATGATCGCTTCCTTATCCACCGCCAGGCTGAAGGCCATCCGCACCCGCCAATCGGAAAAGGGATTGGGCGAGCCGTCCGGCCGTCGGCTCCGGCAGTTGAAGTTGTAAAAATAGGTGGCGAACGACGGGCAGACATGGATGTCGTCTCGCCGGTGCCGCCGGGCCTGCTCGACCAGCGTGGGGGCGAAATCCAGGTTGCTCACGTAGTCCAGCCAATCGACTTCGCCCCGCTCGTAGCTGAGCCAGGCGGTGTTCTTCTCCAGGATGATCCGGGCCATGATGCTTTCGGCGGGCACGCGGTCGCGATCCCAGTAATGGGGATTTTTCTTTAAGAGCAGGTGCCGTTTGAATTGCCAGTCGGCCAGGTAGAACGGCCCGTTGGTGATCAGGCCGGGATAGCCCTTGTGATGGTAGTCGGGCTTGGTCCATTGCGAGTCATAGCTGCAAAGAGTCAGATCGCTGAGTGCCGGATCATCCTCCCGCAGCAACTCCACGGACCGGTGCGCCGGCATGAAGGTCACCCAGGCGAACAGGCTCAGCATGTAGCTGACCGGGCGGGTCAGTGTCACCCGCAGCCGATGGGGGTCTACTACCTCGATTCCGACGCGGGCAAAGTGCTGATCCATCTGCTCCAGGTGCTCCTGGCGGATGCGGTCGGCCAGATCGGACCAGGAGTCGTCCGTCCGTCCGTCCGGATCGAGCTGATCGTCCAGCCATTGCCAGTCCGCCGGCGGAATCGCTTTATCCTGTTGCAGATCCCGCAGGATCGTCAGGAGGCGGACCGCCCGGCTGCGCCATTGGTAGTAGTCCTTTGCCCCCTCGATGTTGTCCAGCAGAAAGAACTTATAATCCTTGGCGGTGCCCGGCTCGATCGCCCGCCGCCAGCCGCGGACGAAATCGGCCGCCGTCACCGGATCGCCGTTCGACCAGCGGGCCTCGGGCCGCAGGCCAAAGGTATAGACCCGCCGGTCGGCGCTAATCTGGGGCGGCAGGTAGGCCACGGCCTCGACCGGTTCGAGGGTTTGGGGATGATAACTGACCAGCCCTTCCCAGAGGGCGATGGCCAACTGGTTTTCGTCGTGCCAGGACATCTGGGCCGGATCGAGGGTCTCGATGGAGTCGCCCAGGGCGTAGACCAGGTAGGCCCGCGGCGGGGGGGATTGGTAACAGGCCAGCAGGCCGATCAGCAGGATGCCCAAAACGATCAGCAGTACCGTCAGTACGCGCTTCATGCGACGAATCGGTCTATAGTTTCAAAGTTCCCAAGGGGCCCGCCCCAGACCATCACTTCGGCGGCATCCCGTCTCGATGGGGTCTTGGTGCCGGCAAAGCCAGGGGCCAAGCCCCCAAGCGCTTGAGCCCGGGGACATTTCCCACGCGGCGCGCCGGTGCCCAAAACCGCCGGCCAGCGGCTATTCGCCGGTGATCAGGTTCTTTTCCAACGTCTGTAGATTCAACGCCCGCTCGATGATTTTGGGCGGAGGATTCGGGAAGGGATTGAGACTGTAATTCTCACTGTAAATCTGGAAGGCCCGGTTGACCGCGCCGGTTTTACTGAGCAGCAGGTCGTAGGCGGTGGACAGGCGTTTCGGAGTCGGCTCCTTGAGCGCGGCCTGAAACCGCGAACCCGGCGGCGGGATCTCCCGGGTGGCCAGATTGATCAGCAGTCGCTCGCCTTCGATCAGGATGGTTTCCAGGGCGGACTGGCTTTGTTCGTTCAACAGATCCACGGTCGTGTCGTCCGTCTTGAAGTGCAGTCCGATTCGATAGCGTTCATACGCGGCATGATAGAGTTCGACCACGCCGAGGATCAGGCGATTCCGCAGTTCGGGTTGGCGGTAAATCGCTTCCTGACCGGCCACGGTCACCACGTAGGTGATCAGTTCCATGTCGGTCCATTCTTCCTGGACGGTCCAGCCGCGATACTGATCCATCCGCTTCCGCAGGCACTTGTCGATCAGCTCAACGCTGCGATTGGCATTCAAGAGGTCGGCCGCCATGGCGATCTGCGCCAGCGTCGCGCCGCTGTCTGATTGGTCTGCCGCCTGATCCAGGGCGGTCAGCACCGTCGTGGCGAGGTTGGCGTTCTCCTCGTTGGCCAGGAAACCCAGCACCTCGGTTTGGGCCAGTCCCTTGGCCGCCCAGTAGCGGACGATTTCGGCAGGGTCCTTCAACAGGGCCGCCAGATCGTCGATCAGCACGGGATTGTCCGCCGCGGCCAGGATCACCCCGGTCGCCAGCGCCATCTGCATCCCGAGATTCTGGACCGATTCATCGGGATCCTGGCGCATTTGCAGGCTCCGCTGATAGATCGGGCCGTAGGCGTTTTTCACAGCCCGGCTGTAACGATCCGAATAGGACCGCTGGGTGGCGGTTTCCCGCGTGCTGCTTTGGGCCGTCTCGGCCAGGTCCTTGGTGACTTCCGAAGCGGCCGCGGCATCCGTGACGGCGGCCAGGAGGCGGAATTGCTCCTCGACGAACTGATTGATCAAGTTCAGGTGATCCTCGGTCAGTACGCTCAGGTTGCGAATTCGGTCGATTTCCGCCCGGCTGGCGCCGCCGGCGGCGGAAACGGCCGCCAGGATCGCCAGAGGCGCCAGCAGCCAGGTTCCTGCCCGGATAGACCCTTTGATTTCCCTGCGTCTCATACCGTGCTCCGTGCGGTCCTTATGGCGTCCATTCACTTGCCGGTCGGCCCCCTCGCCGGGCCGGTCGTGCCATACCCTAGCGGGCTCACCTGCCGGTGTCAAGCAGATTCCCGATTGACCTGGGCCGGCGGCATGCCATAAAATACCCTTTTTGTATATGGTTAGCACACCCCTGCGGCGGGTCCCTCTCGGCCGATGACGGCGTCAATCCGGCCGGCGGCGGATCGGTCGCCTTTGGTTGACGCGGAGCGGCACGTGGCGGATATCGAAAAGGTACCGGTTTTGTTGTCTGATTTGAACGGTCGAATCCGGAAAATCTGTGATTCCCTGGACATCCCGGCCCGCAAGGGGCAGCGGGACGAACTGGAGCGGCGGATGGGCCGGTCCGGATTCTGGGACAATCCCGAATCCGCCCAGACGACCATCGACGAGCTCAAGCAGATCAAGGCCCTTCTCGATCCCGTGGAAAACGCCCGGCGGGAGGGCGAGGAACTGCAGCTGCTCTGGGACATGGCCGAGAGCGAGGACGATCGGCAGACCCGCCAAGAGGTCGCCTGCTCGCTGGATCCCTTCGAGCGGCGGGTGGCCAAGATCGAGCTGGCCCTGCTGCTCAACGGCAAGCACGACTCCTGCAACTGCTTTTTCAGTCTGCATGCCGGCGCCGGGGGCACCGAAAGCTGCGACTGGGCCAACATGCTCCTGCGGATGTACTGCCGCTATTTCGACCGCAACGGCTACAAATACGAGGAGATCAGCCTGACCGCCGGCGAGGAGGCCGGCATCCGCTCGGTCACCCTGCGGGTCCGGGGGCCATATGCCTACGGGTACCTGTCCTGCGAGATGGGGGTCCATCGGCTGGTGCGGATCAGCCCCTTCGACGCCAACAAGCGGCGGCATACCAGCTTCGCCGCCGTGGACGTCCTGCCCGATCACGGCGAGCAGTCGGCCGTCGAGATCACCCCGGCGGAGATCGAGATGGAATTCTACTGCAAGGCCAGCGGCGCCGGCGGCCAGAACGTCAACAAGGTCGCCACCGCCGTGCGGGTTCGACACAAGCCCACCGGCATCGTGGTGGACTGCGTCTCGGAGCGCTCCCAGCACCAGAACCGGGCCTTGGCCCTGGCGCTGCTCAAGGCCAAGATCGAGCGACTGGAGCAGCAGAAGCGAGACGCCGAGCTGGCCAAGATCTACGGCGAGAAGGGCGAAATTGCCTGGGGCAACCAGATCCGCTCCTATGTCCTCCAGCCCTACCAGATGGTCAAGGACCACCGCACCGACCACCAGGTGGGCAACCCCCAGCAGATCCTTGACGGCGAGATCGACGACTTTATCGCCGCCTACCTCCGCCATCGCGCCGCCAAAAAGAAATAACCCGCCGCCGGGGCGGCTCGGCGCCGCTTTTATGGGATCGGATGTTTGCGGTGGCAACGACGGCCAGGATCAGAGGCGTACGGTCCCCACTGTGTGATGATATACGATAGCGCAGAGAATGTCGAGGCGTATGGGCATCTGGCGGTCCCCTTGCCGGAGGCCGTGCGGTTCGCCCGGACGTTCGATCCGGCGCGGCCGGACGGCCGATACCCGATTGACGGCGAGGACGTCTTCGCGATCGTCCAGAGCCTCGCCACGAGTCCGGATGGCGAAAGGCCCTTCGAGGCGCACCGGCGTTATGTGGATGTGCAGATGGTTCTGGAGGGGGCCGAGCGGCACGATGTCGTCCTGCTCGACGGCCTGGCGCTCGAGCCGCTGGCGGACTATGACCGCCAAAAGGACGTCCAATTCTTTCCCGAGCCCAAAGAATACTCGAGTCTTGTCCTCACGCCGGGCCGGTTCGTTCTCTACGGACCGGGCGACGGCCATCGTCCCGGCGGCAGCGTCGACGCGCCCCGGACCATCCGCAAGGTCTGCGTGAAGATCAGGATATAGTGTTACCAGACCATCAATCCGCGCACATCCTGGCCCGCGGCGGAGGTGACCGTTAGGGTGCGACTCCCGTCGCCGGGCGTTGCCAAGGTGATGTTGCCGCCGC
>JAFGFX010000068.1 GCA_016930855.1 Sedimentisphaerales bacterium | reverse complement strand
CTAACAAAACCCCGCAACCTGACTTCTGGATTCCCGCCTTCGCGGGAATGACAGCACCCATGAAATACATTGATGTTCCGCGATCCGTTCCCTGAACCCGTTCAGACAGGCGGGCTAGATCTTTTCGCCCGGTTTGGCCGGGCGGGTGATCTTGAAGGCCTTGTGGCCGCGGAACTGGCCGATGCGGCCGGCGAACTTGCTCCTGCCCTCGATCTGCAGAATCAGATCGCTGTCGGCCTCCTTGGGGATCTTGATGACGTCGCCGACCTCCAGGGCCAGCAGGTCGCGGACCTTGATGGCGCTCTGGCCCAGGTAGGCCCGCAGCTTGAGCCGGGCATCGGCCATGTTCTCCAGCACGCGGTGGGTCTGGTCCTCCTGGTCGCTCTTCTTGCGGTAATTGAACCAGTCCTCGCTGGTCAGACGGTGCATCACCGGCTCGATGACGTTGAAGGGGATGCACAGGCTCATAGAGCCGGCGCGGTTGCCCATCTTGATCTCCAGCCCGATCACGATGACCACCTCGTTGGGGGCGACGATCTGGACCAGCTGCGGATTGGACTCGTTCTGGACCACCTCGAACTCGACGTCGGCGATGTTGTTCCAGGCCTCCTCCAGGGCGGTCAGGGCCCGATCGATGATGCGGTTGGCCAGCCGCTGCTCGATCTGGGTCAGCGGCCGCTGGGGGATGTACAGTTCGGCGTTGCTGCCGCCCAGCATGCGGTCGATGATCGGGTAGATGATCAGGGGGCTGATCTCCATGCAGATCTGGCCCTCCAGGGGCGAGCAGCTCAGCAGGGAAAAGGAGGTCGGCGTGGGCAGCGAATAGGTGAATTCCGCGTAGGTCAACTGCTCGGTGCTGCGGATCTTCACCTCGATGATGGTCCGCAGGTACCCGCTCAGGGCCGCGCCCAGGTTGCGGGCGAAGCGATCGTGGAGACCCTCGAAGGCCCGCATCTGATCCTTGCTGACCCGTTCGGGGCGTTTGAAATCGTAGGTGTTCACCTCGGTGTGCTTGGGCGGACGGGCCTCGGTCTTCCGCGATGGGCCTTCCTCGGCATCTTCGGCCTCCTGACCGCCGGCGACGGCCTGCAACAGGGCATCCACCTCATCTTGATCAAGTACATCGGCCATGCGCTTCGACTCCTGCAACGATCGCCCGAGCCGGTCCCTGCGGCCCGGGCGCGGTCCGTGTACGGCCATACCGTCATTCTATTTATCGGACATGACCGACCCGATGCTTTACCCGCATTTGCCGCGGAACCTATCTTTCGCGGGCATAAATGGTTACAGGCCGAGACGGTGTCAGATCCGAGCGAAAAAGGCGAGAAAACCAACCGCGTAAAACCAAGGGCTTCCCAGAAATGTGGCCGGGTTAGGGTTCGATCTTTTCCAGGCGGAACCGCACCGGCTCGCTGACCGGCTTGATGATCTGGATGGAGCTCTCGCCGGGCGGCAGGTAATAGCGCAGCGGCCGGGCCGGGCTGGGGCTGTTGAGGTCCTCCTCCTTGACCTCCAGCAGGAGATGATAGCTGGCGTTCTTGTATTCGGCCAGGGCGCTGGGCGGCCCCTGAAAACGGATGGGGGCATAGGCCTCCAGTTTGGCGTCCAGGTCCTCGGGGACCACCCGGTATTTTCCTTCCAGCAGGCCGGGCTTGCAGATCCCGATCCGCGGCCGGGCGATCTCCTCGACCGGCCAGGAACTGCCCTCCGGGGCGAGCTTGATCTGCACCTCCACCTGGCTGGGATTGGCCAGACCGGGGATCTGGGCCTTGACGGTGATCGCTTTTTGGGTGGCCTGGCGCTGCTGGGCGGCGGTCAGGTTGACCTGGGCCGCCGGGGGCGAGCCGTTGGCGACAAAGCAGCGGACCCGGGCCGGTTCGATCTGCTCGATCGGCAGCCGGCGGGTGCCGTATTCATCGTACACCACGACATCGAGGTTCACGGGCGTCAGCTTGCGGATCCGCAGCTGCAGGACCGGCGGCTTGGCCTCGCGGGCCACCAGGTAGGCATTGGCCTCCTCGAACACCACCCGGCCGGTCAGCAGGTCCAGGACCCGGGGGGTAAAGTCGTGGTATTCGGCATCGGCGAATTCGGCGAAGCCCAGCGTGTTGATGTCCCGGCGGACGATCCGGGGGGTCAACTTGCCCTCGTTGATCTGCTGGATGCGGCCGGCGGGCCCCTCGACCTCGATCCGCACCCGCTGGACGGTGCGGTCGCTGGGTTGTCCCTGGGTGTCCAGAAACTGCACCAGGCGGTCCGGCCGGGTGGTATAGAGCGAGACCTGCACCTCCACCACGGCCGTCTTAATTACGGCCCGCTCAGCAAACACCCAGATCAGGGCGCTGAAGATGACCACGGCGATAGCGGTTCGGATCCGGCCGGTCATTCTCGATGTTTCTCCTTGGATACGGGCGGGACCGAGGGGCCGGCGGGCCGTGGACGAGCCGGCCCCTCGGCGCCGACGGCGCCGGGCGCCTGGTTCTGGCGCCGCAGCCAGCGGGCCAGAAAGAACCGCTCCGCCTGCCGATCGGTCCGCGGCAGCAGGGATTCGAATAATTGCCGCCGCAACTGCTCCAGGGTCAAAAAGCGGTTGAGCTTGCCCTGGATCGCCAGGCCGATATTGCCGGTCTCCTCGCTGAGCACGATGACCACGGCGTCGGTCTGATTGCTCAGGCCGATGGCGGCCCGATGCCGCGAACCCAGCAGGCGGTCGTACTCGCCGTGCTCGGCCAGGGGAAACTGGACGCCGGCCGCCGCGATGCGGTCCTGGCGGATCACCACGCCCATGTCATGCAGGGGCGAGCCGGGCCAGAAGATGGTGTTGAGCAGTTCCGCGGTCACCTGGGCGTCGATGGGCACGCCGGCGGCCACCCAGTCGCCCAGGCCGACCTCCCGTTCGACGGCGATCAGGGCGCCGATCTGGGTGCGGCTCAGGGTGGCGGCCGCGTCGACGATCTTCTCGATGACCTGCTCGGTCTGGGGCAGGTTCGTGCGGCCGAAGCGCGTGCCTCCCAGGCGCATCAGGCCGCGCCGCAGCTCGGGCTGGAAGGCGATCGTCGCGACCACCAGCACGCCGACCAGGAAGTATTCGAACAGGAAATCGATCCGCTCCAGGTCCAGCGAGCGGGTCAGCATGCCGACCAGCCAGAACCCCAGCAGCAGGAACACGATCCCCTTGAAGAGCTTCTCCCCGCCGGTGCCCCGCAGGAAGCGGATGACCGAGTAGACCACGAACCCGATCAACAGCAGCTCCAGCAGCACCGGCACCAGGCGGTAGGTGTTGAATAAATATTGCAGGTATCCAAAGACCTTCTGCCACATGGTCTTTCAACTTCCAGCCTCATGAGCGACCGAGACATTCGGTCGCCCGGGTGGGGCTAATTTGCCTTCATTTCGTTGGTCGCCCTTAATTGCCGTCAAACTCGTCGCCGCGAAAGGTGCTGCCCAGATAGGCCTTGCGCACCAGCGGATTGTTGATCAGCTCCCGCGGCGCGCCGCAGCTGAGCACCTTGCCCTCGTTGATGATATAGGCCTGGTCCACCACCTCCAGCGTGCGTTCCACGTTGTGATCGGTGATCAGGATGCTGATGCCCTTTTCCTGGAGCTGGCGGATCTCGACCTGCAGGTCCTGGACCGCGATGGGATCGACGCCGCTGAAGGGCTCGTCCAGCAGGATCAGGGAGGGATTGGTCACCAGGGCGCGGGCGATTTCCAGCTTGCGCCGCTCGCCGCCGCTGAGCAGGCGGCCGTGCTGCCTGCGGACCGTTTGCAGGCCGAACTGCTCGATCAGCTCGTTGGCCCGCCGGTGCCGGTCCCGCCGGGTCAGGCTCATCGTCTCCAGGATCGCCAGCAGATTCTGCTCGACGCTGAGCCGCTGAAAGACGCTGGGCTCCTGCGAGAGGTACCCCATCCCGTGCCGGGCCCGCTGATACATGGCCATCCGGGAGACGTCGCGGCCCTCGAAGATCACCTTGCCGCCGTCCGGGGCGATCATGCCGATGATCATGCGAAAGGAGGTGGTCTTGCCGGCCCCGTTGCGGCCAAGCAGGCCGACGATCTGCCGTTCCTGGACCTCGATGGAGACGCGGTCCACCACCGTCCGGCCGGAATAGCGCTTGATGAGCTCCTGCGTTTCCAGCAGTAACATATCCATACGGGTGCACTCCCTTGCCCGCTTGCGTTTTACCTATCCTAACGGCGGTGCGTGTCAACGCAAAGGAAATCCGGCCTTGCCGCGTCGAAAATCCGGTTTTTCGCACCCGGCCGACAGGCCAAGGGCCCTATCCGGGCCGCGGGGATCGGGGCCGGGACGGCCGCCGGCCTGTTCCGCCTTTCGCCCGGCGACAGAACGGCAAAGCCCCCCCAAAAAAAAAGGGCCCGACGGCCGCCGTCTGCGGCCCGTCGGGCTCCACGTCCATCCATACCCCTACAGAGGATGATAACTCGCTTGCGGCTGATTCGGGTATCGAGAACAAATCAGACGCCGTTTATTTCCATTGCTGCCGGCAATAAAGACATCCAACCGCCCGGTTAAGGCCGTATACCTTCCACTCGTCAGCCGCCCTTTTGGATCTCGGTGATCTCGACTTGCAGGTATTTTTGCCGATGGCCGATGCGGCGGCGGGAATCCTTGCGGCGGCGAAACTGCATGGGATACACCTTGGGCCCGAAGGCCTCGCCGCTGACCTTGGCCAGGACCTTGGCCCCCTCGACGCGGGGCGTGCCGACCAGCGTGGTTTCGCCGTCCTGGTAAAATAACACGTGGGGAAATTCCAACTGCCCGGCGTCCTCGCCCAACTCCCGCAACTCCACGCAGAGGCTCTGGCCCGGCTCCACCTTGTATTGCTTGCCGCCGTCATCGATTATCGCATACATAGTGCTGATCTCCTTTAAAGGCAAAAGGACAATATTATGGCGATTATCCGGCGTTTGGCAAGTCTTTTTTCCACAGACCCAAAGACGTCGTAAGTGATTCAAATTAAAATGGTTACACGTATCCGACCGGCCCGGATAAGCGAAATCCACCGGAAGGGCTGGTCAGGTCTTTCGGGCAAGGGCTAGAGCGGCCGAGCCTCCAGGGCCTCTTTCAGGCTGCCGAGCAACTCGGTCAGCTCCACCCGGCCGGCCGAGGGATTGGTGAGGTTCTTCTCGATGATCTGGACCAGCGCCGAACCGACAATCACGCCGTCGGCCCCGGCGGCGGCCAGCTCGCGGGCGTGCTCCGCCCGGCTGACCCCGAAGCCCACGCAGACCGGCACCTGCGTCTGGGCCTTGAGGGACTTGACCAGCGGTTTGATCTGGGTGCCGAGCTCGGTCCGCGCCCCCGTGACGCCCAGGACCGAGACCGTATAGATGAATCCCCGGCACAACTGGGCGATTTTAGCCCGCCTCTGGGCGGAGGTGTTGGGCGTGACCATGTACACCGACTCGAGATGGTTGGCCTCGATGAGCGGCTCGACCTCCCCGGCGTCATCGACGCACAGGTCCGCCACCAGGACGCTGTTGACGCCCGCCGCCGCCGCATCGCGATAGAACGCCTCCGGCCCGTAATGCCAGATCAGGTTGTAATACATCAGCAACCCGATGGGGATGTCGCGGATCTCCTTGATCCGGCGGATCATCGCCAGGGCCCGCCGGCAGGTCATGCCGGCGTCCAGGGCGCGGATGTCCGCCTTTTGAATCGTCGGGCCGTCGGCGATCGGATCGCTGAAGGGGATCCCCAGCTCCAGGATATCCGCCCCGGCGTCGATCGCCGCGCGGATGTAGTCCAGCGACTGGGCCTCGTCGGGATCGCCCAGGACGAAAAACGGGATCAACACGGTCCGCTTGGCGTTCGCGAATACGTCGGCATATGTCTTCATAGGCAATCAACCGGATGGTAAGGCGCCGGCGGACGCGGCGGGCCGATACTTCATGAAGGACTCCACGTCCTTGTCGCCCCGGCCGCTCAGGTTGATGACGATCACATCGTCCG
>JAFGFX010000067.1 GCA_016930855.1 Sedimentisphaerales bacterium | reverse complement strand
GCCTGCAACACCGGATGGAGATCTTTGATGGCCTGGATCATGACATATCCGTGCAAAAAGCATCAGACATTGGCACCGCGGGCATCGCCAACCGGCGTGATCGCCGGAGAAAATCCTACCAACCCTGCTCGGCGGCCCAGGGCCCGGCCGGGCCCTTCGGTTTCGGCTTGGGCCGGGCCTTGAGGATCGCGGCGGCGATGACGAGATCCTCGCTGGTGGTGATCTTAATGTTGCCGGCGGTGGCCGCGACGATGCGGACCGGGATGTTCAACGCCTCGACGATCTGGGCGTCGTCGGTGATCTCGCCCTTGATCTTGTTTGCCTGGGCGTGGGCCCGGCGGATGATCTCGGGACGGAAGACCTGGGGGGTCTGCGCCTCCCAGAGGCCGTTGCGGTCGATGGTCTGGAGGATGGTTTGATCCGGCCCGACCCGCTTGATCGTGCCGACCAGCGGGCTGGCGAGTATCGCGGCGCCGCTCTCGGCGGCGGCCTGAAAGACCGCGTCGATCTGCTCCTTGGTCACGCAGGGCCGCACGGCATCGTGCAGGGCGATCAGATCGGCGTCGTCTTTCACCTCGTCGAGCAGCCGGGCGACGGTTTCGTGTCGCTCGGCGCCGCCGTGAATCACCCGCACGCCGTGGAAGGCCAGGCTGGCCTCCCATTTGATCTTGAAGAGCTCTTCGTCGGCGGCCGGGATGGCCATGACGATCTGGGCGACGTCGTCCCGCCCGGCGAAGAGCTCCACCGTGCGGAGAAAGACGGCCCGGCCGTCGATATCCGAAAACTGCTTCTTGGTCTTGCCCGGAAACCGCCGGCTGGAACCGGCCGCCGGAATCAGTACGGCAACCTTTGCTGACATGATAATCCCTTCCCGGGGCCGCTTGCTCCCTTGGTCTGACGTATCCATCGAATACTAGCGGTCGTTAGGGGCCTGTCAAGCGATTTTGAAAAATCCGGGGAACAAGGCCGTGGTGGCGTGTTTTGTAAATGTTTAATATCAAGTTATTTACATCAACAATCCCGCCAGGGGCCACCGACGGCTTCCACCGGAATCGCCATTGACAAAACCGGCTAACCCAGGTAGAAACAATACGTTACCGGGGGGCGGACAGCGTAAGGCAACCCTTGCGAAGAAAGGAAACGGACCTATGTCGCATGCAACGACGCGAGCAGGGCTTCCGTGCGGCCACCTGGCGGCTTGGGCCATCGGTTTGGGCCTGCTGCTGGCCGGCGGATGCAAGGATTCGTCCCAGTCCGCCGCCAGCCGGGATTCCCAGCAGGCGGTGGACCAGGCCGGCCGGCTGCTGCGGGGGACCGAGCAATCGCTGGCCCTGACCGACGCGGAGATTGCCGCCGCCGGCCAGGCGAATACGGACGTCCAGCGCCAGCGGGTGGCCCAGCAGATCCAGGATCGCCTCCAGGGCCCGGAGGCCGTCCGGCAATACCAGGAAAAACTGGCCGAGATCGACGAGGCCGTCCAGAAAAAGCTGGACGCTGTCAACAAGCTGATCGAGGAAAAGAAAGCGGCCGCCCAAGTCGGCAAGCCGACCGCGCCCTATCAGGCCGGCCAGAGAGAACTCCTGCCGCAAATCAGCGCCCAGATCATGGACCTGAACCGCTGGATCGCCAGCCAGCAGGACCAGATCGACTCGCTGGCGGCCGCCCATAACCAACAGCGCCTGGACAAGGCCCGGCAGGTCCTCCAGGAAAGCATCCGGCAGGCCCAGCAGGCCGATGTGCCGCCGGCCCAGATCGGGCCGGAACTGCTGCGGGGGACCCTCGCCCTGATCCAGCAGCATGACAACCTGTTCGCCTTCCACCAACAGGCCCGGCGGGGCGACGAGCTCCAGGTGCAGCTTACCGGACTGCTGACCAGCCTGACGTATCAGAAGATCTTTACCGAGCAACTGCAGGGCCAGAATCCCCAGGAAAAAATCGAGCAGTTGACCGCCCGCCTGGATAACGGCAGCGACGCCCTGCGCAAGCAGCTCGCCCAACTGGACCAGGACCTGCAGCAGCGGGTACAGGAAAAGGAGCGGTTGATCCAGATCGTCAGCGAGCAGCGCCGCCTGGCCGGTGAGCTGGAGAAGAAGCACCTGCAACTGCTGGATCAGGCCGAGGAGTCGCTCAAGCAACGGCCCCGTCAAAACGAGGAATATTACGATCTGCTCCAGCAGGCCTACGAACAGCGCCTCGGCTACGGCCAGGGGGCCAGCCAGGTCCACGGCAGCATCTACCACGAGGCTCAGGCGGACCGGGCGGAAAATGCCCAGAAAAATGTGCAGGACTATTGCGATTACATCCAGTTGCAGCGGGAGCAGCTCGCCGGGACCATCGCCCGGATCGAGGCGACACTGGCCGAATTGAGTAACCCGACGAACCGGGCCGAACTCCAGAGTCAGATCGAAGCGGCCCAGGCCGACCAGCAGGTGCTGCGGGAGAAGATTGTTGACGTATTCGCCGAATTCCTGGCCGCCGAGCAGCACTACCTCAAACTGGCCCAGGTCCCCGCCGCCTGCCTGGAAGAGGCCCTCGACGCCTTCGACCAGGCGGCCCAGGCGGCCCGCCTCGGCCGTTCGACGGAACTGCCCGGCGCGGCCGATCTGGCGGCGGCCGGCAACTATGCCGGCGACCTGGCCCAGCGCACCACCGCCGAATTGGCGGTGTTCTGGCAGGGCCAGGCCCAGCATTTTCGCCTGCGGTCGGAGACGGTCGAGCCCTGGCTGAAAAACCCGGACATCCAGCCAGCCGGCCAACCCTCATACGACTTCTTCGTGGAGCAGGCCCGCCTGGCAGAAGAAAAGGCCGCCGCGTCGCTTGCCGCGACGGGCAATTCGCCGCGAGGTGGCACCGCCACCCCTTGATCGACGCGGGCTTGATGGGCTTGGCGACGGTTCATTCTGAACCTGCCCTATAGGCGAGACAAGCAGCCTCCATTACGGAGTAAATTACTGACATACTGAGGGTGCGATTCGCACCTCGCCCAAGGGGGGAGGTTAAATGGGCGGGGCTTGGGGCAGAGCCCCAAATGAAAAAATATCACTGCAGGCGACACCGCATAATAGATCTCATGTGACGTTTTGCAGGGTGCCCGGCAGGTATTATGGACATTGCAGGTTCCCATTTACCTGCATCCGCACCGGACGATCCATCTGTGCGATTCGCACCTCGCTAAAACAAAGCGACCAACGGGAGCGACGAACAGCCCATCGCGCCCGCGGCGAATTTGCCCGTCGCGGTTAGCGACCGCGGCGAACAGGGGGTGGCGATGCCACCCGTCAGTCGCGGAGGTCCTTGCGGAGTTTGCGGTTCTCCTTGGTCAGGTCCTCGTTCTGCTCTTCCAGGCGCTCGATCTGGTCCTCGAGGCGGTCCTTTTCCTTCTCGTTCTCCTCGCGCAGCTTCTTGTATTTCTTCTCGGAGATCTCCAGGAGCTGCTGGCAGCGGGCCAGTTCCCGCTGCTGGCGCTGCTGCGGGGTCAGGTCGCTGTCGGGCACGCCGGGGGCCGGGTCCTTGACCGGGGCCGAGGAACCCGATGAGCTGCCCCGGTCCAAATCGACCAGCGGCTCCTTTACATCGACATTCAGGCATCCGGCGGCCCCGTACAAGGCGGCGATGACGATGCCCGCCAGGATCCCGTTTCGAATCGTTCTGCCTGTCGTCTTCTGGTTTCGAGTCATATCCATACTCCTCGGGGTTTCACGCCCAGTCGGCTCGTCTCTCCGGCGGACGACCACCCAGGCATGCTAGCCTGCCTGGCCTGAGGCTGTCAAGTAAAACCAGCCGGGGGCGTTTGTTATTATCATTGATCCGCCAGGAGACGGCGCATCTGCCCTACGCCAATCCAACGGGGCGTTTTCCTATGGACCGGACGTTTCGCCGGCGGGTATGATAGGCCGCAGCGGACAATCCTCGGTAAAGCCTCAACGTAGGCAATAGACACGCCCAAACAGCACAACGTTGGCGGCAAAATGATGATGATCCTGATTTTGGGTTGCACGGCGACCGGCAAGGGGCGGGTGGCCTTTGAACTGGCCCGGCGGCTGGCCGGCCAGATCCTCAGCATCGACTCCATGAAGGTGTACCGCCGCATGGATATCGGCACGGCCAAGCCGGCCCGCGAACATCGGCAGGCCGTCCCGCATCACCTGATCGACGTCCGGGAGCCGTCCGAGCCGTTCAGTGTCGGCCGCTACGTGGAACTGGCCGATCAGGTCATCGACGATCTGCAAACGCGACAGATCCCGGTTATAGCGGTGGGGGGCACGGCCATGTACATCCGGGCCCTGATCGAGGGGATCTTTGAAGGGCCCAGCGCCGATCCGGAGATCCGCCGGCGGCTGGGGGACCAGGCCCTCCAGATCGGCACGGACAAGCTCCACGGCCGGCTGGCCGAGCGGGACCCGCAGGCCGCCGAACGGATCCATCCGAACGATCTCAAACGCATCGTCCGGGCCTTGGAGGTGTACGAGTTGACCGGCAGGCCCATCTCGTCGTTCCAGCGGCATTTTCGCAGCGGCAACTACCGGCACGACTGGCGGATCATCGGCCTGCGGCGGGACAAGGAGCAGGCCGCCCGCCGCATCAATCGTCGGGTTAGGACCATGATCGAAACGGGGCTGGTCGACGAGGTCAGAGGCCTGCTGGCCGAGCCGGCGGATCTGAGCCCGCAGGCGGCCCAGGCGGTCGGCTATGCCGAGATTATCGCGCATTTGCAGGGAAAGATAGACATGGAGGAGGCCGTCGAACGGATCAAGATCAACACCCGCCGCCTGGCCAAGGCCCAGCGGACCTGGTTTCGCGGTTTTTCGGATTTGTTCTGGCACGACCTGGGGCCGGATGAAGAGCCCCAGGAGACGGCCGAGTCAATCATGCGCCACCTCCATCTGGCCTAAGTAGAAATGAATCATGTGTTCGACGCGGGTTTGGTCGGGTCGAAGAGCCGACCGTGATCGCGGCGAATTGCCTGTCGCGGCAAGCGACGAATGAAACATAATATATATTATGGGACCTAGGGGATTTTGGCCCGCCAGGGCGGTTTTCCCCCGCCGGGATACGGAAAATCGCTTCTTGACAAAACGCAGCGACTAACGGGAGCATCGAATCTCGCCAAACAAGCAGTCTCAGAAAGAGACGTCAACTGGCCAACCGAGTTCGCGGCGATCTATGGGTGCGATTCGCACCTCGCGGCGATCTAGGGGTGCGATTCGCACCTCGCGGCGATTTAGGGGTGCGATTCGCACCTCGCGGCGATTTAGGGGTGCGATTCGCACCTCGCGATAGCGACTGGACAATTGCCGCTTTGCCAACTACAATGACCGTATGTCTTGCTATCCGATGAAATTGAGGCCGATATTCAAGCAGCGAATCTGGGGCGCCGACCATCTGCGAACGCTCTTCCAGAAGGATCTGCCCGCCGAGACGCCCATCGGCGAAAGCTGGGAGCTGGCCGATCTGCCCGAAGATACCAGCACGATCGCCGAAGGATACCAGGCGGGAAGGACTCTCCGCTGGGTCCTGGACCATTTTGGCTCGGAACTGGGATTCAGCCGCGGGCAACGTGCCTTTCCCTTCGGCCTGCTGATCAAGTTCCTGGACGCCCGTGATGATC
The DNA here is from genome assembly GCA_016930855.1 of Sedimentisphaerales bacterium. Taxonomy (GTDB): domain Bacteria; phylum Planctomycetota; class Phycisphaerae; order Sedimentisphaerales; family SM23-30; genus JAFGFX01. The sequence goes on along the minus strand of JAFGFX010000067.1, from coordinate 16,987 downwards.
TCAGCGTCCAGGTCCATCCCGATGCGGACGCCTGCAACTTGTTTCCCGGGGCCAGATTAAAGACCGAATGCTGGTACGTCCTGCACGCTGAGGCGAATGCCCGAATATACCGGGGCCTGCGGCCCGGCGTCGGCCGGCAACAGCTCGAAACGGCCCTTACAGACGGCAATCTCGCCGATTTGATCAAGGTCCATCCGGCCCGGCGCGGCGATTTTCACTATCTGCCGGCCGGGACCATCCACGCCCTCGGGGCCGGCGTCATCGTGGCCGAGATCCAGACGCCGTCGGACACCACCTACCGCCTATATGACTGGGACCGGCTGGATGCCTCGGGAAAGGGCCGCCAGCTGCATATCCCAGAAGCCCTGGCCAGCATCCACTATACCGATACCGCCCCCGTTGATACCGGTAAAACGTCCGATAATCCGCCCGCTGACGGGCCGTCGAGGCAGTTCTGGAAGGGTCTGGAGCGCCGGAATTTTCGTATCCGAACGCTGCTGGACATGGAGTATTTCAGCGTGGCGAAACTGACCACGACGACCGCCGAAACCCTTGACGTAAGCTGCGACCGCCCTTTTGTCGTTATATCATTGAGCAGCGAAGGTTGCATCGGCACCGACCGACAGGACCGACAGACGGCAGCCTTCCGACCGGGCGATACCCTGTTGGTACCCCGAATGGAACGGGGATTCTGGCGGATAACCGGTCCGGGCGAGTGCCTACTGGCCTGCTTAGGCCCGCTGGTGGCATAGCCACCCCTAGATCGACGCGAGGTGGGTGGGCATGTTGACGTCTCATACTGAGACTGCTCGTTTGGCAAGGTGGCGGTTATAAAGGATAGATCATGGAACGCCTGCAAAAAGTGATGGCCCAGGCCGGGGTCGCCTCCCGGCGGCATTGCGAGGAGATGATCCGCGAGGGCCTGGTCTCGGTCAACGGCAAGGTCTGCACCGAGCTGCCGATCCTGGTCGATACCGCCCGCGATCGCATCCGCGTGGCCGGCCGCCGCCTCCATGTCGAGCCCAAGGTCTATTTCCTGCTGCATAAGCCCAAGAAGGTCGTCTGCACCAATTATGATCCGCAGGGCCGGCGGCGGGCGGTGGACCTCTTAACCGGCGTCAAGCAGCGGGTCTATCCAGTGGGCCGTCTGGATACGGATTCGCGGGGATTGCTGATCCTCACCAACGACGGGGAGCTTACCGAACAATTGACCCACCCCCGCCACGGCGTGGTGAAGACCTACGTCGCGGAAATCAGCGGTTTGATCACCGCCGAGCAGGTGGATCAACTCAAGAAAGGGATGTATTTTGAAAGCGGCAAGGCCACGGCCGAACGGGTCAAGATCCTGCGCCGCGGCCCCAAGCGCAGCCTGCTGGAAATCGCGCTGCGGGAAGGCCGCAACCGGCAGATACGCCGGATGCTGAGCCGGCTGGGTCATCCGGTGCAGGAACTAACCCGGGTCCGGATCGGCCCGCTGACCCTGAGGGGATTAGGGCCGGGAAAGTTTCGCCCCTTGCAGCCGAAGGAGGTCCAGAGACTCCGGCTGGCCGGCAAGACCAAGCGAAACGGAACGACTCCAACACCGTAACGCCTGCCGTCAGAATCGCCGAAGGGAGCAACCATGCGTCCAACCGCCCGATTGTGTTTCTGCGTGCTATTGTTGGCGGCCGGGGTCCTCGCCGGATGCGCCCCGTCGGCGAGCCGGCAGGGAAAGGCCCAGCTTTCGCTGGCCCGCCAGCAATATGAGGACCAGAAGCTCACCCTGGCCGTCCATACGCTGACGGAATTTCTCCGCCGGGAGTCCCGCAGCCGGGAGGCGGCCGAGGCCCTCTACCTGCGGGGATTGTGCTACCGGGACCGCGAACCGCCGAAATACGATCTGGCCGAGCAGGATTTTCAGGCCGCCCTGGATAAAAAACCGGACGCCTCCGTGCGGGCCTGGGCCCACGTGGCCCTGGCTCATATCGCCTACGAGACCCGCCCGGCAAGCCCCGACCAGGCCGTCCAACACTACCAGGCGGCCTTGGGGGACCTGCCCGACGAGCCGCCGAAGGATGCGGTGTTGTTTCGGCTGGGGTCCGCCCTGCAGCGGCAGGGACAATGGCAGCAGGCCGACGTGGTCCTGTCGCGCTGTTTCGACAGTTTCAAGGATTCGCAGTACGCCGGCTATGCCCGCCGGGCGTTTGGGGCGCGGATCTGGCGGATCCAGTTCGGGGCATTCAGCCAGATGGACCGGGCCCATCAGTTGATCGAGGAGCTGCGCCCGGAAGGCTGGACGGCGGACTGGCACCCCCGCCGGGAAAACGGCCAGATGTTGTATATCGTGCGGGCCGGGCGCTACCCGACGTACGCCGAGGCGCAGGCGGACTATGCCCGGGCGCGTCAGGCTCATCCGGAGGCCCTGCTCCAGGCGGTCGCGGCAGCCAAGGAACTGCCCTAGCAGCGAGGATGCATGCATGGCGGATCGGAAGGATGGCTTTGACGTCGAGGATTCCGCGGCGATCCGGGACCTGGTCGAACAGATGCGGCAGCGCCATCCGGCCCTCGGCGACGCGCGGCAGGATCTGCTGGACTGCTTTCGGGCGATCGTCGAGACCTTCGGGCGCGGGGGGATCCTGTATCTCTGCGGCAACGGCGGCAGTTTCGCCGACGCCCTGCACATCAAGGGGGAGCTGGCCAAGAGCTTCGAGCGGCCCCGGCCGCCCGCCGACGCCGCGGTATGCGGCCGCCTGCAGGCGAGCGAGACCGGCCGGTTACTCTGCCGGCATCTGCAAGGCGGCCTGCCCGTGCTGGTGCTGGGCGAATCGCACAGCCTGCGCAGCGCCTTCGCCAACGATTGCGATCCGGAGCTGGTGTACGCCCAGGAATTGAACGGCTTTGCCCCCCTGCCGATCCCGGGCGTGCTGCTGGCGATCAGCACCAGCGGCAACGCCCGCAACGTCCTGGCGGCGGTGACGCTGGCGCGGGCCTACGGATTGCGAAGCATCGGGTTGACCGGACCGGACGGCGGCCGGCTGGCCGAGGCCGCCGAGATCGTCGTGCGGGCGCCGGGGGAGTGCACGGCCGAGATCCAGGAGAACCAAGTGGTGCTCTATCACACCCTGTGCCGCCTGATCGAATATCGCCTATATAAAGATAAAACATAATATTCAATATATTTATATATGAATACTATATTTTATTAATGGGTATTTATAGTAAAAATATATAGATTTGCCTCTTGTCCCCTCTTTTTCCTGACGCCTCTCCCTCCGGTCTAATGATACAGCCCGTCGCCCCGCTGGAGCCAGTCGTCGGCCAGCAATTGCAGATCCGCCAGGCCCACCGCGCCGGAGCGGTCCAGGTCGGCCGGGATATCCTGGCCGCTTATCCGCCAGGCGGCCGACCAGCAAGCCGCGTCGAAGGCGTCCACCCGGCCGTCATTGTTCAGGTCCGCCCGAAGGGACCACCCCACCGGCGTGCGGGAGGCCTGGGCGGTGGCGCCGTAATAGCCCATGTTCACCCGCACGTTGGCCGGTTCGGCCGCTTCCGATTCCAGCGGGCAGCCGGGATTGCCGGCGTCGATGGCCACGCTGGTTTCCGGATCAATCAGCCAGAGCTGGTCGACCGGGTCCCAGCGGCCGGCCGCCGAACGCAGATGGAAATCCCCCCCGCCGGGATCGGCAAACAGAGGATCCCGATTCAGGTTGCCCAGGCCCGGCCAGGAACCGCCCGCCAGAAGCGTATATTGGATGTGAATCAGCGGATCAATGGCGCCGGCCGGCACGAAATCGGAGGCCACCGGCTCGTCGGCCACCGCGATGCAGTTCGAGACGAAAAACTCCACGATGGCGTCGGGATCGTCCTTCTCATAGGCGTAGATCCCCTTGTCGGCGCCGGTGTCCCGACAGACGATCGTGACGTGGTCCATATAGACGCGGGGATTGACGTTCTTGGCGGCGACGCCGATCTCGTTGTTGACCAGCAGAAGGTGGTCCAGCCAGATCGGGCGGCTCTGGTTGACGCTGACGCCCTTGTCGAAGAAATCCCGGATGATGCAATCCTCCACCCGCACGATCGCGTCCAGGGTGTCCAGGCCGTCGTCGTCGCCGGCGGCGATCACCGTCCGCCGCAGGCACATGGTCTGGCCGTCCAACTGGCGATGAAGGTAGATCCCGTCGTTGTCGTCGGAGCCGAACATCTCGGTGATGTGGCCGTCCTCGAAGAGCAGGGCCGAGGTGGCGATCTCCGGCCCCATGACGGCCCGCGCCAAATGACAGCCGCGAAACGTCAGGTCCGAACCGTCAGCGGACATGATCTTGCCGTCGTGGTCGGTCAGGCCGCATTGCGAAAAGGAGATTTGGCTATCCAGGGCATAGACCGCCGGCGGCGCGCCGGTATGGCCCGAGACGCTGGGCGCGTGGCCGCTGCGGGTGATATGGGAGAACTGATAGACGGAGGGTGAGGCATGATCGTGAAAAATCCGCCCCCAGGCCTTCTCGGGATCCTGGCTGGTCAGGGTGACCGGTTCGGCCATCGTGCCGAGCGATTCGAGAACGCCGCGGACGATGATATCGGCGCCGCCCGTTCCGGAGCTGACGCCCTTGAGCAGGATGAGCGTACCCGGCTGGAAGGTCAGCGTGTGACCGGCCGGTACGATCACGTCGCTGTTGACTTGCACGATCCCGCTCCAACTTGTATGATCGCCGGCCGACAAGGCGGCGGTTTGAACGGGTTCATTTTGCCAATCCGTCAGGCCACGCGACGCGTACAGGCCGGCGACGGCGGCGGTCAGGGTAAAGTCGCCGCTGCCGCTGATCGTCACCAGGGCGCTGCCCAGGCCGTTTCGCAGGACGATCTGCTCGGTATCGAGACTGACGGCCGGCGAATCGACGGACAAGGTCGCTGCGGCATCCCAGATACCCCGGTCCACGCGGCCGTCCGCCGCGACCAGCTCGACGCGCACCAGGATCGGTATGCCGGGCAGATACCCATCGCGGCAGAGCAGTCGCACCTGGCGGTCGGGCAGGCCATCGGCACGAACTTGCGGCGAATCCGCCAGGAATGCAACGACCCAGGCCCAGCAGGTGAGAAAAACAACGAACAGACGCTTGCCTGCCAAGTGGTGTGTCTTAACAGGTGTGCTAAAGTGATTCACCTTGTACATCCTTACCATGCTGTAATAATATCAATCTAAGTTATTATAAATAAAACACATAGAAGTGTCAATCCCTTATTGCCCTTCCAAGGGGAGCCGGTCCGGGCACCTCGGTGGGCACCGGGGCGAGTTCCTTGTCGGCGGGATGATCGAATCATGAACATATTGATCCTGGAGGCCTACGACGGCGGCAGTCACGCCCAGTTCCTCGACGGCCTGACGGCCCACAGCGGCCATCTCTACGCCCGGCTGGGTCTGGCGGCCCGCAAGTGGAAATGGCGGATGCGGGGTTCGGCCCTGTATTTCGCCCGCCAGGTTCCGCAAACGCTCCGCCAAGCCGGCTGGGAACCGGCCCACGTCGATCTGATCCTCACCAGCGACATGACCAGCGTCAGCGACCTGCGGGCGCTGCTGCCCGCCGGTCTGAGGGCCAAGCCCATCGTCTGCTACTTTCACGAGAACCAGTTGACCTATCCCCTGCCCGACGAGGCCGAGCGGGATTATCAATACGCCTTTACCCACATCGCCAGCTGCCTGGCGGCGGATGCCGTCTGGTTCAACTCACCGTTTCACCGGGACAGTTTCCTGGAGGCCGTCGAGCGGCTGCTGGGCCGCATGTCGGACTACGTCCCACAGGAAATCGCCGAGGACATTCGCCGCAAATCCACGATCATGCCCCTGGGCCTGGCGGCGGACCTGTTCGCTCTAAAGCGCCCGGCCGGCGGTGCTTGCGGTGGCCCGGTCCTGCTCTGGAACCACCGCTGGGAATACGACAAGAACCCGGAGGATTTCTTCGAGACGCTCTTCGCCCTGGCCGCAGACGGCGCCGATTTCCGGCTGATCGTCGCGGGCCAGTCCTTTCGGAAGAGCCCCGCCATCTTCGCAACGGCTCGAAAAATCCTCGCCGGGCGGATCGATCACTTCGGCTACGTCCCCAGCCGCCAGGGGTATCTCGACTGTCTGGCGCGGGCCGATGTCGCCGTCTCGACCGCCCGCCATGACTTTTTCGGCTTGGCGGCCGCCGAGGCGATCGCCGCCGGCTGCTATCCGCTGCTGCCGCGACGACTAAACTACCCGGAGCTCATCCCGCCCGACCGGCAGGCGGAACATCTCTTCGACACCCTCCGGCAACTGCGGGAGACATTGCTGCGTCTTTGCCGCCGGGGCGTCCCGGCCGAAACCGGGGCGCTGCGCAACCATCTGCTGCCGCTTCGCTGGAGCAACTTGATCGGATCATACGATGCGGCCCTGGCCCGCGCGGCCGATGGAGAAAATATTCCAACCTCGACCCGACTGCACAGGGGGTAGGAGTATTCGACTGGACGGCAGTGTCAAACGAGGTGTTTACTGTCGATCCGGCAGGTGCTCCCCGAGCCAGCGTTGGACCCAGTCACGGGCCTGGGCGACCGTCTTGACCTGGTTTTCCAGTTGGGCCAGGTACAACTCCTCGGCGATCTGACCGACCATGGGACCGGCTACGGCCCCCAGGCGAATCAGCTCGTGGCCGTCCAGCAGCCGCGGCGGCGCGATCGGCTCGTCGCCCAGATCCTGGATCTGCCGCCGCAGGCGCTGGCAGATGGCCTGGCTCTGGCCGGCGGCCCGCAGCCAACTCCGCAGCAACTGCACCAGGGATTCGAACAGGGGCTCAGAGAGCCATTGCTTGAGCCGGCCCGGCGTCTGGGGCGCAGATTCGAGGAACATCCGCCGCCGGCCGACAAGCCACAGGACCTGGTTGCGCCGTTCGTTGCTCAGCCGCAGGCGCCGGCAGACCCGGTTGGCCTGCGGCGGCTGGGTCTCGACCAGCAGGGCCGCCAGGACCAGGCTAAAGCTGCAACGCCCCGGCAGGCAGCAGACCGTCTCAATGCCGCGCTGGAGAACTTCGTCCTCCAGGTCGGGAAAACTGACCGCCAGCAGGCCGCTTTGCCGGGCGAGCTCCAGGCCGCGGTCCCGCCGTGGATCGACCAGGATCATCTCCCATTCCGCTCCGATCCGCTCGGGGCTGATCCGCGACAGCTTGGGGGCCTGGCGGATCATCGCCTGCCACGTGGCCGCCTCGATCCGGAAATCCAGGCGGCAGGCGAAGCGAACGGCCCGCAGCAGGCGCAGGTGATCCTCACCGAAGCGGTCGTCGGGATTGCCGATCGCCCGAACGACGCCGCGGGCCAGATCGCGGCGGCCGCCGACGTAATCGATCACCCTCTCGCCGGCCAGATCGTAAAACATGCCGTTGATGGTGAAATCCCGGCGTTCGGCGTCATGGCGGGCGTCGGTAAAGACGACCGCCTGGGGCCGCCGTCCGTCGGGATAGTCCCGGTCGCTGCGGAAGGTGGCCACCTCGATCTGCCGGCCGCCCAGGATCACGATGACGACCCCGAATTTCGCCCCCACCGTCAGCGTCCGGCCGAACAGGGCCGTCACCTCCTGCGGGCGGGCGCTGGTGGCCACGTCGTAATCCTGGGGCCGCTTGCCCAGCAGCATGTCCCGGACGCACCCGCCGGCGAGCAGGGCCTCGTGACCGGCCTGCCGGAGGCGCCGGACCACCCGCCGGACGGCTTGCCGCGCCGAAAGGCGGGCCGACCTGTCAGGATTCGAGTCGCGCATGTCCTGGTTTTCTTGCGTGGTTTCCGTTTCAGCGTGGCTGCCGGATGGTTCTCAGAAAGTTTACCGCCATGCCGCCGTATTCCCGGCGGTCCTCGAGGTGCAGATCCCCGTAGGACGGTTCCAGCAGCGAGCGGCGTTCCTGCCGGAGGACCACCACCGCCCGATCCGCCGTGTGCCGCTGGAGGAATCCCAGCAGCCGGCCCAGCGGCGAATCCGCGCCGCACTGGCGGCTCAGGCGATAGGGCGGATCGACAAACACCAGGTCCCAGGGCGGCACGTCACCATTTTCGTCCGCAGGCCGGGGGACATGCGGATTGCCGGCCAAGCCCCGGCCGAACAGATCCGCCTTGCACACCGTGGTGCGGTCACGCCAATCCAGGGCCTCGATGTTTTGGCGCAGGCGCTGGAGGGCATCCGCGTCCGAATCGACCAGCAGCGCGTGGCGGGCCCCGCGGCTGAGGGCCTCCAGGCCCAGCGAGCCCGTCCCGCAGAACAGGTCCGCCACCCGGATCCCCTCGAATCCAGGGGCCAGGATGGCGAAGATCGACTCCTTGACCCGGTCGGTAATCGGGCGGGTCGTCCGGCCCCGGGGCGCCAGAAGCACCCGGCGGGCCCTGCTGCCGGCAATGATTCTCATCGCGCCAGGCGTCCTTGCATGTACGCCGGGAAGAACTCCCGGACGTTCCTTCGTGCCCCACCGATAATGAAAGAGAGGACCGTCCCTCTTGCCGTAGTCATCCTTCGCCGGTACGTCGTGGGGATCGCCGCTTCGCAAACCTGCCCGGATCCGCAGACTCTAATCCTCCATCCGGAGCATAAGGTGCGTCGTGGCGGTTGTCGTTTCGCGAACAGGCGGAACCCACAGAAGATTATGCTCCACCCGGCCCCTGAGATACCTCGCGGGGATCATCGTCTGGCAATCTGCCCCAACCGCCGATCGAAAAAGAGCGGTCAGATCAGCAGGACCCGGAAGTCAACCTCTTGGGCGCCCGGCGTATAGGTCGTGTTGCCCACCTTGACCAGATCGATCGAGTTGTGGGCCGCCACCCCGAAGGGCACCGAATTGTTCGACCACAAGACGCTGTCGAACACCACATTGCCGATCGTGCCCGTGCTCGTATCGTTGTTGAACGCGGGATCAAAGAATGTTAGATCGCTCTCGGGAGCGATCCCCGCCGACACGAAGCTGTTGGCGAACTGGCCGTTGACCGTGACCTTGGCGATGTCGCCGCCGGGCAGCAGGGTATCGGTTGCCAGGTCATAGCCCGCCATGACGCGGCTGTCGGCGACGCCGTTGGCCACCGTCAGCGACTGCAAGTGCTCGCGCAGGGAGAGAATCCCGTCCTGAATCGAGAACAATTTGACCGCAGTGGCGCTGTCGGCGCTGAGGATCCCGCTAAAGGCGGCGTGGGGAGCGGACAGGTTGACCAGGTCGTCGGCGATCCAGAATTCCGCTCCGATCTGCCAACTGGCCAGGGAGGCGGATTTCAGCGTCTCGTCCACCTGCACCGTGGCATTAAAATCCTCCTGTCCGACCTGCAGTTTATCCAGCCGGGTCGCGTGGATGGTTCCATTGCCCCAGCCGTCCAGCTTCAGCAGCGAGACCGGTCCCAGAACATCGAGATCGCAGCCGTCCTCGGCCTGGCCCAGCAGCAGTTTGGCGCCCTTGCCGCTGACACTGTCGATGGCGATGTCAGCCCCGTTGATCAGGCCGTTGGCCATGATCTTGCCGGCCAGGGCGCCGATCTGGATGGAATCGCCGGTGATGCCGTCGCCGTCGAGAACGGCATTTTTCAGGACGATGTTCTTGGCCGCGTCGCCGACGATCTGTCCGATGCTGGTGAAGCCCTGGGCCGTGACGATCAGCGAGGACTTCTCGGTGGTCTGCACCAATTCGATCCGTTCGATATCGCTGCCGGTGCCGGCGCCGTTCCGCAGGATGACGACGGCGTAGCCGCCGCCGGTGACCTTGACCTGCACCTTGTCGCCGTTGTCGTCGTAAAAGACCGGCTTGGGCTGGCCGGCCCCGGCCACCTGGCCGGCCTGCAGGGCGTAGATGCTCTCGCCGGTCAGCAGCACGTGGGCGATCTGGTCCGGCTGGCTCTCGGCCGGATCGTTCGTCACGATCGTCGCCCAGACCTGGCCGTCGAACTTATTGTAGGGGGCAAAGGTCACCAGCACGTCCAGGCTCTCGTTGGGGGCCAGCACCCGATCGTCGGCGGGACTGTTCGGATCCAGGCGGTTGCGCACCGGGGTGCCGGCGATCGACAGCGTGAACGGCGAGGAGGTCAATTCCACCGAGCTCCAGGACGCCGGCGCGCCCGAACCGTAGATCGAGGTGATGAGCACCCCCTTGATCACCAGGTTGCTGGCGCCGATGTTGGTGATGGTAAACTCCTCGACGGACGTATCCAGCCCGGCCACCAGCGGATGACCCAGGGCGGTGGCAAACTCGATGACGCCGTGCGGCGAGGCGGTCTCGGTGTCCGTGATCAGGGCCGTTCCGGGCGCCGCACCCTGGCCGGCCAGGGTGACGATCCAGCTGGGATTGGTCGGATCGGTGCTGGTGATCGTCACGGTTCCGGCAAAGGCGCTAGCGCTGCCGGGCGTGAAGGTGACGTGCAGTTCCATCTGCTGGCCGGCGGCCAGGATCACCGGGGTGGTGAACGACGGCTGGATGACAAAGGAGCTCGACGAGGACGTCCAGCCGGTGAGGGTCACGGGACTGTCGCCCTGGTTGGTCAGAAAAACGCTTTCCATCGACGAGAGATTCTGGCCGATCACGCCGTAATCGATGTGGCGGTCGTCCTGGTCGCCCGAGGAATCCGTAATGGTCAGCACCGGATTGATGGCGCTGCCCTGCAGGATCACGTTGTGGATGGCATTGGGATCGTCGCGGTTGTTGCTGCGCACCTGGATGACCTGCTGGATGAATCCGACCGTCGAGGGGGCGTAGGTCACCGTGACGACCTGGCTGGCGTTCGGCGCCAGGACGATGTCGTCGGCGGACGAGGCGCCATTGACCGGGGCCAGGGTGAAGGGACTGACCAGCTGGTTGATCAGAAAGCTCTTGAGGACCAGGTCGGCCCCGCCGATGTTGTGGATAGTGAACGTCTGGGTGACGATCTGGCCGACGTTGACCACGCCGAATTCCAGGGTTTGGTCGGTGGCCGACGAGCCGGAATTCTCCGTGATCTCAATCAGGGGGATGGTGGGAACCGCCAGGCCCAGTACCGAGACCTCGTAGGTGGGGATCACCTCGTCGTCGCTGATGATGTAGAGCGAGGTCTCGAGCTCCTCGGGTTCCAGCACGCCGGTCGGGGACTGCGACGTGGGCGAAAAGATGATTTCGAAGAAGGTGGACTCTCCCGGCCCCAGCACGATCGGGTCCAGCAGGATGGGATCGATTTCGATGACCGAAATGGCGTTGGCGCCGACGAAGATGTCGGAGATTTCCAGGTTGGTAGTCCCGGCGTTGCGGATCACGATGGGAATCGGACTCGAGCTGGTGCCCATGATCACGCTGCCGAAATCCACCAGGTCGTCGTTGCTGGCCGTGCCCGAATTCTCCTCGACGACGATCTGGGCGCCGCTGACGCCGTCGCCGGTCAGGGCCACGGCGAGGAACGGTTCGTCCACGTCGTTCGTGCGGATGTACATCGTGTCGTTGAAGATGCCGATCGTGTCCGGCGCGAAGATCACCCGCAGCGTCAGCGTGCTGTTCAGGCCGATGGCCACGTCATCGGCGGCGTCGGCGATATTGGTCGTGGTGACCGGTGTGACGGTCGTGCCGCCGCCGGGATTGGGGCTGGTGATGAACGCCTCGGTGATCTGGTAGTTGTTGTCGTCGAAGAACCACTGGCTGATGGTCAGCGGCCCGGTGCCCTGGTTGGCGACGATCACTTCCTGGGCCGCCGAGCTCTGGCCCACGATGGTGTCCTCGAATTCCAGCCAGTCGGTCTCCAGGGTGACCTCCGCCCCGTTGGTCACGACGACCGTCAGCAGGATCTCCTCGAAATGGGTGTAGGGGTGGGTCGGGTGATTCACGTCGTTGGTGTGCAGGACCAGCACGGCCTGGTATTCGCCCGCCGGCACGCCGGCCGGGTTGAACCGGACGACGACGGCTTCCTGATCGCCCGGTTCCAGAGTGGTGGGAAACTGCGGTACGTTGCGCAGCGAGAACGGACTGGCGGCCAGCGATCCGTAGCCCCCGATCTCGATATCGTAGATGACCAAGTCGCCAGGGCCGGCGTTGGAGATGCTGAAGCTCTGGTCGGTCGAGATGTTCTGGGTAACGCCGAACTCGAGGATGTTGTCGTCCTGGATGCCGGAAAACTCGCTGACAACCATCGTGGGCAACAGTTCACTGCGGCGGAACTCGCGGATGCAGTCCGAGGTGAGATGCCCCGTATAGTAGCTCAAAATCGGCATGCCGTCCTCCCTGACGATCATGTCCCGCACCCACATGCTGGACCAGAATTCGTTGTTCTGGGCGTTCTCCGTGTTCAGGACGCCCCAGGTGCCGTCGGATTCATAGCGCTGGGCGTAGCCGTTCATGATGCCGCCCAGGTTGGCGCGATTGGTCCAGGCCACGGTGGGCAGCTGACCGCCGCTGCCGATCAGCTCGATGTCGGAGTAGGCCCAGGCCGTCTCGATGGGGGCAAAGCCGGTATCCAGCCAGAACTGGGCGTCGCCCTGCACCTGCTGGGGATCGTTGAACGGCACCCAGCGCCAGACAAAGATGTCCAGATCCGTCGGCTCGCTCCAGAGATCGGAGGTTGTATCCCAGGGATGCACGTCCGCCCGGTCGTTGACGCCATCGTCCCCGACGGCGTCGACCCATTCCGCCGTGGCGTGCTGCAGGGCGACCCAGGCGACCGCGTACGGCCCGACGATGATGTCCTCGATGCGATACAGCTCCGCCGACGGCAGGTTGAAGGCGGCGCCGGAGAGGGTCCGGTTTTCCGTGTCGACGAAGAAATTGATGTTCGTGGTCGCCTCGATCAGGTCGCCGTACCGCTGCCAGCTGTTGTCGTTGATGTCCAGTTCGAAGACGCTGGCGGCATGATAGCCGTCCAGGAATTCCTCGGTGTAGCTGGCGATCAGGCCGTCGGCGTAGACGTCGTCGCCGTTTTCGTAGACCAGGACGTTCGGGCTCTGGCTGTTGAGGGCGACGGCGAAATGGCGCTCGCCGTCCTGGCCGGTCGGCAGCAGCGTCGCCTGGGGCATGATGGCGTTGATGACCGGCGTGGCCAGGATGAAGAGGTTGTCGATATACAGTTCGCACTGCTGGGCGAACAGGGAATTGAGCTGGATGGCCACGGTGTGCGCGCCGGCGGCGATCTCCTCGGCCGTGACCGTCACGTAGGAGTATTCCGCGTCGTCCCGGATGTAATTCCACCAGCCGTAGAGGAACTGGATGTCGGTGGTGATCGGGGCGTTTTGCTGCAGGTTGTTGTATTCGACGCCGTCGACCAGGACGCTGACGCTTTGGGGATCGACCGAATCCAGGCGATAGCGGAAACCGATGACCATGTCGCCGCCCTCGTACTGCATGACGTCCTCGATCACGTAGGACTGGGAGCCGATCCCGGCCACCTGGCTGTGGATGCATTCGCCGAAATCGTAGGCCCCCTCCCGCACATTGTCGTAGATGTTCGGGTCCGGACCGACGGCGTCGTTGCTGCCGTAGGCCCCATATTCGCTGCCGGTGTCGCCGCCGGCGTCCTCGGATTCCCAGCGGCCCGCGCCCTCGTACTGCCGGATGGTGACGTCGTCGATCTTGAGGAAGGCCTGGCCGGGCACATCCGTCGTGGAGCCGTTCAGGTTCGTATGGACGTGACCGCTGCGGGAGAGCTCCGCATTGAAGACCAGGTTGTAGGAGCCGGCGCTGAGGGCCAGGTTGTCCGCCGAGAATATGCCGAAACCGGCCTGGCCGACGCCGGTGGTCTCCAGGGTCTGCCAGCCCGCCGTATGGGAGGCGCCGCCGGAGGCGACCAGCTGCTCGGTATGCAGAATGGCCAGGGGAATGCCCGGCAAGGCGGCTCTTTCGAGCGAAACGGTCAGATCGAGCGTCTCGTAGGCCCCGATGTTGGCGTCGGTTTCCAGGTAGTAATCCCAATCCACGTCCAGAAACGCCGCCTGCGTCAGGGTGAAGGTGTAGGTAAAGCGGCCCTCGAGGCCGTTCGTCATCGTGGCGTTGTCCCCCAGCGTCATGACCAGGGCCCCGTCGCCGACGCCGCCCACACCGGCATTGTCGTCCTGCACGCCGACGACCTCGCCCGGAACGCCCGAGGGATCGACCCTGTCGAGATAGCTCCAGCCGACCGGCAGCACCCCGACCAGGGCGTCGAAGTCAAAGGGGCCTTCCGTGCTGATGAGCCCTTCGGTGTCGTCGACCTGCTGGATGGGCACCACCCGCTGATAGACCGAGAAATTGTCCACCCGCAGATGCGCCCGGTGCGGGGCGGTATCCTGCCATTCGGGGATTTCCCCGTCCACGTCGTCATCGTCCGCGTCGATCCCGAAGAGCCGGAAATTGTCGAAGCGCAGGGTCCCGACCCCGGTGCCGCTCTGGCTGAGCAGTCCCTCGATGGTGATCGTATGGCCGCCGGACGCCAGGGCGTCCAGGGCCGCGATGGCGTTGTTGAGCCCCTCCAGGGTGATCGAGACCGAATCGGCCTCGCTCTGGGTGGCCGCCCCGTCCGCCGTCACGACGATGTATTCCAGGTCCAGGCGGGGATCCCCGGCCGGCAGGGCGGTATCGGGCAGGCTGCGGGTGATGTATTCGCCGTCGATGGCGACCAGCAGGACCAGCGTGGCGTTCGCCGGCACGTTGGCGTCGACGATCAACTGGTAATCGAATTCGAGGGTCACGGGACCGCCGTAATTGAAATCGTAGCTGAACGCCCCCTGCAGGTTCGCCTGGTTGACCCCGATGCCCAGGGTCATTTCCAGCCCCCCTCCGGGTCCAGCCAGGTTGGCGCCCGCCGCCCAGGCGCCGTTGACGTGGAGGCCCGGATCGGTGATGTCGTGGTAGCCCCAGCCCTCCATTTGCGGATTGTTGTCGAAGTCCGAGGCCAGCACCTCGTCCGTGGTGGTGATCACGATATCGTCCAGTTGGATGATCCCGACGCTGTCATCCGCGGCGGTGGCGTTGGTCAGCAGGCCCATCACCCGCAGGGTATAGTTCCCGGCCGCCAGCGTGCCGGCCGCGGTGGAATCCACGGTGATGGTGTTGTAGGCCACCAGCCCGGTGCTGTTGGTCGCCTGATAGGTCCCCAGGGTGTTCAGCTCGATCAGGTTGCCCTGGGGATCGACCAGCACCACCTGCAGGTCCAGCGTGTCGTTATCCGTGGCCTCCATGCCGGTCGGATCCATGGCGTAGGCCAGTTCCACGCTGACCTGGCCGCCGCCGAAGAGCGTGAAGGACCGCTGGAAATACGCCGAAAAGGTGGTGTTGCCGGAATTGTTCTCGTCGATCGTCAGCAGCAGGCCGCCGTCGCCGACGCCGCCGCTGCCCGCATCGGCGTCCCACACGCCGGTGGTGGTCGCCGGGGCCGCCAGATCCGGCTGGAAGCTCCAGCCGTCCAGGTCGGCCGCGGCGCCGGCCGGGAAGGTGAACCGCCGCTCCGGATCATCCGGATCGCCGTAGTTGTCCGGGCCCAGATCGGGGCAGCTCACCTCGGCGATCGTCCGCAGCGCCAGGTAATGCTCGCCGGCCGCCAGCGGATCCAGCGGCTGGCCGGTGCTGTCGGCCATCAGGCTGGTGTCCAGGGTGATGGTGGTAAAATCGCCCTGGTCCCAGGTCTTGCTCATCCCCGCCAGAACAAAACTGACCGGCGTCAGCGGGATGTCGTCCGAGGCGTCCGCGTCCACCATGGCGCCGTCGAGCATGAGATACACGTCCATGTCCATGTTCATGGCGTCCATGGCGTACATCATCTCGATGATCACGTGGCTTTCGCCGATCAGGCGGAACTGGTGATAGGTGCGCGACTGGAGGCTGGTGGCGTCGCTGTAGCCGGCCAGCTCGTTTTCCGGCACGGTAATGGTCGTGACCAGGGCGTTGTCCTCGATGTCGTCGCCGTCCGGGACCTCCACGTAAAACTGCCCGGCGGTCGCTTCGATTTCCGTATCCATCCAGTCCCGGCGGTCGGCGATGACGAACAGTTCGTCGAAGTACCATTCCCCGACGTTGAATTCATCGAACCCGGGATCCCGGTTGCCGTCCTGGTCCAGATCGATCTCCGTCAGGTCGACGTCGTCGAAGTTGAAGGCGTCGAAGTCCGCGTAGTACACCGCCTGCAGGATCGATCCCTCCGGAACCGTCGAGACGAACTGGCCCGGAGCGATTTCCGTTTCCGGACCGGCGTTCTGCCAGCTGGTCCCGTTCCAGTAGCGGGTATAGACGTCGATGCTGGTCCCGTCGAAGGCCAGGTAGCCCAGGAAGACCGAGCCGTTGGGGCCGGCCTGCACGGTGATGCCGGTCGACATGCCGTCAAAGGGGGTCAGGCCGGCGTAGGGCGAGGCCGGACCGCTGCCGATCACGTTCCACGCCCCCCCGCTCCAGCGCAGCACAAACGGCTGCCCGTAGGTCGCACTGAACACGTCCGTATCGATGTAGGCCAGCAGCGGCGCACCGGCCACGTTGAATTCCACCTCCGGCTCGCCCTTCAGATCAAACACGGTTCCGTAGCCGCCGGGCGGATCCAGGAGGCTCCAACTGTCCGTCTGGCGGTTGTAGAGAAAGACGTGCTCGCCGTTGGCCTCGATCAGGTCCATCTCGGTGGTCGGGTCCGAATCATAATCGATCAGGCCCAGCTGCACCTCCGCCTCGGCGTAGATCAGGTGATCCTCGGAGAAATAGCCGGCCGAATTCTGGGGCCCGCCGAAGACGTCGTTGCCGTTGGAGTTGCCGCCCCGGCCGTAGCTCGTCCAGTTGCCCGCGACGGCGTCCCACTGCTGCACGTAGATTTCCGAGTCGTGCGTGCTGTCATCGATCAGCATATCCCTCCACAGGTAGCTCATAATCAGTTCGTCGTTCGCGCCGACTAGCGCCATGGGCATCCAGCAGTGATATTGCCAGGGATCCCCGTCGATGATCGCGGTGGGATTGGCCCGCTCGCCGCTGGGATCGTCGGGATTGGCCAGCAGCTGAAAGCCGGTCACCTCGGTGAAATGGCTGGCATAGACGCCCATCACCGGCGATTCCAGATCCCGGTTGCCGGGCAGATTCGGCGTATGCAG
>JAFGFX010000368.1 GCA_016930855.1 Sedimentisphaerales bacterium | reverse complement strand
TCACAAGCAATCGGGTGATCAACAACCGCTATACCCGCTACCTGGCCGCCCGGCTGGGCTGCGGGGATATCATGACCTGGTACTGCCGCCAAGGTGGCATCGCCACCCATTGATCGACGCGAGGTACGTGGGCGTTTTGACGGCTCATACTGAGCCTGCGTAATTGGCGAGAAAGAAAAATGGCCGCCGGGGTGGCATTGCCACCATTGTTCGCCGCGAGGTGGCATTGCCACCCATTGTTCGCCGCGGGGTGGCATTGCCACCATGGTTCGACGCGGGCTTATTGTGTATTGTTGACGGTTCATTCTGAACCTGCCTGTGGGCTGTAGGCTCTAGGCTATAGGCTATAGGTTTTAGGTTTTAGGCTCTAGAGTTTAGGATTTAGGGTTTAGGGTTTAGGATTTCCCCCCAACAGGGGGCAAAGGGGGAGAATTTTTGCATTGACGGGGCGGGTGATTCGATATATATTGTGTGGTTTGAATGGTTTTAAACCAGGCGGGACCGCGGCTGATAGCCATCAGGTTCGGCGGGTTCGGGGCCGGTTCTCAGCAGAGAGCGGTTCGGGATTCGACCGGGCAGGCTCAAGCGGAGGCTGCGGCGACCCGTTCATCGAGGGCTAATGTAAGAAGGAGCCGTAAACCATGACCCAGAAAGAATCTATCTCCACCTCCCCCCCCAGCAAACCCGCCGGCCAGCCGGCGACACCCCGGAACGGCTCGCAGTTGTTCTGCGAGAGGCTGCGGGCCGAGGGCGTCGATCTGTTGTTCGGATACCCCGGCGGGGTGGTCCTGCCGCTGTTCGACGCCCTGTACCAGAGCCCGCTCAAGTTCATCCTGAGCCGGCATGAGCAGGGAGCCACGCACATGGCCGACGCCTACGCCCGGGTGTCCGGCAAGGTGGGAACGGTGCTGGTGACCTCCGGGCCGGGGGCGACCAATACCGTTACCGGCCTGGCGACCGCCCATATGGACTCGACCCCGCTGGTGGTGTTCACCGGACAGGTCAAAACCTTCCTGATCGGAAACGACGCCTTCCAGGAGGCCGATACCACCGGCATCACCCGGCCGATCACCAAGTACAACTACATCGTCAAGGACGTCAAGGACCTGGCCCGGACCATCCACGAGGCCTACCATATCGCCCGCACGGGCCGGCCGGGACCGGTGGTGGTGGACCTGCCGCTGGACGTCTCGGTGGCCGAGGCGCCGCCGGTCAGGGAGACCATCGAGATGGACCTGCCGGGCTACCGGCCCCGCGCGGAGGGACATTTCCGCCAGATCCACCGGGCGGCCGAGGCGATCAACGCCGCCGAACGGCCGGTGGTCTACGCCGGCGGAGGCGTGATCCTCGCCAACGCCTCGGAACAGCTCAACCAGCTGGTGCAAAAGGCGAACCTGCCGATCACCACGACCCTGCTGGGACTGGGATGCTTCGACGAAGGAGACTCCAAGTCGCTGGGCATGCTGGGCATGCACGGGACGGCCTACGCCAATTTCGCCGTCCAGGAGTGCGACCTGCTGATCGCGGTGGGCGCCCGCTTCGACGACCGGATCACCGGCGACGTCAAGCGGTTCGCGCCCCAGGCGCGGATCATTCATATCGACATCGATCCGGCCAGCATCTCCAAGAGCGTCAAGGTGAACATCCCCGTGGTGGGCGACGCCCGGCTGATCCTGACGGAACTGGTCAAACTCGTCGAGCGGCGGGAGCGACCCGACTGGTTCGCCCGCATCGAGGACTGGAAACGCAAGTACCCGCTGACCTACGATCACAGCGGCGACGGGATCCGGCCCCAGCAGGTGATCGCCGAGATCAGCCGCCAGACGGGCGGCCGGGCGATCATCACCACCGGGGTGGGCCAGCACCAGATGTGGACGGCGCAGTTCTACCAGTTCAGCCGGCCGCGGCATTTTGTCACCTCGGGCGGGCTGGGGACCATGGGATTCGGCTTCCCGGCGGCCATCGGGGCGCAGATCGCCCGGCCCGACGCCACGGTGATCGACATCGACGGGGACAGCAGCTTCAGCATGACCCTGAACGAACTGCCCACGGCGGTGGAATACGAGCTGCCGGTCAAGGTGTGCATCCTGAACAACGGCTACATGGGCATGGTGCGCCAGTGGCAGGAGCTGTTCTACGGCAAACGCTATTCGAAATCGTACCTGAAACATCCCAGCTTCGCCCGGGTGGCCGAGGCCTTCGGGGCGACCGGCTACACGGTCACCCAGAAAAGCGAGGTGCCCGGGGTGATCGAAGCGATGCTGGCCCAGACGAAATGCTGCGTGGTGGACTTCCACGTGGCGCCCGAGGAGAACGTCTGGCCGATGGTGGCCACCGGCAAGGGGCTCCACGAGATGGCGGGCCTGCCGACCGAGAGCGTCGAGAGACTCTGATCACCCGAGGCGATCCGGCGCCGCCCGGCCGGGCGGCTTGGACATTCTTACAATTCACCAGGGCGGGCTACGGGGTTCGCCCCACGGATAAGGATACTGAATCATGCCACAGAACCGAAAACATACGCTCAGCGCCCTGGTGCAGAACCAGGCGGGGGTGCTGGCCCACGTCGCGGGCATGTTCGCCGCCCGCGGATACAACATCGACTCGCTGGCCGTGGGCCGCACGGAGGATCCGGACCTGTCGCGGATGACCATCGTCGTCCGCGGCGACGAGGACACGCTCGAACAGGTCCGCAAGCAGCTCGGAAAGATCATCCCCGTCGTCAAGGTCTACGACTGGACCGAGCAGGACCTCGTCCAGCGGGACCTGATGCTGGTCAAGGTCTCGGCCACGCCCGAGCGGCGGCCGGAGATCCAGTCTCTGATAGAGATGTTCCAGGGGAAAGTAGTGGACATCGGCCCCAAATTCGTTATGGTGGAGGTGACCGGTCCGGAGGCGAAGATCGAAGCGTTTCTCGAGACCTGCCGGCCGTACGGGATCAAGGACGTGGCCCGGACGGGGATCATCGCAATGCCCCGTCACCCGCGCACCATCCAGACGAACGGGAAGGAGTAGCACAAACAATGAGCCAAGCAACCATATACTACGAGTCGGACGCGCCCCTGGGTCCCCTGCGGGACAAGACCGTCGCCGTCATCGGCTACGGCAGCCAGGGACACGCCCACAGCCTCAACCTGCGGGACAGCGGCATCCACGTGGTGGTCGCCGAGATGCCGGATACCGACAACTACCAACTGGCCCAACAACACGGCTTCCCGCCGGTGACCGCCGAGGAGGCGGTGGACCTGGCGGACCTGATCATCGTGACCCTGCCGGACGAGATCCAGGCCAAGGTCTATCCCCGGCAGATCGCCCCGCACCTGAGTCCCGGAAAAACGCTGGGATTCTGCCACGGGTTCAACATCCATTTTTCCTACATCGTGCCGCCGG
The DNA here is from genome assembly GCA_016930855.1 of Sedimentisphaerales bacterium. Lineage (GTDB taxonomy): Bacteria > Planctomycetota > Phycisphaerae > Sedimentisphaerales > SM23-30 > JAFGFX01. The sequence continues at coordinate 3,183 of JAFGFX010000368.1, read as the reverse complement.
AACACGTCAACGTGGTGATGATCGCGCCGAAGGGGCCCGGACACCTGGTCCGCAGCGAATACGAGAAGGGCGGGGGCGTGCCCTGCCTGGTGGCCGTCCAGCAGGATGCCACCGGCGACGCCCTGGCGGTGGCGCTGGCCTGGGCCCACGGCATCGGCGGGGCGCGGGCGGGCGTCATCAAGACCTCCTTCAAGGAAGAGACCGAAACCGACCTGTTCGGCGAACAGGTGGTCCTCTGCGGCGGCCTGACGGCCCTGATCAAGGCGGGCTTCGAGACGCTCGTCGACGCCGGCTACCAGCCGGAGATCGCCTACTTCGAATGCCTGCACGAGGTCAAGCTCATCGTGGACCTGATGTACCAGGGCGGCCTGAGCTACATGCGCTACTCGATCTCCAACACCGCCGAATACGGGGACCTGACCCGCGGGCCCCGGGTGATCACCGACGCGACCCGGGCGGAAATGAAAAAGATCCTCGACGAGATCTGCTCGGGCCAGTTCGCCAAGGAATGGATGCAGGAGGTCGAGGCGGGCAAGAAGAACTTCACCGCCCTCTACAAGATGGACCACGAAAGCCAGGTGGAACAGGTCGGCCGGCGCCTGCGCCGGATGATGGCCTGGATCGACGAAAAGGAAGTCTAGGCATGAGCAAGGCAAAGAAAAAACAAACGGTCAAAAAGACGAAGGCCGCCCGCCCCGCGGCACCCAAGGGGAAAGCCAAACCGGCGGCGAAGGAGCATGACGGCGACGGCGGACACGCCGAGTTCTGGACGGAAAAGGTGAAGGTCTCGCCGACGGACCTCGACCTGGAACGGATGGTCGAGCTGGACTTTCTGCGCACCACGGAGGCGGCGGCCCTGAACGCCTACCGCTGGCTGGGCAAGGGCGACCCCCAGGGGGCCCACGCCGCCGCGGTGGACGCCATGCGGGGCACGCTGGGCCTGACCTGCATCCGGGGCAACGTGGTCGTCGGCGACGGCCTCAAGCCCCAGCCCGGACCCATCGAGACGGGCGAACAACTGGGCATCGGCCGCAAGGGCTCCTTCGAGGCGGACCTGGCGGTGCTGCCCATCGACGGGGTGGACCTGGTGAGCCTGGGCTATCCCGGGGCGATGTCGCTGCTGGCGGCCGCCCACCACAACAAGGACGTCCCGGCCTTTCTGGACGTGCCCTGCCGCTACATGGAAAAGATCGCCTACGGGCCGGCGGTCAGGAAAGGGCCCGCCCAGGTGCACCTGAACGCCTCGGTGCGGGACAACCTGGAGATCATCGCCCTGCAGCTCAACAAGCGGGTCCAGGACCTCCAGGTGATCGTCCTGGACCGCAAACGCCACGAGAAGCTGGTCGCCAACGTCCGCAAGACGGGCGCGTCGGTCCGCCTGATCCGGGAAGGCGACGTCGCCGGCTGCATCGCCGCCGCCCTGCCGGATACCGGGGTGGACGTCTATATGGGCACGGGCGGCGCCGCCGAGGCGGTCCTGGGCTCGGCGGCCATCAAGTGCCTGGGCGGGGACATGCTCAGCCGCCTGGCGCCGACCAGCGACGAAGAAAAGGAACGGATCGTCGCCGCCCTGGGCGATCAAGCCCTCACCCGGCATTTCACCGCCGAAGACCTGGTCCGCGGCGACAGCGTGGTCTTCTGCGCCACGGGGATCACCAGCTCCTTCGTCCTGCGGGGCATCCACATCGAAAAGGCGGTCGCCTCGACCTACTCGGTGGTGATGCGGGCCCGCTACGGGACGGTCCGCTACATCCGCGCCGAACACGACCTGGGCCGCAAGACCATCCGACTGCACAGCGCCGGCGCCGAGGCCATGCTCTAAACCGGGCCAACGTGTCGCGAATCCCTTGATGGGACGGGATGACAGGTCAGATGGCCGGAGGGAATATAATACTGGATGCCTGCCTTTGCAGGCATGACATAAAATGCGTTACGCATGCCCACGCGAGCGCGGGCATGTCACCGAGTTCGTCCGTAATGGAGGCTGCGTATCTCGCCAACGGAGCAGTCTCAGAATGAGACGTCAACTAGCCAACCGCGATCGCGGCGAATTGCCGGTCGCGGCGAGCGACCTTGCGGACTGTGGATTAACGAAGATTGCCGCCGACTGCTGACGGACCGGAAGTCTATCCTGGCCAAGGGCGATGAAAAAGGGACAAAACAACCTCGAAAATACCAAGCGGCCGGAAGACGCCTTCGAGACCATCGAGCCGGTGGGCAAGCGCGTCGTCCTGCGCAAGGACGAGGACAAGAAACAGACCAAGGGCGGCATCCGGCTGCCGGACAACATCGAGATCCCCACGCTGACCGGCCGGATCGTGGCCATCTCGGCCGAGATCGACGCCGACCCGATGGTGCCGCTCAAGAAATACGACAAGGTCCTGTTCAATCCCAAGAGCGCCATCCCGGTGGACTTCGAAGGGGACAACCGGCTGTTCGTGGTGGACCTGGAACATATCGTGGGCGTCTTCCGCAAGGCGAAATAAAATATCCCACGACTGATTTACCTCTACTGCCTGAACTACCCGATCAATTGCACGGATTCAACGGGAGAATTTCCGGGATATGCTGCTGCCGAAATTAATAAGTGGAGAGATAGAGGTGTAAATATGGGCTATTATGATAAAGCTGAAATATGCCTCAATGGCCATGTTATTAACGATAGTGTAGAAACATGTCCCGAGGACTGTGAATCATTTTGCTCTAAATGTGGAGAGCAAACTATTCAACATTGTTTGGGGTGTAAAAAGCCAATCCAGGGAACCTATTACGATGGTCCTGTTGGTAATATAGGATATTCCCCACCCTCTTATTGCAAAGATTGCGGCAAGCCGTACCCTTGGACAGAAACGAAGATCACGACCGCTATTCAGATGTTTGCGGAATTTGGCAAATTAGAAAAAGAGGAAAAGTCAACTATCGAGGAAGATGTAAACAATATAGCCCGCGACATACCCCAGGCGGAATTGTCCGCCATGCGGATAAAACGTATCTGGGAAAAATACGGAAAAATTGCATATCACGTGATTATGGAGTTTGCCTGTAAAACGGCAGGAGAAATCCTGAAGCATCCTTAAATATTAAGCGTAAAAAAAAGGCTCTTCTGAAGAATTTGTGGGTTGTTTTATCTTGGGGCTCTGCCCCAAACCCCGCCATTTAGCCTCCCCTCTTTGGGCGAGAGGG
>JAFGFX010000367.1 GCA_016930855.1 Sedimentisphaerales bacterium | reverse complement strand
TTCGCTGGTCACCTGATCGATGCGGGCGGCGACCGAGTCGATCCCCCGGTTGTCGTCGACGCCGGCGACCTGCAGGAGCTGGTTGCGTCCCAGGACCAGTTCGCCGGCCAGGTTCATCAGGCTGTCCAGCACCTTGACGTTGACCCGCAGGCTGGTTTGCTCCTGGGATCCCGAAGCGCTGTCGGAAGAATCCCCGGAATTCGCCGTCTCCGCCGCCTCCGCTGCGTCCGCCAGGGTGTTCTGGGCCGGCGGTTTGGCCGCGGGGGGGGCGTTGGCGGGGGCGGCCGTTTCGGCGGACGCCTCCGGGGCGGATGGCGGATTGTCGTTCCCGGCGGATGCCGTTTGCCGGGCGGCTTGCTCGGGTCGGAGGGGCCCTGTCGGTTCCCAGAGACACTGCTCCGGATCGGCGATATGATAGACGCGGTCCAGGGGCAGTTGCAGATGATCGGCCAGTTCCTCCGTATTCAGGCGGGTGCCCAGCAGCATCAGGAAAGACATGGAATCGGGCAAATCCCTGTCGAGATCCCCGATGCCGGCCGTGCTCACATAGCTGTCGATCAGCTCGATCTGCTCGTGGATCGAACGGATAAAGTCCAGGGGCGTGCGGCCCCGGGCCTGGACGTCGGCGAAGAAGTCGGCTTCGGCCACGTAGATATGCATGTTCTGCTTCTGCCGCAGGACCAGGTCCATTTCCTTGATCAGCACGAAGGCCAAACGGCCGTCCGGCAGGGCGATGTCCACGTCGCGATTCATGGCGGCCTGCACCTGGACGGAGGTGTCCTGGGAGACGGCCGCCTGGAGAAGCTGGATGTGCCCCGAAACGTCGAATTCGTTGGAGGAGTGAATGTTGCCCATCATGGTCCGCAGGGCGTCCGCGCCGCGGAGCAGGGCGTCCACGACCGGAGAGGTGGGCTTGAGTTCCTGGCCGCGGATCAGATTCAGGACGTTTTCCATTTCGTGGGCCAGGGTCCCGATGGACTTGAGCCCCAGAAATCCGGCGGACCCTTTCATGGAGTGGATGCCCCGGAACACCTTGTTGATCAAATCGTGGTCCGGATGGTCCGCCTGTTCTTCGATGGCGAGAAAATCGTTTTCGATGTCCGCCAGGGTCTCCTGGGCCTCTTCGACGAAGGAGGCGATGAGTTCTTCATTTCCCTCTGACACGCCTGTACTCCCTGTCCCTGGTTTGAGGATGGTCCCGATCGACTGTCATGTGGGCCTGCCGGCGGGCGCTACGGAGTCTTTTCGGATTCCCGGGACGAACGCACGGAAAAATGCTTGTCCAGCCGCATCACGTGAAACAGGTTCCGAAAGTCATTGTTGTCGGCGATGACGGCCAGGCTGCCGCCTTTCTCGCTGACCGTCTTATAACATACGATGAACACGGCCAGCCCCTTGGAGTCGATGATGTCCACCCGCGAAAGATCGATGGTCAGGTGGATGCGGCCGGCCTGCACGTGTTCCAACAGTTCCTGGCGAAAGGCGTCCGCGTTGGCGGCGGTGATCTTACCTTCCGGGTACAGCGTCAGGGTTTGGTTGTCCTGGGTGTGCGTCGTCATGCTCGATCCTTTCCGTTTTGCTGCTTCCGAGGGTATATCGGTCGGATTCCGGGGGAAATTTATAGGATATATACATCGTCACCTGATTGCCGGCGTCGTTGAATTGCAGATTATCGGAATACAGTCGCATCAGGGCGAGGCCCCGCCCGCCTTCCTGGAGGTGATCGATGTCGGTGCCTTGCTCGCGCCAGTTGAAACCGGGCCCCGGATCGCGGACCTGCAGGGTCATCCCTCCTCGATCGGCCGTGCAGGTAAACGATACGCAGGCGCAGGGGTCCTGCCGGCCGCCGTGGTCCACGGCGTTGAGCAGGGACTCGCGCAGCAGCAGGCGCAGGGCGAAGGAATCCGTCGGAAAGCGTCGTTCCTGCAGGAAGGCGGTGAACCGGTCGTCGGCCCGATCGATGGATGACCGGGTGGCCGGCATCTGGAGGGAAAAACAGTCTTCGCTCTGTTCCACTTTCCACATGAGGCTCGATCCCTCAAAATTCGATCCCCAGCAAGACGATATCGTCCCCGACGACTCCCTGGTTTTTCTGGATGAGATCGTCCACGACGAAATCCACCGCCTGCTTGAGCGGCAGGGAACGGCTGATGCGAAGCGCGTCCGAGAGCAGACGAATGCCCTCCTCCCGTCCGGCGGGGCCCGTCCGCGAGGCGTCGGCAGGCTCAATGAGTCCGTCCGTGTACAGGAACAATCGTTCGCCGGGTTGCACCGGCAGGGTACGCTGCTCGCACTGGACGATCCCGAACATCCCCAGGACGTCCCCGATCAGATCCTGGGGGTGCACCGATCCGTCCATCGACTGAAGCAAGGGGCTGGGGTGTCCGGCGCAGATCAGGTCCACCTCCTGGCGCAGCGGATGGTATTTCGCGTAGCACGCCGTGGCGTACTGGCTGGTTTCCAGGAACTTGTTCAGGGCGTTGTTGAGCATGAAGAAGGTTTCCTGGACGGAGAGGGTTTCGTTGGTGAAACTGACGGTGAGGGCCTTCAGGGCGCCGGTCAGATAGGCGGTGCCCAGATCGTGTCCGGATACGTCGGCGACCAGGAATCCGTACTGGTGCTCGCCGAGCCGGAGGATGTCGTAAAAATCCCCGCCGGCCTCGTGGGCGGCCTGAAAGCGGACGGCGGTTTGAATTTCCGGCACCGACTCGGGAGCTACCAGCAGTTGCTGTTGACCGTGGTGAACCTGTTCCAGTCGCTGGGTTTGGCTTTTGACCAGCGTTTCCAACTCCCGGGCCTGGCGGCGCAGGGCGCTACGGATGCTGGCCAGTTTCAGATGCGTTTGGATGCGGGCGAGCAGCTCCAGGGGATCGACCGGCTTGATCAGGTAATCCGTACCGCCCACGGCGAATCCCCGCGCCTTCTCGCCGGCCTCGGACAGGGAGGTCATAAAGAGGATGGGCACGTCGTCGAAGCTCTTTTTTTGGCGGATAAGGCGGCACACCTCGAAGCCTTCCATGTCCGGCATCAGGCAATCCAGAAGGATCAGATCCGGCTTGGTGTTCCGGAGCCTCTCCAGGGCCTCCCGGCCGCTCCGGGCGGAGGCGATCTGATAATTTCTTTTTTGGAGGATATTTTTGACCAGGGCGATGGCGGTTCGGTCATCATCGATCAGGAAGATCCGCGGGGAACCTGACGACGCCGAATCGCCTTGGGTAGGATCGGGCCGGCCGGTGGGATCTGCCGCGGGGCTATCGCTGGGTCTCATGATGTTTTCCAGTAGGTTCTTCCGGCGGTCAACGCCTGCCGGAGTTGCCTCGTTTGCCTGCCCGGCGAACGCCGCCCTCCGCGCGGCGGGTGAAACGGGGCCCGATCCTGCCGCGCGTCCGGCAGGCGCCGCGGCCGGCTTACGCATCATGAACAAGATCGGATCAAACCGGCGGGCGGTTCAATCAAACCCGACGCCTATCATTGTTCGCTGGCGGCGATTCCGGGGGCGGCCACGTCGGGGAGGACTTGCCCGCGCCGGAATCGCCCCGACGGGAGAAACGCGCCGTTTGGTTCGGCTTGCCTGCCGCCCGCTTGCCGGGCGGCGCGTTATCGGTCACGGACATGGCGGGCCGCGGCGCCGCCGTCCTGTCATGTCCGATAACGAGCCGCCGGCTCGACGATCCGCGAGGGCGGAAGGGATCACTGGATCGATCGAGGGAAGGAATTTTTCAACGGCCCCATGACAAAAAGACCGATGGCCCACCCGCAAGTAAAGCGGGCCATATCGTACGTCGATACTATATACGAGGACAGGGTAAGCAGAACGAAGTGCCTGCCGGTCCAGCATCGGCCAGGGCAGGGATTCTGTTGGTCTAAGGGAACCGTATGGGCAAGCGGAAGGAATACCGTAAGGAGGGGGAAATTGAGAAGGCATTCGAGTCAGCCATCAAGAAGGTGCTCCGCATCATGATAGGCGTGCATCCCCAATTCGGTCCGCCCCGCCCCGTAGCCGCCATTTCGGCGTCGGCGCCGTTGAGCGTACAGGTCAACTTCAGCGAGGGCGCCGTCGGCGTGATGGTCCTGGGATTGGACCAGGATACGGCCGCGCACCTGACGGAGGCGTTTTGCTGCGAGTCGCTGGAAATCGGCAGCGCCGATTTCATCGACGCGATCAGTGAGATCACCAACATGATCGCCGGAAACGCCAAGCGGAATTTTCCCCAGGGCGCCCGGATCAGCCGGCCCCGCGTCCGGATCGGAGCGGATCTCGAGGCCGGTCCCCTGTCGAAACGGCCGGGCGTGCATCTGGACTGCTGGACGGAATTGGGGGATCTGGCGGTGGAGTATGATGTCCGGTTCGAACCCGAAGACAGTCAGGAGGAAACGGATTATGAAGTTTCTACTTGTGGATGATTCCCGCACCATGCGCAACATCTGGAAGAAGGTCATTACCAGCATGGGGGACAACGAAACCATCGATGCCGGCGACGGGGCGGAGGGATTGAAGGTGTTTTTGGAACAAGGCCCCTTTGACATCCTGCTGGTGGACTGGAACATGCCCAACATGGACGGCCTCACCATGATCAAGAAGATCCGGGAAGCGGACAAGTCGACGCCCATCATCATGGTGACCACCGAGGCGGAGAAACCGCGGATCATCGAGGCCATCAAGGCCGGAGTCAACAATTACCTCGTCAAGCCCTTCTCGCCGGACGCCCTGCTCAGCAAGATTCAGGAAACCGTCAAAAAGACCGAGGCCGTTAGTTGACCGGAGGGCCCCGTTGTTTCCGGAAACAGGCGAATCGAATGCGTAGCGCCGAGGAGGCTCCGATCCCATGCCGGTAACGGAAAGCAAATTGTTTCGCATCCAGATCAGTCATGATCGCCTGACCGCCACCTTGTCGGTCAACGGCGATTCCTTGCCCCCGGCGTGCACGGCCGGGAAGATCGAGGCCGAGATCCAACCTTTTAAGCTATTCCTGAACGAGGAGGGGCGTGCCAACATCATCGCCTTCGCCGCCAAGCTGGCCGAGCACGCCATGCCCCAGCCGATGGTGATCGCCCAGGGCGATCCGCCGGTCCATGACGAGAACGGTCAGATCGAGCTGTTGTATAAGACCTCGCAAGGCGACGCGGCGACCGGGGAAGCGCAGGAAGATTCTCCGCAGAGCTTTTACGAGCGCAGCAACATTCAGCGGGTCCGCGCGGGACAACCGTTGCTGCGTCTGATTCCGCCCCGGGAGGGCCAGGACGGCCGTGACATCTTTGGCAAGCCGATCGCCCGGAAACGGGGACGCCAGGCGCAACTGTCCCTGGGCGCCAACGTGAGGTTGGAGGACGACGTGGTCTATGCCACCGCCAACGGCAAATTGGAATACAGCGGGGAGAGGGTTTCCGTCAGCGATGTCCTGGAGATAGCGGGAAATGTGGATTTTTCCATCGGCAATATCGACTTCGACGGCAGCGTGATCGTGGCGAGGAACGTGTTGGATTTGTTCAAGATCCGCAGCCATGCCTCCGTGACCGTCCGCGGCATCATCGAGGCGGCGGAAGTGCAGGCCGAGGGGGATCTGACCTGCCAGGGCGGCATGACGGGCAAGGAAAAAGGATTGTTTATCGCCGGCGGGACCATTGAAACGAAATACATCACCAACGCCACCGTCCGGGCGGGAAAGGATGTCGTCGTCCGGATGGAGGTGGTCAATTGCGACCTGATTTGCCGGGGGGCGCTGCGGATCGAGTCGGGTTTGCTGGTGGGCGGGCGCACGGTGGCCACCGGCGGCCTGCGGGTCCGGACGCTGGGTTCGGAGGCCTGCGTGAATACCCCCGTGGAGGTGGGGATCGACGACAATCTGCGGCAGACGTATCTTCGGGTCGCCCCGGAGATCGAGCAGTTGCGCCGCAAGGCCGAAAAGGTGCGCCAGATCGTGGAGCCGCTGTTGCGAAACCAGAAGGCGCTCAATGCCGAGCAAAAAGAAAAGGCGACCGAGCTGTTGTACAATTCCTACGATCTGGAGGACCGCGCCGAACAGAAGATCGAGCAGTTGCGCTCGGTTCAGGAAGAGTCACGACAATACTGCCTGGAGGAAGTCGTGGTGCTGGGCGAGGTGTATCCCGGCGTCACCTTTCGCTTTCCGCGGCTGGAAGGGATCATCGAATCCCCTCTCAAGGGACCGATCAAGTTTATCCCCCGCAAGGTCGAAGGGGTCTACCAGATTGTTGCGGTGGATTGCCTTTCGGGCAGTTGCTTTAGCATTCATTCCGGGCCCACGTCCGACACGTGGCTGCAGGCAGCGGAAGCATTGCTGTCCGGCAAATCCTGACGGCTCCCCGTTCGCCTCGCCGGTTCCCCTTATCGGCCCCCAATCCCGATCCCCGGAAAAAACCTTCGGATTTGACCTGCCGCGTCGGTCGGGCCCGGTGCCCGAAGGATCATCCGCGTCCCGCCGTCGGGTGCGTCCATATTCGGACTTTTCATCCCATTCGTTTTCGATTACTATGACGTCCGGGCGGCGCCGGGCGTATCTTTTGCGGCCGGGCGGACCTGTTGGGGGCCTAGAGGAACTGGACGGATGAGACGACCCGGCGTGCGGATCGTGCTGGTTTTGCTGGGATCCCTGGCGACAGGGATGCTTCCGGCGGCCTTGATGGCGGCGCCGGCCGAGCCGAACCATTTGTCACCCTGCCTGCTGGCGGCCGACCCGGAGGCGAACACCCTCTGGATCGCCCAGCAGACCGCCCGGCGGGTGGACCTCTTCGATACGCAGACACGCCGCGTCGTACGGCGGATCACCCTGGAGGCACGACCCAACGGCATGGCCCGGGATGCGTCCGGCCGCCTCTATATCGCCGCCGGCGCCGAAGAGGGCTGCCTGTATATCGTGCCCGGCGAATTGGCGGCTCCGATGCGCGCGGATCCGTCCCGGCGGGAGGCCGGCGTCGAACCGCCCGTCCTGTCGGCCCGCCAGGTGGCTGGCGTCTATCCGATCGGCCATACCCCGACGGCGCCACGGATCAGTCCCGATGGCCGTTGGATCTATCTCTGCCGCCGTTTTGAAAACGACGTGGTGGTCTTCGACCGGCAGGCCGGCGAGATCGCCGCGACGATCGCCGTGCCGCGCGAACCGATCGCCGCGGTTCTAAGCTCCGACGGCGGCCGGCTCTTTGTGGCCAATCACCTGCCCGAGGGCCCGGCCGACGGGGAGTATGCGGCGGCGGAGATCTCGGTCATCGACACCGCGGCGCGGACGGTTTGCCGGCAGATTCCGCTGCCCAACGGCTCGACGGGCGTGCGGGACATCTGCCTGTCGGCCGACGGGACCCAGGCGTACGTCACGCACATTCTGGCCCGCTACCAGTTGCCCACCACCCAGTTGGAGCGGGGCTGGATGAATACCAACGCCCTGACGATCCTGGATGCGGCCGAATGCCGGCGGATCAATACGGTGCTGCTGGATAACGTCGATCAGGGGGCGGCCAATCCCTGGGCCATCGCCTGCAGCGGCGACGGCAAGTGGATCTGCGTGACCCATGCCGGCACCAACGAGCTCAGCGTGATCGACCGGCAGCGATTGCAGCAACGGTTGCGGCAGGCGGCCGCCGGCGAGCTCAAGGGCGGCGTTTCCCGGTCTGCCGAGGACGTGCCCAACGATCTGGCGTTTCTGGTCGGCATCCGCCGGCGGATACCGCTGGCGGGGATCGGGCCCCGCGCGCTGGCGGTTCTCGGCAACCGCGCCTGGATCGGCGAATATTTCTCCGACAGCCTGGCCGTGGTCGATCTGGCAGGCGATGACTCTCTCCAGCCGGAGTCGATCCGGCTGGCCCCGCCGCCAGAATGGACCGTCCGGCGCCGGGGCGAGATGTTGTTCCATGACGCGTCGCTCTGTTTTCAAGGCTGGCAAAGCTGCTCCAGTTGCCATCCCGACGCCCGCAGCGACGGCCTGAATTGGGACTTGATGAACGACGGGATCGGCAATCCGAAGAACACCAAAAGCATGCTGCTGGCGTTCCAGACCCCGCCGGCCATGGCCTTGGGGGTCCGCGGCGGGGCGGCCGATGCCGTCCGGGCCGGCCTGCGCCACATATTGTTTTCCCAGCGGCCGCCGGAGGACGCCCGGGCCATCGACGCGTATGTGCAGTCGCTTCGGCCGGAGGTGAGTCCCTACCGCAGGGACGGCCGGCTGACCCCGGCGGCCCAGCGGGGCGAGACGCTGTTTCAACAGGCGGGATGTTCCTCCTGCCACGGCGGGGCATTGTTGACCGATCTGAAATCCTACGATGTCGGCACCGGTCGGGACCGGCAGCGCGGCGATCCTGTCGATACCCCGACCTTGGTCGAGGTCTGGCGGACGGGACCGTATCTCCTGGACGGCCGCGCCGCCACGATCGAACAGGTTCTCACGCAATGGAATCCCGAGGATCGACACGGCCGGACCTCGCCGCTGTCCGCCGAACAGGTCCGTGACCTGGCCCAATACGTATTGACCCGCTGAGAGGGCCATCCCGGCCGGATGCGCCGGGGGGCCTCTGCCAGCCAGACCGAGTTGGAAAAAGGATGATACAAACCCACAATACACCCGGATTGGATGTCGTGGAATTCCGCCGCCCGGGCGGCATCGAGTATTTCCTGACCGTCACGCCGACGGCCCAGGAGGAGCTGCCGTCGTTTTTCGACCGGGCGGCGCGGGCCGTGCGCACGCGAAACGCCAGAATCGTCTCCCGGGAGATCCTGGGGATCTCGCCGCAGAGGGAGGATGCCGCCCGGATCGACCAGCAGGCGTTTGGCGGGCTCGAGGGTCCGCTGACCTGGCTGGAGGACGGCCATGAACATCGGCTCTACGGCATGCATATCTGGGCGGTGTCCGGATACGCCGTCGAGCCGATCCGACTGGCGGGGCACACGATCGGCAGCCTGTTTCAGGACGACCAGGCGCGGTTCGTCCGGCTGGGCGGCGTGCTGCCGGCGGCGGATGCCGGCAGCGACCGCGGCGTCCAGGCGCTAAGCGTCTTCGAACGGTTGAAGGCGATTCTGCACGAGCAGCGGATGACCTTTCGGCAGGTGGTGCGGACCTGGTTTTACAACCGCGACATCCTGCAGTGGTACGATCAGTTCAACCGGGTGCGCGACACGTTTTATCGCGGGCAGCACGTCCTGGATAACCTGGTGCCGGCGAGCACCGGGGTGGGGGGGCGGAATCCCCAGGGCTGCTCGCTCGTCGGCGGCCTGCTGGCCGTCGAGCCCTTGCAGCCGGCGGTCCGGGCCGAGGCGGTGCCCTCGCCCCTGCAGAACCCGGCCTGGGACTACGGCAGTACCTTTAGCCGGGCCACGGAGCTGCGCCTACTGGATCATCGCCGCCTGTTCGTCTCCGGGACCGCCAGCATTGATCCGGCCGGCCAGACCGCCCATGTCGGCGACGCGGCCGGTCAGGTGGCCTTGACGATGAAGGTGGTCCAGGCCATCCTGGAATCCCGCCGGATGGATTGGTCCTGCGTCACCCGGGCGCTGGCCTATTTCAAGCACGCCCCGGACGCCGGCGCATTCGAACCGTATTGCCGCCGCCATCGGATCGGGCCCTTCCCGGTCATCGTGACCGAAAACGACATCTGCCGCGACGAACTGCTGTTCGAGATCGAGGTCGACGCCGTCCGGGCCGATTGACACCGCCGTCGTCGTCGGTTCAGGTGCCCCCTCTGTAGTATCCTGGTGTTGGTGACCTCCGTCTGCGCACAGGCGTGATCGGGAGCGGTGGTTGATTCTGATTGCATTTCCCCTTGGCCGTGATGGCGCCGGTCCGGCCAACGGGAGGACAGCTACTTGGGCGCCTGCAGGGCGTCCAGGAAGTTCCGCGCGATCTGGCGCAGGTGCGCCGCCGGTTCCTTGTTCGGGTCGGCAACCTGCTGTTGGAGAAATTTCCATACGGTGGGTTGATCGCCGAATTCTTCCAGGATCTGTTCCAGCAGGTAATGCCGCGTATCCAGGAACGATTCCTTCTGGTAGGCATAGATCAGGCGGTTCATCCGCTGGGTCGGCGACAGGGCCGGATCCAGGGTGCCGGCCTGGTGCGGATCGTCCGGCGAGACATAGGGTTCGGCGTCGTCGATGAGGCCTTCGATGATCTGGTTGCGCTCGCTGAAGTCCAGCTTGGGCGCCGAATCATAGGGGAATTCCCGGATCTCCCGGATGCCGTAGTGCTTTTTGCCCTCCACGCCGGTGGAGACCGCCATATCCACCGTCAGCGTGATGTAGTCGTCGAAGGTGACCGTGTAGGGATAGGGCTCGTTGATCACCATGGTGTCGGCGAAGTGCTCGCCGATCTGTTCGGCCAGGAAGTCCCGGATCCGCTGGCAGTATCCCGCGTACCCCTGCCGGGTTTGCAGGCCGACGATGACCGCGGCCTTGTCCGGTCCCCGGGCGAGCTGGTAGCAGGAGGGAAATCCCTCCGTCGGCTCGTTTTGCATCCCTTGAAAGTAGGTCTGGATCGCCTCGAGCGGATCGGTCGGATGGGGATGCAGCTGCTCGGCCCGCTTCCAGAAGTCGGAGAAGGCGTACAGGATATACAGCGTGGGGGCCGCCAGGATCGCCAGGATCAATAATACCTTGGCCGGCGTCCCCAGATTGCGCAGGAAGGCCAGGCGCGGCATATCCCGGGACCGATCGTTTGCGATCACCCGGGCGCTGGAAAGACGACGGCCGCAGCCCGGACAGATCACCGTGCCCCGGGCGAGGACCGTTCCGCAGGTTGGGCATACCGTTTCGTTCGCCATGATAATTTAGTCCTTCCCTGAATGCGTATACTAGAACCAACCTCTCCATGCGAAATTATATAGGGATTTTGACCGGGCTGTAAAGCCGAAAGGGAAGGAATTTCCGCGGGCACGCGAGCCCGGATCCGTCCGGTAACGGATCAAGGTACCGGACGGATCGCCCCGTCGGGCGTCGCGGCCGATTGTAATCGGACGGAAAGACTGTTGGCATCGGCTGGAGGCACAGGACGAACCTCAGGGGAAGATGGCTGGAGGATCTGGCGAAAGCGGGCCAGGGCGGCCTTGCGGATCTCCAGCGGCTCGTTGGCCGGATAGTCGTTCAAGCGGCCGTCCAGTTTCGCCAGCAGGGCGATGGCCTGCGGATTCTCCTTGGCCGGGGTGGCCGACAGCAGCCTTTCCTGCGTCTCGATCAGTTGCAGGGCGACGGCCAGGCGCCGCTGGTTCCATTCGTTTTGGAGTTCCGGGGCCATCTCCACCTGCAGGGGCAGGATCAGCGTGGTGAGGATCTGGGCGGCGAACAGGAGGGTTTCTTCGGTCTGCTGATGGTGGTCAACCGCCTGGGCGATGGTCTTCAGGGCGAGCGGCGCCGCCGGCCGTTTCAGCAGGGCCTGGACGGCGCTGCGGCTTTGGCTCAGCAGGGCGGCGTCCTGGCTGGTCTGCAGGGCGATTTCCAGGATCCGCAGTCGCCAGGCGTCTTTCTGGTTCTCATCCGGTTCCTTCAGGCCCAGCAGACCCTGGTAGAGGATGATGGCCTGGGCCGGTTGATTGGCCTTCAGGGCGGATTCCGCCTGATGGGTCAAGACCAGGACCTCGTAGGTCGCCGGATAGGCCAGGTTGGCCGTCTTGGCCTGATTCAGCTTCTCGGCCAGGACCGCGACGGTGCGGTCCAGCAGCAGCCGCTGCGGCTCCGAGACGCCGTTGGCCGCCCCGTTGTTTTTTTGCAGGTCCAGGCACCATTGGTAGATGGTTTCCAGGGGCTGACCGGCCAGGATCTTGGCGAACGTCGAGCGGATCTGGTTGGCGACCTCCGAGTTGTCCTCCCGCTCGAGCCGCTGGCGCAGGATCGGCAGTTGGGCCTTGTCCGGGTAGCTCTGCAGGGCGCCCAGCACCGCCAGGCGCACCGCGGTGTCGGTGTCATCCAGGAGGTTTTTGGGCTGGAGCAGTTGCGGGATCGCCTTTTCCTGGTATACGTCGGCCAGGGCGTACACCGCTTCGCTGCGGATCCGCTCGGAGGGATCGCCGAGTGCCCCGGTCAGGATCGCGCTGAAAAGGCGCCCGGCCAGGTCGCGGTACTTCGCCTGCCCGGCGATCTTGCGCATCGCCAGCAGCAGATCCAGGCGGACATCCACCCGGTCGGGGAACTCCGGATAGCGCCGACCGAGCGCCTGGGCGATCTGTTCGACCTTCTCGGCGGACAGGGCTACCGGTTGGGTGGCGCAGAGCCTGCCCAGGGTGCGGGCCGCCGGGCCGGCGACCAGCGGATTGCTCGCATCGAGAAGTTGCAGGGCCGAATCGGCCGCCGGGAGGTATTCCATCGTGCTCAGCGTCTGCAGCAGGGCGGCCTGGACGGCGGGATTGGTCTCCCGGGACAATTGCTCCAGCAGCAGGGGTGCCGTCGGCCGGGCATTTTCCACCAGGCTGCCCAGCGTGGCCGCGGCCAGCTGCCGCACCGGGCCGTGGGGATCGGCGAGATAGGGTTTGACCAGCTCGACGATTTCCGCGGCCACCGGGCTGGATTGGACGGTTTCCAGGGCGCTCCAGTCCTTGATCCGCTCCATGGCCCAGACCCGCAGGTACTCGTTGGTCTGATCGACGAGGTTTTTCCGGACCAGGTTCAGGCGGTCGGCCGGCTGGGCCAGGCCGTTGAATTCGGCCGTGAGCCGATCCTGATAGCGCTTCAGCCACAGCAGGCTCTGTTGTTGGACCTGTTCGATCTGGGTCTGGGCGGCGTTGAGCTTCTGCTTGAGGCGGTTGACCTGCCAGTGGAGAAACGATTCGTCGTCCATCGAGCGGATCAGAGGCAGATGGCGCAAGAGAAATTCCCGGATGAAACCGTCCAGGTCGGCCGGCGGCTGCGAATAGAGCATATTGGCCAGCGCCTGGGCGGCGCGCCGGCGGATGGGCTCCGGCTGGCTCTCGTCCAGCAGCTCGGCCAGGGCCAGCACGGGGCCCTTGCCGGTCAGCAGTTCCAGGGCCATGATGGCGGCCAGTCGGTGGGATTGGCTCTGGGTGATGTCCTGGGCCATGGTCGCCAGTCTCTGGCCCACCCCGTCGCGGCACTTGGTCAAGGCCTGGGCGGCCACGGCCGATAACTCCGGTTGATCGCTGATCAGGGCCGCGAAGAGGGGATCGATGAATCCGGGGGATAGTTCACTGAGGCCTTGCGGGGCGAGCAGGGGGTCCGGACGGTTCACGATCGCCCGGCAGACGATGATCTTGGCCGAGAGATTGTTTTCGCCGTTGAGGATGTCGATGAGGGCCTGCTGGGCCTCCTCGGCCTGTTGGGGGTATTGCAGCAGGGCCTTGGCCTGGGCCTGACGCAGGGAGCTGTCCACCGTCTCGGTCAACAGCGTTTTGACCATGGCCTGGATGGCCGGGATGGCCCCGCCGGCGGGATCATCCGGGGCCGGCTGGGCGAATAGCGCCGGGCAAAAAATCGCCCCCAAACAAGCGAGTAAAACCAGCCGGTCTCGGGAGCGGTGGATGCCCTGCAGGCACCTCTGATGATAACTAACCCGAGAATAATGATTTGGGCAGGGCATTAGCCTTGGCGCTCCCGTTTGGGCCGGTTAAGGTACGATTCATTGCCGCGCTGGATTTCGTTGCCCCAACGCCGGTCGGCATCTTGTGTGCTGGAACAAAATGGACCGGCGAGGCAATTTACTCCCCATGGTTGGGTGTTTCGACGTCCGGGTGGACGCCCCGGGTAAATCACCCAGTTTCACCGGTTATTCCATCTTATCTGACCTTCCCTTACCTGTCAACTCAAACTCGTCGGCAGGGTGTATTTAATCGGTTATTGCCCTTTTGGTTACGTATTCTTATAATGCTATCGACCGCTCCGGACCGGCGAGGTTAGACCTTTTCCGCGTTGACGACAAATTCGCGCCTCGTTGCATGCCGGCGGTTCGTTGGGTAGTTTCATCGGATAACGAAACGCGCCGGATCGGGCCGTCCGGCGGGCAATTCGCTCCGGCGGAAAGATAAGCCGGCGGCCCCGGCGACCGGGTTGATCGTTTGGGCCTGGGGAAGGGCATGAAGCGACAAACCAGCAAGATACTCTGGCTGGCGGTCTCGGTTATCGCCTTGGGCTTTCTGGCCTATCGCACCCCCCGGGCCACGTTCCAGCAGGCCGTGGAGAACATCCGCTGGGGTTGGGCCACCGCGGCGGTCGGGATCTATCTGCTGGCCCAGACGATCCTGGCGCCCCGCTGGGTCATATTGCTGCGGGTCCACGCGGTGCAGATCTCCATGTTTCAGGCCCTCAAGCTGACCTATCTGGGTCTGTTCTACAACAATCTCATGCCGGGCGCGGTGGGCGGCGACCTGCTCAAGGGCTGGTATATCACCCACCACAGCGACAAGGATCAGCGCCTGCAGGCGGCCGTGACCGTCTTTGTGGACCGGCTGACCGGCCTGATCGGCATGGTGATGGTGGCGGTGCTGGCCAGTTTCTTCCTGGGCGGGGGCCTCAAAATCACCCTTTGGGGCCGGGCCCTTCCGGTTCGCACGCTGGTCTGGCTCATCTTCGCGGCGATGATCGTGCTGGGGGTGCTGTTTCTCAGCCGGCGGGTGCGGAGCCTCTTGCTGCTGGAGCGGCTGCTGGAAAAACTGCCGTTTTCCCATTTTCTCAAGCGGATCGACGATGCCATCCGCCTCTATCGGCGGCATTTAGCGACCATGGCGCTGGCACTGCTGATCACCGGCCTGATCCAGGGCCTCTCGATCGTCGCCGTCTGGATGTTGACTAGGGCCCTGCAATTGGAGCAGATCCGGTTCCTCCAGTGCCTGGTCATCATGCCGATCGTCTGGTTGATCAGCGCGGCCATCCCCGTGCCCGGGGGATTGGGTGTGATGGAAAACCTTTTTCTGCCGTTCTTTACGGCGGCAATGGGCCCATCGGCCGCTACGCTGGTCCTGATTCGGGGGCAGGTGGCGGCCCTGGCCCTGCTGAACCGTTTGATGATTTGTCTTTGTTCCCTGCCGGGGGCTCTGGTTCCGATCTTTGGCGGCCACCTGCCCCGGCCCCAGCAGATCGAGGCCGAACTGGCCGGGCAGCACGCCGCGGGCGAGGGCTGGACGGATCAGCCGGATGTCCCGGCCGGCTATTGAGAGCCGTACCGGCCGGCAAACCGAAGGGAAAACGTTGCGATGATGACGCTAATCATAGTGTTGATTGCCCTGGCGGGGTACCTGGTCGGTTCGATCCCCTTCGGCCTGATGATCGGGCTGAGCAAGGGTGTCGATATCCGACGGCGGGGCAGCGGCAATATCGGCTCGACGAACGTGGCCCGGCTGCTGGGACGCGGCTGGGGCTATATCTGCTTCGTTTTGGACGTCGCCAAGGGCCTGCTGCCGGTCCTGGCGGCGGGCTACTACCTGCGCCGCCAGGCGGCCGAGGTCGACCAGACGCAGGGCTGGACCTGGCAGATCGGATTGCTGTGCGTGGCGGCCGCCACCATCCTGGGCCATATGTTCAGCCTCTATCTGCGATTTCGCGGGGGCAAGGGGGCGGCCACCTCCCTGGGGGCGGTCCTGGGGATATGGCCCTATTTCACCTTCACGGCGGTGCCGGCCTTTCTGGTCTGGCTGGCCGTCTGGGGGATGTGGCGCTACGTCTCCCTGGCGAGCATCGTCGCGGCGGCGGTCTTTCCCGTATTGTTCGGGCTTTTCATCTGGCGCCTGGACGGCTGGTATCTCCAGGACCTTTGGCCGCTGGTTGCGTTCAGTTGCCTGATGGCCCTGCTGGTGATCCTGCGGCATCGCGGCAATATCGCCCGCCTGCGGGCCGGTACGGAGTCCCGCGGCGGTGCGCGGAGGACCTCGCCGTGATCAGCAGGCATATCTACTACCGGGGGCAGGTCCAGGGCGTGGGCTTTCGCTATACCGCGGTGCGGACGGCGGCGAACTACGACGTCTCCGGCTACGTAAGAAATCTGGCGGACGGCCGGGTGGAGGTGGTCGCCGAGGGTCTGGACCGGGAAATCGCGGCCTTCCTGGCGGATCTGGAGGAGGCCATGGCCGGTTGTATCCGCGGCCGCCAGGAGCAGGACGCCCCCGCGAGCGGCCACTACCGCGGATTCACCGTACGATATTGATAGCTTCTAACATGATGGGCGACCGGGATATTCAACCGCCCGGATTGGACCATTTGCCTTCGTGTTGTTGGATGTGCTAAGATAGACAAAAAGGGGTATGAAATCATGTTTCGCTTCATGAACAACGTCAAGACCTTCATGTTGCTGGCCGGGATGATGGTGCTGTTCGTCTATGTGGGCTCCCTCATCGGCGGCCGCCAGGGAATGATCATCGCCCTGCTGCTGGGCGGCGGGATGAACATCGCGGCCTACTTTTTCTCCGACAAGCTGGCCCTGGCCAGCATGCGGGCCCAGCCGGTCAGCGAGGATCAGGCACCGGAGCTGGTCGGCATCGTGCGAGACCTGGCCCGGCAGGCCCAGATCCCCATGCCGCGGGTGTATGTCTGCCCGCCGCAGGCCCCCAACGCCTTCGCCACGGGCCGCAATCCCCGCAACGCCGCCGTGGCGGTCACGCGGGGCCTTCTGGAGCTGGTCAATCGCGACGAGCTTACCGGGGTGCTGGCCCACGAAATCGCCCACGTCAAGCATCGGGACATCCTCATCCAGACGGTGGCCGCCACCATCGCCGGGGCCATCAGCGCCCTGGGCTACATACTCTGGTTTGTGCCCCTCGGCGGATCGGGCAATGATCGCCGGGGCGGCAATCCGCTGGCCGCGATCGCGATGATCATCCTGGCCCCGATCGCGGCGCTGCTGATCCAGATGGCGATCAGCCGCCGGCGGGAGTACAACGCCGACAGCTACGGCGCCGAACTGGCCGGCAGCCCCCTGCCGCTGGCGACCGCCTTGCAGAAACTGCACGAGTACAGCCGGCGGATCCCCATGCGGGTGCCCCTGGATTCGCAGAAGAGCATGTTCATCGTCCAGCCTTTCAGCGGCCGTGATGCCGCGGATCTGTTCAACACCCATCCCAGCCTGGCCAACCGCCTCAAGGCCCTGATCGGCCGCGAGCACATCTAAAAAACAGGTTCTTATCGGAAAAAGGTTCTTATCGGAAAAAGTTGATGGTATGATTGTGGCAATCAATCCTATGTGCTCTGTTGGCAGAGGCTTATGTTATTTCAGACACC
>JAFGFX010000366.1 GCA_016930855.1 Sedimentisphaerales bacterium | reverse complement strand
TTCAGGATGTGGACGTCGTTCTCGGCCAGGTGCCGCTCGAACTGGTTGATCTGGCGGTAGCGCTGGCGCCAGACGGACTTGGGCACGAGCCCGTGCACCCGCACGATGAGCACGTCCTCGTAATGCGAGCGGTTGAAGATGCCGATCTCGCCGCGGGCCGGGACGTGCTGGTGGATCCGCCAGAGGTAATCGTGCCGCAGTTCCTCGTCGCTGGGCGCCTTGAAGGAGGTCACCCGGCAGCCCTGGGGGTTCAGCGGTCCCATGACGTGCCGGATGGTGCCGTCCTTGCCGCCGGCGTCCATCGCCTGCAATACGACAAGCACCGACCGGCGGCCCTCGGCATACAGTAGGTACTGCAATTCCGAGAGCCGGGGGATGATCTTGCCGAGGCGCTCGGTCGCCTCTTTTCTGCCCTTGACGCCCGCCGTGTCGGCCGGGTCAAGATCGTCGAGCCGGCAGGGGGATTTCGGCTTCACGCGAAATCGCTTGCTATAGTCCATGACTTGCACCTCGCTAATCGCCGCCGGTTCGCGTGATTGTTCTGTCCGGCATCGGCCGCTTCATTCCGCCGCCGGCCGGCGCAGGGGCCTAAACCGCATCGTCGCCGCCTGGGCGGCCTGGGCGGCCTTGACGGCATCCCGGTACAATTCCTCCTGGGCCCGCACGGCGGGGCCCTCGGAGGCAATCGGCTCATACCGGCCGTCCGGCAGGAGCCGGCGGGCCTTGACGTTGTCGGCGAAATAGGTCTCCAGGAAATACTGCAAGCGGCGGCGGAGGTTCGGGTCCTTGACCGGGAACAACAGCTCCAGGCGCTTATCCAGGTTGCGGGTCATCCAGTCGGCGCTGCCCAGGTAATACTCCTCGTGGCCGCCGTTCCGGAAATAAAAGATCCGGGCGTGCTCCAGGTAGCGGTCCACGATGGAGACCACCTCGATCCTCTGCGAAACGCCCTTGACGCCCGGCCGCAGGCAGCAGATGCCCCGGACATTGAGCCGGATGTCCACCCCGGCGGCGGCGGCCCGGTAGAGTGCCTCAATAATTTTCGGATCCTGGAGGGAATTGACCTTGGCCAGAATCAATCCCCGCTGCTCGGCGGTGGAGGTCTGGACCTCGCGGTCGATCAGCTCCAGGAAGCGCCGCCGCAGATCGGTCGGGGCGATGGTCAGCTCGGACCAGCCGACCGCCTCGGAATAGCCCGTCAACAGGTTGAAAAAGCCGGCGACGTCGTTGGTAATGTCCCGGTCGGCGGTCATCAGGCCGACGTCGCTGTAGAGCCGGGCGGTCTTGTCGTTGTAGTTGCCGGTGGCCAGGTGCACGTAGCGCTGCAGGCGGCCGGACTCCCGCCGCACGATCAACAGGGCCTTGGAATGGGTCTTGTAACCGGCGATGCCGTAGATCACCAGGCAGCCGGCGTCCTCCAGCCGGCGGGCCCACTGCACGTTGCGGGCCTCGTCGAACCGGGCCCGCAGTTCCACCAGGACCGTCACCTGCTTGCCGAGCTGGGCGGCGTGTTCCAGGGCCTGGATAATGGGCGAATCGCCGCTGGTGCGGTAGAGGGTCTGCTTGATCGCCAGGACGTCGGGGTCCTCGGCCGCCTGGCGGACCATCCGGACCACCGGATCGAAGGACTCGTACGGGTGCGACAGCAACACGTCGTGATCCTGCAAGGCCTGCCAGAGGTCCTCGCAGCCGACCAGGTCCCGCGCCGGCTGGGCAGGCCATTCGGGGTCCTTGAGGCCCTCCAGGCCCGGCCGGCCGGCCAGCTCGAACAGGCCGGTCGCGTCCAGCATCCCGTCGATCTCGTAGACGTCCTCGGCCCGCAGGCCCAGCCAATCGACCAGCCAGCCCTGGATCCGCGCGTCCGACGGCCGGCCGATCTCCAGCCGCACCGGACACTGGCGGCGGCGATCGAGAACCACCTGCTCCATCATCTCGAGCAGATCGCCGGCCTCGTCGTCCTGGATGGCGATGTCCGCGTCACGGGTCAGGCGAAAGACGGTCGCGGCCCGCACCTTGCGCCGGGCAAAGACGCGGTCGAGGTTCGCCGCCAGCACGTCCTCCAACCGCGCCAACTGTCCGGGCCCCGCCGAGGGGATCTGGATAAAGCGCGGCAGAAGGCTCGGCACGGGAACCACCACGATCGGCGGGGACGTTTGCTCGGTCTTGTCGGAATCCAGCAGGGCCGCCAGATGCAGTTGCAGGCCGGGCAGCAGGGGATCGGGATGCAGATCCGGCAGGGCCAGCGGGGTCAGGATCGGCAGGATCTCGGCGGTGAAATACCGGCGCAGCAGTTGGCGCTGCTCGGCGGACCAGGCCGCCGGCTCGAGCACCCGCAGCCCCTTGCCGGCCAGTTGCGTAAGAACCGATTGGATCGCCTGGGTCTGCTCGGCCACCATCCGATGGACCCGCTCGCTGATCCGGTCGAGCTGGCCCAGCGGGGTCAGGCCGCTGGGATCCCGGCGGCGCAGCTGGGCCCGGTGCTGCTGGTAGAGCCCCGCGACCCGCACCATGAAAAACTCGTCCAGGTTGGAACTAACGATCGCGAGGAACTTGAGCCGCTCGAGCAGCGGCACCGTCTCGTTTAGACCCTCACCCAGGACCCGGTCGTTAAACTCCAGCCAACTCAACTCGCGGTTGAAGTACAGGTCCGGGTCCTTCAGCTTCTTTTTCCGGAGGTTCTTACCCATGGTTGTTCCCCGGGCATAGTGTCTGCCCTGTGTAGATAATTTGCCTGTCGTTCGGCCTCAGTGTGCAGGGTGGCACCGCCAAGCGACCAGCGGGGGCCTGCCGGTGGCCTTAGGCGTCCCAACGGGGCGATAGCTCCTCCAGGCGGATCTTCATCCCGAAGATATCCTCAAAAAGGTCCCCCTTGAGCGCCAGGCTGCGGCGCTCGAGGCTCAGGTCCGCGGCGCCCGAGATCAGCAGGACCAGCTCCGTCGGGCTCCGCTGGCAGCTGGCCAGGCGGACCTGCTGGCTGTGGCCGGCCTCCAGGGCGTCGGCGACCCGCAGCAGGGCCGCCAGCTTGCTGATGATCATGCGGCGCTCGCGGCCCAGGTTGATGTATTCCGGATGGGTGGGCTTGGGCCCCCCGCGGCGATGATAGCGGGCCGCCAGGGCCACGATGGTCCGCTCGTCCCGACTGATCCCGAAGATCTCCGCGTTGTTGATCAGGTAGAAGCTGTGCTTGTGGTGGGCGCGGTTGTTGACGTAATTGCCTGTCTCATGCAGCAGGGCCGCCACCCGCAGCAGCAGGCGATGCCGACGGGACAGGCCGTGTTCGCCCTGCAACTCGTCGAACAGCCGGCCGGCCAACTGCTCGACATGGCCGCTGTGATCGAGGTCCACCCGGTATTTCCGGGCGAGGGACAGGGCCGATTGAATCACCCCCTCGGTCAAGGCCTCGCTTTCCCGGCCGGTGATCCGCCGGGCCAGGTCCAGTAGCAAGCCGTCCCGCAGGCTCTTGGGGCAGACCCAGAATGAGCGGATATGCAGGCTCCGGATCAGGGCCTGATAGACCAGCAAGGCGGGATTGAGGGTCTCGGCCTGGGAAAACGACAGGCCGAATTTGTGGGCCAGCTCCTCGGGCGAGCGGAACTGGCAATCCCGGATGAGTTTTTTCAGGGCCGAGCGGGACACCTTGGTCAGATCCGCCAGGGACGACGGGCCCCCGACCTGGCGGGCGGCGAAGCGGACATCGCCGCCCAGGGAGACGAACGAATGGATCTGTTTCCAGGGCAGGGAATTTTCGATATCGTTGATCTCGTTGGCGATCCGCAGGGCCAGGATCTCCGAGGCCCTTTCCGGCGGCTCGTTGGTCAGCGACAGGACCTCCAGCAGGCGGATGGACCCGAGCGGCAGGCTCTGGGCGGTCACGATCTCCGAACCCCGCAGGACGGTCAGCAGCGTATTGCCGCCGCCGACCTCGGCGATCAGATGGTAATCCTTCCTCTTCTCGATCAGGGGCCGGATCGTCTCCAGAACGGCCGAGACGGTCAGGCGGCTTTCCTCGGTGGTATCGATCACCTCGATTTCCAGGCCGGTGGCCATCACGACGCGGTCCAGGAAGGCGTCGGCATTGGCGGCCTCCCGCACGGCGCTGGTGGCCACGGCGCGGATCTGATCGATCCGGTACAAGTCCAGCTGCCGCCGGAAGTCGCGCAGGACGGCGATGGCCGCCCGCATGGTCTGGCCGCCGAGCCGCCCCCGCCGGAAGGTATCCTGGCCCAGGCGGACCGCCCGCTGGAGATTGTCCACGATCTCGATCCGGTCGTCGTCCAGGACATTGGCGATCGACATGCGAATCAGGTTCGAGCCCACATCGATGGCGGCGGCGGCCTGCAGGCGGTCGGGAGGCGTGGCCGTCGGTTTCGGTTCGTCAGGATCGCTCATGGATACGGTTCCTATACGACTCGGCAGACCCGGTCGCCGGTTCGGCCCGTCAGAATTACTGGTATTTACCGGGAATTCTACGGCATCTGGCCGGTTAGGGCAACTGCCTGCCGGCAAATTCGCTCGCCCCTGCCGCGTCAAGTTACTCCTCGGCCGGCGGATCGGCCGGCTCACTCGGCGGAGTTGCACCCTCAATCCGCCCCGACGGTTCCTCGGCCAAATCCGACGCGTCGGCAGTATCCGAATCACCGGCAGTCACACTGGAGTCAGAGCTTGATCGGGCCGCGGCATCCGCCTGCGCGGCCAGCAGTCGCTCGAACGGTTCCCAGTAGGAAGCGGCCCGCACTTCGCGGCAGGTTTGGGCCAGTTCCCCGAACAATTCCTCCCGCCGGGATTGGCGCTCGGCCAGCAGATAGTCCAGTCCGATCCGCAGGCGGCCGAAGTTACGGTCGTGGCCGAAATACGCCTCGGTCCGCCGGGATTCCTCGTCCTGAAAAACGGGTACAAACTCCTGCCAGACATCGCAATCATGCAGGCCGCCCAACAGGGACTGGAGCTTCTTGAGCATCTTGGCGTAGGGATCGAGGCGGCCGTCGAAGGCCGGCTGGAACACCTCCACGCCGTAGCGAAACCGTTTGGCCGCGATGCGGAGCTTGTGATGCCGCTCGATCTGGTCCGGATGCTCCGTACTATCGGCGTGTTTCAGGAAGGCGGCCAGCCGCCGCTGCAGGTGCGCGCGGGCCAGGGCAAAGACCGGCGAGCCGGCCGGGTCCGGCCTCTGCTGATCGAGCCAAAAGGTCAAGCGCCGCACCTCGGCGAACATCTCGTCGAGCACCCGCGAATCCAGCAGCCGCTGGACGCGGCGGATCACCTTGGGCTGGAGGATCTGGCGCTGCTGGCTCAGCCGCAGATGCAGGCGGGCCACGCCGGGCCGGTATTTCCTCTCGGCAAGCTCCCCGAGCATTTCCTGGAGAAATGCCAACTGCACGTCCCGGTCGCGGGCCTGTCCCAATCCCCGGCCGAAGCGCCGCAATTGCCTGCGCCAGCGATCGAGCTGCCGGCCGCCGAAGCAATCCGCCCCGATCCGCAATCCGACCCGCAAGCGCCGGCCGGCCACCCGGGCCCGATGGATGCATTCGATAT
The DNA here is from genome assembly GCA_016930855.1 of Sedimentisphaerales bacterium. Lineage (GTDB taxonomy): Bacteria > Planctomycetota > Phycisphaerae > Sedimentisphaerales > SM23-30 > JAFGFX01. The sequence continues at coordinate 2,883 of JAFGFX010000366.1, read as the reverse complement.
CCTTGTTCGCGCCGATCCCGGCCAGCTGCTTGCTGAGCGACTCCAGTTGCGGCCGCAGGTAGTCCACCGTGATTCGATGCAGATAATAATCCATAACAATATCAGATGGCCAACGCACCCATCCGCAGCGGACGAGACGACCCTGCTTTCCTTTCGCTCAACGCCGTAAACGAATACACACTATCACGCCATGGATTATAATCTTAGAGTCGTGTCCGGCGTATGTTCACATATATTCAACCGCCGAAAATAACGGTAACTCGTTTTGCTTCAGACAATTAACCATCCAGAGAGACGGATGCCCCTTCCCGCCATCAAAAATATTCCCATCGAAACGCAGTAAAATTATATAGTGGCACGCTCGCTAAAACCATGATAAACCTGGGTCCCGGGATGGCATCCAACGGGCCCTCACTCGACTATCGACCGGCGGGGGGAATCGTGCCATGCTGTTTGTAAGCCGCCAACGAAAGATCGAAACGCTGTTGCAGCAATACGGCCAGCAGGTGGACCGCTGCATCTCGGGACTGCTCGAGTCGCTGGAGGGGTATGCCAAAGACCAGGACCGCCCGCGACTGGAGCGCAATTACCAGCTCGTCCACCAGGCCGAAAGCCGCGCCGACGATCTCCGCCGGGAGATCGAGGTGCTCATGTACAGCAAGAGCATCTTCCCGGAATCCCGCGGCGACATCCTGGGATTGCTCGAGACAATCGACAAGGTCCCCAACCAGGCGGAAAAGGTCCTGCAACTGGCCTTGACCCACCATATCGCCATCCCGGCGGAACTGGAAGAGCGGCTGGTGCAGTTGACCGCCGTCTGCTGCCGCTGCGTGGGAACGCTATTGGAGGCGGTCGGCAGGCTCTTTAGCGACTTTACCCAGGCGACCGCCGAGCTGGGCAAGATCGACGAGCTGGAAAGCGAGGCCGACGATCTGCAGTACGCCCTCTACGAGCAGATCTTCGCGGGCGACGGTGACGGACTGCAAAAGATCCTGCTGCGCGACCTGGTCAAAAGCATCGCCTCGGTGAGCGACCGGGCGGAGAACGCCGCGGACCGCCTGCGGATCATCGTGGCCAAACGAAACGTCTAATCGGACATGTTTACCAATCCCTGCTTACTGGGCGGCATCTTTCTGGGCTGGTCGCTGGGCGCCAACGACGCGGCCAACGTCTTCGGCACGGCGGTCGCCTCCCGGATCATCCCGTTTAGGCGGGCCAGCCTGCTCTGCGGCGCCGCGGTCATCGTCGGCGCGGTCCTGGGCGGCCGCCAGGGCATCGATACGCTCTCCAGCCTGTTCGACGAGCGGGCCCCGGTCGGCCTGCTGGTGGTGACCTCGTCGACGGCGGCCTTCACGGTCAGCCTGATGACCGCAGCCCGCTTGCCAATCAGTGCCTCCCAGGCCGTCATCGGCGCCATCACCGGGATCGGGCTGGGAATGGGCCATCTGAACCTCGGCCTGCTGGGCAAAATCGTCCTCTGCTGGCTCGCCACGCCAATCGGGGCGTGCCTGTTCGCCATGGCGCTGTATTGGCTGCTGGGGGCGTTTCTGCGGCACTATCCGCTGGGCCTGTTCACCCGCGACAAGATCCTCTGGGGCGGCCTGCTGATCGTGGGCGTGTACGGCTCCTACGCGCTAGGCGCCAACAACGTCGCCAACGCCACCGGCATCTTTTCCGGCCGTCTGGGGGGCCTGACTGACACGCACTTAGCGCTGATCGGCGGGCTGGCGATCGCGGCCGGGGTCGTCACCTACAGCAAACGGGTGATGCTGGCGGTCGGCTCGGGGATCATGCCGCTGGACGCCTTTACGGCGCTGGTGGCGGTCTCGGCCATGTCGGTAACGCTCCACCTGTTCGCCTGGATCGGCGTGCCGGTCAGTACCAGCCAGGGGATCGTCGGGGCCATTTTGGGCATCGGCCTGATGCGGGGGATCACCGGGATTCGCTTCCGGATCCTGCGCAATATCGTGATCGGCTGGCTGCTGACCCCGACGATCGCGCTGGCCCTGGCGGCCGCCATCTATGCGCTCGGAATCGGAATGCATCTGCTGTAGGGCATGATCCGCCCCCTCTATTGGCCACGTAAGCCTTTGCCCAGAAAGAGCTTATGCTGACGCCCCCCACCGACAGAGACGCCTCGGATACAGACAAACCACCAGAAATGGCCAAATCAGGGCAAAATGTGAAAATACGACAGGCGGCAGTGGGATTCGAACCCACGAATAACGGATTTGCAATCCGTCGCCTTGATCCACTTGGCTATGCCGCCTAAGATCTTTATTGACAACCACTTAAGATTAAATCCGCGATTGTCGCTTACCCTTGATCCGGGCCATCAATACCATGGATAAGAACTATGATACGACCTTTTTAGCGGTCTGTCAACCGCCTGGCGCGGTCAAATCCCGGCCCGGCAAACTGAATCGTTGAATCGAGCCCGGAAGTATGCTATGCTGGCACTGGATCAGGCGAAAAGCAAGCATGTGTGGCCGGACCAAACGGCTCTGCCGTGATCGCAGGGTAATGTGGAGGGGCAAAAAAGCCATCAGGCAACGGCCGCAAGGATAACAGGCCGACGCCAAAAGCGATCAGATCTTGATCGCGAGGATAATATACGCGGGCCTGTAAATGTATCCAGCGCCGGCGGTGAGGTTATGGTGCAAAGGCCCTCCAGGTATCCGGCGGCGGCCGGGAGGCCATCCTTGGCGGTCGGAATGGTATGCCGTCGCGGTCGGAAAATAATTATGCGGTTCGCCGGCGGCTTTTGATGGGCATAAGCTCATTTTTAGACTAAAATAGAATCTCATACGGGGCGTGGCGCAGTTTGGCTAGCGCGCTTGACTGGGGGTCAAGAGGTCGCAGGTTCAAGTCCTGTCGCCCCGA
>JAFGFX010000365.1 GCA_016930855.1 Sedimentisphaerales bacterium | reverse complement strand
GCCGCAACCTGTCCATGGCCCAGATCCTGGGAGACTGCATCACCCGGCAGTGCCAGATCCTCCGCGAGGTCAACCCGAACTGCGAGATCTTCATCTGGTCCGACATGCTCGATCCCCACCACAACGCCCACGATAATTATTACCTGGTCGAGGGCGATTTTTCCGGCTCCTGGAACTACATCCCCAAGGATCTCGTCATCGTCTGCTGGTATTACGACATCCGGGAAAAATCGCTCGCGCACTTTTCCGGGCAGGGATTTGACACACTGGCCGGCGCCTACTACGACGGCGACACCCTGGAAAATCCCCGCGGCTGGCTGGACGCCCTCAACAAAACTCCCCAAGCCCGCGGCATCATGTACACCACCTGGCAGAACAAGTACGAGCTGCTGGCCGACTTCGGCGATCTAGTATCTCAACGAAAATAGAGGTGTCGAATACAGGCTCGCCCGTGACGGCGTATGTTACAGATTCCCGATGCGATCGACGGCGGTCTGGATGTTGTCGCGGTCGCCGAAGGGGCTAAAGCGAAAGAAGCCCTCCCCGGCCGCTCCGAAACCGGCGCCGGGCGTGCCGACCACGTGGGCCTTTTCCAGGAGCAGATCGAAGAACTGCCAGCTGTCCAGGCCGTCCGGCGTCCGGCACCAGACGTAGGGGGCGTTCTCGCCGCCGTAGTGGGAATAGCCCGCCGCCGTCAGGCCGTCGCGGATGATGCGGGCGTTCTCCATATAGTAGTCGATCCGCTCGCGGACCTGCCGCCTGCCCGCGTCGGTGTAGACCGCCGCCGCGGCGCATTGGACGGGATAGGATACGCCGTTGAACTTGGTGGTCTGCCGGCGGTTCCAGATGGCGTTGACCTCGACGGGCGCTCCGGACTTCGTGTAGGCCTTGACCTTCCTGGGCACCACGGTCAGGGCGCAGCGGGTTCCCGTGAAGCCCGCGCTCTTGGAGAAGCTGCGGAACTCGATCGCCACCTCCCTGGCCCGCGGGATCTCGTAGATGGAGTGCGGAATCGTCTCGTCGCGGATGAACGCCTCGTAGGCCGCGTCATAGAGGATGATCGCCCGGTGCTCCAGGGCGTAATCGACCCACTTGGTTAGCAGCTCGCGGCCGGCCACCGCCCCGGTCGGATTGTTCGGATAGCACAAATAGATCAGGTCCACCGGCTTGGCCGGCGGGGCCGGGGCGAAATGGTTCTGGGGCGTGCAGGGCAGGTACACGATCTTGTCGTAACAGCCCCTCTCGTCTGCCGCCCCGGTCCGGCCCGCCATCACGTTGGTATCGACGTACACCGGGTAGACCGGATCGCAGATCGCGATGGTGTTGTCCAGCCCGAAGATCTCCTGGATGTTCGCCGAGTCGCACTTGGAGCCGTCGCTGATGAACACCTCGTCGTCGCCCAACTCCACGCCGCGCGGCTGGAACTCGTTGGCGATCACCGCCTGGATCAGAAATTCGTAGCCCTGCTCCGGTCCGTAGCCGCGAAACGTCTTGGCGTCGGCCATGTCCTCGACGCCGCGGTGAAACGCCTCGATCACCGCCGGCGGCAGCGGCAAGGTGACGTCGCCGATGCCCAGGCGGATGATCCGGGCGTCCGGATGGGCCCGGGCGAACGCCGCCGTCCGCCGCGCGATCTCCGGAAAGAGATAGCCCGCCTTCAACTTGAGATAATGTTCGTTGATGGTAATCATGGCGTCGTTGTTGTCCTCGCGGCATCGCGGTTGCGGTCGCCGACGTCGTCCGCGCGGACGGCACCGATGCAGCCGGCGGCGACAGAGGGATATGGTAGCGGCCAACGAGGCCAAACGCAAGCGTTCTTTCAGATCCCCGCCGGGTGGCATAGCCACCCATTGTTCGCCGCGGGCTCCCGGAAGTTACGACGCTCCCGTTGGTCGCTGCGCTTTGGTAAAAATTGCATACTGCAACAGGCCACCTCACCCCTAAGTTCGCAGACTCGCTTGGCAGTGCCACCCGTCGGCTTCATCGTGGATGCTACTTGTCTTGCCAATAAGGCAGTCACAGGATGAGACGTCAACTCGCCAACCGAGGCCGCGTCGAACAAGGGGTGGCGATGCCACCCTCGCCCAAAGCGGGGAGGTTAAATGGGCGGGGTTTGGGGCAGAGCCCCAAATTAAAAAACCGTCGCCGCAGGCGACACCACATTGACCTAAGGGATCGACGGAAGGTTTCGACAGGGCGCGGGGCGGCTTAAAAGCCCCCCAGGTGCTTCTGGCGGGACCGCAGCCAGCGGATCGCCTCCTTGAGCCCGCGGGGATTGCGGGAGAATTTCTGACCGGTAATCTGGCAGAGCGCCTGCAGCGCAAGGATCTGATGCGCTCCGCCGGCGCAGACCAGCCGCGCGACCTGGGGAAATCCATACTTGTCGCCCATCCGGGCCAGGGCCAGGGCCGCGGCGCACTGGACCTGCGGGTTCGGATCGTTCAGGGCGTCGTAGAGCTTGGCCTTGGCCGGAATCGCCCGCAAATGCCCCAGCGCCAGGCAGGCCTCGGACCGCACCCGGTAATCGCGGTCGTTGAGCACCTGGCAGATATAGGGGATGGCGTCCCGGGTGCCGACGGACGTGAGGTTTTTGACCGTATCGGCCCGGACCACCGGATCGGCGTGATAGAGCATCCGGGCCATCCGAACCAGATCGGTCCGGTTGGCGCGGCGGGCCTGGACCGCGGCGGCGGCGGACGCCGTCAGGGCCTCGCGGCTCAGATGCCGGCGGATGGTGTCGTTTTGATTGTAGCGATCCATGATCCTCGATCCGCCCGCATTGCTCGCAGGGGTTGGCTTTGACGCGGTCGGATTTCCCGCCTTCTTGGTTACCGGACCTGCACACCGGGCGCAGAAATCCATCTACAGTATGGAATTCGACCGCCTGTCGGGCAAACTTCAGGGGCAAATTTTTCCGCCCCGTCCGCCTCGGCCGCCGGGCCGGGTGGATCCCGCCGGTCGAATCGGCGCATGGCGCATGCCTGTGGCGGCGTTCCGGACGGTCCGGCCCCCGGCGTGTCGGCGTGGGGCCGTGTTACCGGACAGTGTCCGGCGGGGTAGGGAATACGCAATGAGAAGCTAACGGGTCAGGCCCGCATAGCGGCGCGAGCCGATGGTCGCCTTGTCGTAGCCCTGCGGCCAGAAGCTCACCGAGAAACTCAGGGTGTCCCGGGCCGGGTCCAGGCCGAAGACGAACGCCCCGTACCAGTGGGAGAATTTGCGGATGACGACCAGATCGGTATAGGTCTCGCGGACCCGCTCGATATCGAACTGGTGGGCCAGCGCCAGGGTGTATTTGCGGTTCAGCTGGTAGCTGAACCCGGCGGTCAGGAAGTTGGCGTTGCGGGTCCGGATGGGCTTGCCGTCGTCGAAGGGATCGGCGTTCTTGATGAACAGATTGCCGAGGTAGTAGCTGGTCCGCGGGCTGCGCTGCACGGCGACGCCGCCGTTGGCCTGGCTGATCACGCCGTCGTGGATGTCGTAGTTCAGCGAGCCGATCACCGCCGTCGTGTCGGAAATCAGCCAGGCCCAGTCCCCCCGGGCGTGGTCGGACAGATTCTGGTTGATCCGCTCCCGCCGGGCCAGGCCCAGATTGGCGAAATCCGCATTTAAGAAGCCGGTCGGGTCGAACTGCTGTTCGGGCCGGGTGAAAAAGAACTTGTTGGGCAGGTCCACGCCGTCCTCGTCCGGCTCCACCATGGTCACCGATCCGTCGAAACGCAGGAAGTCCACGCTGCGCTTGTTCGTTTCCGGGCCCCTCTTGGTCTGCCAGCGCTGCCGGACGGCGAAGTGGAATACGTCCGGATGGTTGGTCCCGGTCAGATCCGAATCCGACCAGAAGGCGTCCACCTCCGGAATGATGACGTGCCGGATGCGATCGATGTCCCAGAGGCGGGATCGGGCCTGGTTGTCCACGTGCCAGAACTGGGTGGCCGCCCGCAGGCCGCCGGCGCCCAGCACGAAGCTGTTGTCCACCGAGGAGTCGTCGTAGACGTAGGTGCCGATCACGGTGGGCGCCACGTGGAAGCCGGCCCCATGCAGCGGCAGCGACAGTTCGTGCCGGCTGACGGCGAAGGCGTAATCCCGCTGGTCCAGCAGGTCCGGCAGGATCCAGGCTTCCCGCCGGTCGGCCGGGCCGGCGACCTGCCGATCCCCGGCCCGTTCCCGGATCCGGGCGATGTAGCCGTCGTGGGAATAGGTCAGCGTCTCGAGGATGTCCTGGCCGGCGACGTAGAAGCCCGCCCGGGGCAGCTCCGTCTTGGTGTATTCGAAATCGTTCAGGTGAAAGGTGTTGAGAAAATCGAACGCCCAGTGATCCCGCTGCTGCTTGAAATACAGCACGGTCTCGTGCTTTTCCGTGTCGAATTCCTTTTCCTCCCAGCTTTCCAGGAACGTCGGGTCGGAAAAATAATTGATCTCGAAGGTCCCCTGCCAGTCCCGCGGCAGGTACTGGCGATGCCGCCACTGGGCCCAACCCCGCAGCGGCCGGGTCGGATCGATGTCCTTGCGGGCCGGGTAGCGGCCCAGCCGGTCCTCGCCGTCGTCGTGGATCAGGTAGCTGCGCAGATCCCCGAAATACCGCTCGTGCAGATAGTCCAGGTCCAGCCCCGTCGCCGGGCCGCGCTGGCTGAACTCGTCCAGGCGCAGGGTCGAATCCGTCCCCGGCGGACGCCGCAGGCCCAGCAGGGAGTCCAGATGCCACTCGCTCTCGATACCCATGCCGAATTCCGAGTTGTAACTGGTGTGCAGGGCCTTGAGCGGGGTCTGGGTGCTGGCGGTGTCGCCGCTGAGCGCCGGCCAGTAGAAGATCGGCAGATCGCCCAGGTTCGCCGTCACGTCCCGCAGGGCAAATCCGTACGGCCGGGCGGCGTCGGCCGCATCCGCGGGCGGCCCTTCGGCGTCGAGCGGATGGATCTCGGCCCGGCCCGCGCCCAACCAGACGTTGGGCTGGTAGAACTCGTCGTTGCTCAGCTTGACCCGCTCGGCCAGGAAATGGCCCTCGCTCAACTGGCGGATCTTCCGGGCCCGCACGTAGAGCGGCAGGGTGTCCTCCGGCAGCCGAAAGCGCATCGAGCCATCCAGCATGAGGGCCTTGCGGTGGGAAAAATCATAATACAGCTTTGCCGCCTGGATATGGTAGTCATCCAGTTCCAGGACCACGTCGCCCTCCAGATACACCCCGGTGACGACCTGGTCCACCTGGCGGCGCAGATCCGCGGCCCGGTTCGGATCGGCCGACGAGAGCAACTCCTGGATCGCCTGCTGGGAATAAAACACGACGGCGTTTTGGGCCCGCAATTCCAGAAGGCCGCCCGTCTCCGGCCGCCTCTGGTACAGATAGATCCCCCCGCTGTACACGGCGATATCGGTTCCGTCCGGCTGGGGATAGGAGTCGATCTTCGCCGGACCCAGGGGCCGGACGTACACGCGGGAGGCGATCCCCGCAGGATCGCTCTGGCCGGGGCCGGCTCCGGCGGCCGTTCCGGTGACGGCATCCGCGGCGGCTTCGGCCCGCACCGTCCACATCGCGCCGAGCGGCAGTGAACCCAGCAGACATCCCAGAACCAGCAGACGCCGCCCGGCGTTCGGCCCGATTGGAAACACCCCGCCGGATCCGGAACAGTGAAGCGGTTTCGGTAATGTCGATGATGGATACGGTTTCACTTGTGACGGCCCTTTTAGCGGTGTATTATAAGGACACCGAGGCGCTTTGCCAGCGGAAACCCCGGGCCACCCGGCGGGTTTTTCCCTCGGCTCAATCCTCCGCAGGGCATTGCGACAGCCGGGGACCATTCCCGGCGGGCTATCGTGCCGGGCAGGGTCCGATATCGTTTATCGGACGCGATTCAAGTCATGCCCGCGGATTGCCGTTAATACCTTTAGTTTTACGATTTAGCGATAACCGGCAGCGCAGGCAAACTTCCGGGGCATCGTGCAACCGGGGCGTTAGCCAAGCCGGCTCGGCATGCAGCGCGAGGGTGTATCTCGCCGGCCGGCCGGCGGCGCCGGGGCAAACAAGGAACAACCCATGGCCAAATCCCGTAAATCCATCAAGACCATCGGCATCATGACCGGCGGCGGAGACTGCCCCGGCCTGAACGCCGTGGTGCGGGCCGTGACCAAAACGGCCATCAACGAGCATCATTTGTCCGTGGTCGCCATCTACGACGGTTTTCTGGGCCTGATCGAAAAGCGGATGCAGACGCTGCAATGGGAGGATGTCAGCAACATCCTGACCCAGGGGGGCACCATCCTCGGTACCAGCAACAAGGCCAATCCGATGAAGTATCCCGTCCGGATCCAGGGCAGGGACGTCATCATGGATGTCCGCGATCAATGCGTCCAGAATGCCGCCGAAGTCGGCATCGACGCGATCATCGCCATCGGCGGCGACGGCACCATGAGCGGAGCGGCCGGCCTGGTGGAGAAGGGCATTCCCTTCATGGGCGTACCCAAGACCATCGACAACGATCTCTGGGGCACCGAGGTGACCTTCGGCTTCAATACCGCCGTGGTGACCGCCACCGACGCTCTGGACAAGGTCCACACCACCGCCTCGAGCCATCATCGCGTCATGATCGTGGAGGTCATGGGCCGCTACGCCGGCTGGATCGCCCTGCACGCCGGGGTCGCCTCCGGCAGCGACCTGATCCTGATCCCCGAGATCCCCTACACGCTCTCGTCGGTCTGCGACTGCGTCGTCAAGCGCAGCCGTCACGGCAAGCGCTTCAGCATCATCACCGTCGCCGAGGGGGCCAAGGAAAAGGGCGGCAAGATGACCGTCAGCCGCCGGATCAAGAACTCGCCCGATCCCATCCGCCTGGGCGGGATCGCCAACAAGCTGGCCTTCGACATCGAGAAAAAGACCAAGCTGGAGTGCCGTTCGGTGATCCTGGGCCACGTCCAGCGCGGCGGTCCCCCCAGCGCCTTCGACCGGACGCTGGCCACCAGCTTCGGCTACTACGCCATCGAGCAGTTGATGGCCGGCAAGAGAAACCGCCTCGTGGTCCGCAAGCGCGGGGAACTGTCCACCGTGCCGCTCAGCGAGGTGGCCAATAAGATCCGCACCATCGATCCGAACCATTCGCTGATCCAGGCCGCCCGCGCCGTGGGCACCTGTTTCGGCGACGAGTGACGCTTAGGGCAGCGGTCGGACCTTGATGTTCTTGTAGTGGGTCACGCTATCGGGATCATGGCCCTGCAGGGCAAAGGTGCCGCCGCCGATCTTGCGGCCGGGAAACTGCGGATAGTTGACGTTCTCCGGCTCCACGTAATCGATCAGGGTCCGGCCGTTGATTTTAATGATGATGTGCTTGTCCTGGACCTTGACGTAGTAGTGGAACCATTCGTTGTCCTTGAGGGGGATCTCCTGGATCGTCTCTTGCCGGATATCCTGGACGCCATAGAGGCCGCCGGTCTTGCGCCAGTCGGAGTGGGTGTTGTTGACCTGGCATTCGTAGCCGGAGTAGGGCCAGCCGGTGTCCTGGTATTTCGTGTGGAAGTAGATCCCCGAATTGGCGTGCGGTTCGGCCATGACGTCGGCGGCGAACTCGAAGTCCTTGAAGTAGGCGTCCCCCGTCGGCCCCACGTAAAACAGATGGCTGGGCCCGTTCTTGGCGACGATCGCCCCGTCGGCCACGACAAAGCTGTCGGGCTTTTCGTTGACCTTCCAGCCGGCCAGGCTCTGGCCGTCGAACAGGTTGATCCAGCCGATCGAATCCGGATCCGGCGCGGGGGTTTCGGCGGTATGACAGCCCCCAACCATCAGCAGCGAGACTATTGCCAGCCACATCCACTTGCGCATGATACGTCTCCTTTCCTTCATGTTTTGGCACCGCGCCCGGGGCGGCCCCGTAAGATTTCTTCGTACACGCCCAGCAGTTCGGCCACGTGCCGCCGGAGGGATACCCTCTCGTGCACGCGGTCGGCCTCAATCGCCCGGGACCATTCCCGCCGCCGGCCGGCGTCGCAGCCCTGGGCCAGGGCGTCGGCCAGGGCCTCGGCGTCGTCCGGATCGGCCAGGATGATACCATATCTGCCCTCGCCGAGAAAGTCGGCCGCCCCGTTGAATCGGGTGGTGATCGCCGGGCGACCGGCGGCCAACGCCTCGAGCACCAGGCGCGAACAGGCGTCGTTATAGGTGGGCAGGACCACGGCGTCGGCCAGGTTCGCCAAGGCCGACATCCGCCGGGTCGAGCCCAGAAAGACCACCCTGCCGGCCAGCCCTAGGCGGCGGGCCATATGAAAATACGGCCGGTAGTTTTCCCGGCCGGCCACCAGGATCAAAAAGTCGCGCCCCACCCCGCCGCGGCGTCCCAGCAGGCCGGCCGCCTCGACCAGCCGCCGCAATCCCTTCAAATGAAAGTTCTCCGCCGCGAACAAGAAGATCGTCCGGTCTCCACCCGGATCGAACCGTTGCCGTAGGAGCAGGCCCTCCCGGCGGGCCCGCGGGTCCCGGAAGGCGGCCGTGTCGATGCCGTTGGGCACGAGCCGCAGGCGCGGACCGACGGCGGGATATTCCTCCTGGAACTGGTGCTGGACGTACCCGCTCAACGCCAAAACCAGCGGGCCGTCGGGCCGCAGGCACAGGTGCCGCTCGGCCCGGATGCGAAGCTGCCGGGCGACATTCAGCGGGGCGGTGTACGATTTGAGGCGGGCCCGGATCGCTCCGTTGGCCATCTGCCGGCTGCGCCGGCTGCTGTACAGGATGCTGCCGCCCCGCGGCTGGTACAGATCGGCCGCCGGGATCGGCGCCAGGCTGTGGACGATGTCGAAGCGTCTCGGGCCACACATCCGCTCGACCGCCCGGCGGAAGCTGAGCCACTGCTCGAGCCGGGTCCAGCCGGAAACGGCCAGGCGCTCCATCCGACAATCGACCGCGGCGGCCTCCGGCGGCAGCGACCGGGCCAGCACGGTCACCTCGATGCCCTCCCGGCACAAGGCCGCGGCCAGCTCAACCGCCGACCGCTCGGCGCCGCCCCGCTGCGGCTGGAATTGTTCGCTGATCAACGCCAGTTTCATGGAGTTGGCCCGCCCGCCGTCTGTTGTCGCCGGGCGACGCGCCGGGCATCGTGCCGGGCGATCCGCCGCATCCTTCGCCCGATGGCGCGGGCCAGCCGTTTGTCCCGCGGTTCCAGGCGGCATTGCTGCCGGTACCGGAGAAAGAAACGCAGCATGTCCGTCCGCGAAACCAAGGGCCCGGCCGAGTAGCCCAACTGGGCCAGATCCTTCACCCGCCAGCGGGCCCGCCGCCAGAGCGGCCGGAACACCCGCTGCAGATCGATCAGGTTCAGCCGCTCGACGCCGTGGTCGTCCCGGCTCAGAAACAGGTGCGACAGGTAGAGATCCCGGTGAAACCATCCTGCCCCGTGCAGACGCCTGACCAGGATTGCCGCCTCCCGGCCCAATCGGTTCCTGTCCGCCAGCACATCGTAGTCCCGGCTGCCGGGATGGCCCGGGGCCAGCAGTCGCTCGAGGGCATCGGCCCGGGGCAGCTCCTCCAGCATCACGTAACTGCGGCCGCAACGGCTTTCCTGGCCAAAGGCGATCGGCCGGGCCACCGGGATGCCCTTCTCGGCCAGCGTCATCGTCATGGCAAATTCCTGCATCCCTTCGGCGCCGCGACCGGCAAGCCATCGCCCCCAGCGCCGCCACCGCCCGACCCGCCCGAAACTCTTCAGATAGACGGCGACCCGCAGATCCTCGGTATCGGTCAATTCGATCCGTATCCGCCGTCGGTGTCCCAG
>JAFGFX010000066.1 GCA_016930855.1 Sedimentisphaerales bacterium | reverse complement strand
GCAGGCGACCCCCAGAACAAACGGCAGGATGCCGCAAAAGAACAGGTTGGTTTTCATCGTCGTTTCCTTGCCGTATTGTGGATTCCCGTTTCCCATGCCAAGCGGTGCCGATCCGCCCCCAGCGGCGCTGAATTGCATCCAGCGGCGCCGGCCGGCCGATCAGAGATGCCAGGGCGGCCGCATGGCCCGGCTGAGCATCCGGTCGGCCTCCGGATCGTTCACGAAGCGCTCGCGGGCCGGATCCCACTGCACCGGCCGGCCCAGCCGCAGGCCGATATTGGCCACGTGGCAGACGGTCGTGGCCCGGTGGGATTTTTCCGGCGGGCAGACCGTCTCGCGACGGGTCTTGATGCAGTCGAGGAAGTTGCGGACGTGGTCGCCGGTCTGGGCCCAGCCGCGGGCGGAGATCCCCCGCGTCTTCAGGATCGATTTCGGCTCGGCCGTCACCACGTTGGTCTCGTCGTCCACCTGGATCCAGCCGTCCGTTCCCACAAAGCGGATGAACCGGTCCGCAAACGCCCCGGTCTGTTGCAGGATCAGGTTCACCCCGTTCGCGTAGGTGCAGCGCACGTTGCAGGTGATGGGGGTGTCCGCCATGCTGTCGGCGGCATAGCTTGCCCGGCCCTCGTAGCGGACCGGCCCGGAGTCGTCCTGGTTCAGGCCCCACTGGGCGATGTCGGTGTAGTGGCAGCCCATGGCGATCAGGACGCCTCCGCTGGTATCCCAGAAGGCGTACCAGACGTTCACCCGGTTGGGCGTGTAGGGATGATGCGGCGTCGGGCCCAGCCAGGCGTCGTAGTCGAATCCCGCCGGCACCGGCTGGGGCTCCTGGGGAGCCACCACGGGCGATTCCCACACCTGGGCTATCACCGTGTGCACCTTGCCGATCAATCCGTTGTTGGCCACCTCCACCTGGAACCGGTACGAATCCACCGACCGCCGCTGGTGGCCGCACTGATAGACCGTTCCGTACCGTTTCGTGGTGTCGACCAGGGCGCGGCCTTCCTCGATCGTCAGGCTCATCGGCTTTTCCGAATACACGTCCTTGCCCGCCTGGGCCGCCAGGATCGATCCGACCGCGTGCATCCGGTCGCCGGTGGCCAGCAGCACCGCGTCGATGTCCTCCCGCGACAGCACCTCGTGGATGTCCGCGTACAGCGTGCAGTCGCGGTTTTGGTATTTCGCGTCGATGACCGCCTTGGCCTGCTCGCGCCGCTCCTGCCGGGCGTCGCAGACAGCCAGAAACCGCACGTCGTCGAAGATCATGAAATGGTCCATCACGTGCCGGCAGCGCGGCCCGTTGCCGATCGCCGCCAGCGTGATCCGCTCGCTGGGCGCCACCGTGCCCGCCCTGCCCAGCGCCGCGGAGGGCACCACGTAGGGAAACGCCGTCAGGCCCGCCGCCGCCGCGGTCGCGGCCGCGGAGCGCCGCAGAAACTGCCGGCGGTTGGGGGCCCCCTGGGATTGCCGTTCGTTCCGTTTGGTCTTCATGACCAAGTTCCTTTCCGTGCGCCGGGACCCGTCACCAATGCCGATACGCATCGTTTGACCTTGATTCGCCGGATCCGTCAGCCGTTGTTTTCCGGGTGGGTTTCCTCCAGCCAGGTGTCGAATTGGGATTTGACCTTGTCCAGCTTCTCGCGGGCCCGCCGGATTTCCTCGGCCGCCCCGCCGGTGCCTGCCTGCTCGATCACGTGGGGCGTGATGAACAGCAGCAGCTCGTTGTTCGCCTGGACCGTGTCGTGATGCTTGAACAGCTCGCCCAGCAGCGGGATGTCGCCGAACAGCGGCAGTTTGCGTTCGATCTTCGTGTCGTTCTGGAAGAGAATCCCGCTGAGCAGGATCGTCTCGCCGTCGTTGACGATCATGTGCGTGGTCGTGTTGGTTTCCTGGGTGGCGATGTTGCCCAGCACCAGGTCGGGCTCCCGCTGGGAGACGATCAGGTTGATCTCCATGTCCACGGCCTTTTCCGGGGTGATGTTTGGCCGCACCCGCAGGGTCAGGCCCACCTGCTTTTCGGTGAAGCTCTGGGTGAACGACGTCGATTCCGCCGAGCTCTTGCTCTCGGTGATGAACGGCACCGTGCCGCCGTTGAAGAACGTCGCCTCCTCGTTGTCCTTGGCCCAGACCTTCGGCTCGTTGATGATCTTCGCGTTCGTCTTCTTGACCAGAAAATCGACCAGCGCCGTGATGTTGAAATCGGACGACAGCGTCACCGCCCCCCGCTGGGTGCTGCCGGTCAGCGTCGAGAAGGTGCTGCCTTCGTACAATCCCTGGAACACGTTCACCTGTCCCGAGGCGCTCAGGGCGTTTTCCGCCAGCACCCCGAACGCGGCCGGATTCGAGGACAGCTGGACGCCCAGCGTGGTCATGTCCTCATGCTGGACCTGCAGGATCACCGCCTTGATCATCACCTGTTTGGCGGGCTGATCCAGTTCCTCGATCATCGCCTGGACCGCATCGAGATATTCCGGCGGGCACAGCACCAATATCGATTTGCTGCGATGGTCCGGAATGAAGCGGATCTGGCCGATGATGTTGCTGATCGGCTCCTCTTCGGCCTGGCGCCGCTGGCCGCTGGTCCACCAGGGCGTGTACACGTCCGACTGCTCCTGCTGGCGCTGGTTGGTGGTGCGGGCCTGCTGGTTACCTTGCGTGGTGGCGTCGTCCGCGCCGGAGGCGCCCGAGGAGTACGAGGTCAACTGCCGTTTCGCCAGGTGGATCGTCGCGTTGGTCCCCGGCTCGTTCAGCAGGGCGTTGAGCCGCTCGCAGAGATCCTCCGGATCGGCGTACTTCAGGACCACCACCCGGGGCAGTTCGGCGATCTCCTGGCGGTCCAGTTCCGCGATCAGGCTGCGGATGACGTTGTAGGCCTCGGGGATCTGGCTGATCACGATGATCTTCTTGGTGTCCGGCACGGCGGCGAACGTCAGTTTGCCGTAGAGGGGGCCGACCACCTGGGTCTGGTTGCTCGAGCGGCTCCGACCGAAGATCATGTCGAAGATGTCGTAGCCGCGCTGCCGCTCCTCGCTGAACAACTGGGTGAGCAGCTCGGCCATCTTGAGCGGATCGGAGTTCTTCAGCTCCACGATCATCGGCTTGACGGTATCGACGTCGAGCGGCTGGTCCCATTCCTCGATCTGCTTCTTGATGTCCCCGATCTTGTGGGGCCCGGCGATCACCGTCACCTGCTGCAGCGTCGGGTAGGCGATCACCCGCACCTCCTCGCTGTCGCGTTGGCCGCCGCGCCCGCCGTAACCGTAACCGTAGCCGTAACCGTAACCGTAGCCGTAGCCGCGGTTGCGGCTGGAGGACATCTGCGAGTACAGCTCCTCGATGTATTGTTTGATCTGCTCGGGCTCGGCGTACTTCAGCTTGATATGGATGGTCTCGAACGTGCCGGGGGGGATATCCAGCTCCCTGACCATCTTGGCCACCAGCTCGCGCCGCTCCCTGCTGCCGATCACCAGCAGGGTGTTGTTCTGTTCCAGTTCGAAGATCTGCATGTTGGGCATGACCTCCGAACCGGGAATGCGGTCCATCATGCGGCTGATCTGGTCGGCGATCTCCTCCGCGTTGGCGTGCTCCACGGGAATGATCGTGTAGTCGGTCTCGACCTCCTGTTTCCGGTCGAGCTTGTCGATCCACTCGGCGATCGTTTCCATGTCCGCCGGCACCGCCTTGGCGACGATCCACCGCCGCGACGGCTCCGGAATCAATACCGGCGCCGGCTTTTCCTTGCCCGCTTCGCCCGGGCGGCCGTCGGGTCGGCCGCCGGGCCGGCGATAGCTGTAGGGCGAGCGGCGGCCCGTGCTGCTCTCGCTTTCGCCCAGGATGATGTTCAGCATCTGGGTGATCTCCGCCGGGTCGCCCTGCTTGATCTCGAAGATCCGCGTGACGGTCTCCTCCTCTTCCGGCCGGTCCAGCTGCTGGATGATCCGCTCGATGCGCTGGAGGTTCTCCACGGTGTCGATCACGACGAGCGACCTGGAGGCCTCGTCCGCCGTGACGTAGCCGTACTCCGGGATCAGCGGCTGGACCAGGTCCTTGATCTTGACCGGGCTCAGGTCGCGCAGTTGGAAGAATTTCTGCACGATCATCTGCTTGTCGGCGATCAGCGCCAGGGGCTGATCGGCCGGCACCGTCGGCACCGAGAACAGCTTGGCGTCCTTGAGCGGTCGCAGGAAGATGACGTCGTCCTGTTCCTCCGCGACGAATCCCTTGGTGCGCAGCACCTGGTAAATCAGCAGCAGGGCCTTGCTGCGGGGCAGCTTCTTGGTCGAGTAGATCGTGACCTTCTGCTTGAGGACCTCGCCGTCCACCGGGATGATCACCTTGCCGGTCCACTGGCCGACCTTGTCCATAAGCTTGCCGACCTCGAATTCCTTGAAGCTGATCGGCTCCAGCGGGTCGTTGGGATCGCCGGCGACTTCCTCCGGTTTGTCCTCGTCCTTCCGGTCGCGGTCGCCCGGCCGGCCGTCCGGTCCCCGGGCGCCCGGTCTATCCGGCCGGCCCCGGCGGTCGCGCCGTTGGTCGGGCCCGCCGGCGTCGTCGGTTCCGGCCCGATTGGGATCGCGCTGGCCGTCCGCCGCGTCCGGGGTTTTCTCGGTTTTATCGTCCGCCCGACCGCCGGCGTCATCCGGCGCGGGCTTGGTCGCCTGATCGCCGGCCGGGCCGCCCGGGGCCGGTTGGCCCGCCGGCGCGGACCGCGCGGCGGGGGTCGTGACGGCTTGCTTGCCGCCGGCTGGGGATTCGGAATCGCCCGTCTGCGACTTGTCGGAACAAGCCGGCAGAAACAGCAGCGCCGACAAGGCCAGTGCCAACAAAACCGAAACCGGCTCGATCGTCTTTTTTCGCGGATACAATGGACTTCTCCTTCATCATTTTCTATAGGCTGGCCTGTGTGTTCGGCGCCGGCCGGTCCACTGGCCGGTTGTCTGCTTTTGGCCTACCGCCGGCGGCGGCGGAGTTTCCCACCGCCGCGGGCAGGAATGGGTATCTCCCTGCGGGGACCATGAGCATACCGTTTACCCCGACGCCCGGGAGGGATGGATACCCCGTTGTTGGCAGTGCAAAGCCATATGATCACCTTCGCCGCATGTCCGGGATGTCCGGCATGTTTTCCAATTCTTCGAGCGCCTTTTCCTTCTCTTCATCCGACATGTTCATCCATTTCTGCTTGGCCATCTCTTTTTGCTCGTCCGGCAACATGGCCCACATCTTCTCGAGCTTTTCCCGCAGCTCGGGCGACAGTTCCACGCCCAGCCAAGCAAACGGATCATCCGCTGACGCCGCGGAGGAGGCCGCGGCAGGAGGTTTCCCCTTTCCTTGGTCCGCCGGGGCCGGTTTGGCGGGACCTGCCGAATCCCGGTCCGCGGGGGGTTTCGGGCCGGCCGGACCCGACGGTGCGGAGCTGGCCGCCGCGATGGGGGCCAGTTGGTAGGTCTTGCCTTCGTGCTCGATCTGGGCGTAGGTCGCCTCGATCGCGATCAGTTTCGCGCCGGCGGAAAGGGTATCGCCCACCTTGCGCCAATCGCCGTCGATATACGCCTGGTCGCCCAGGATCGCCTCGCATATCTCGGGCCGCTTGGGCGGCGCCGGCGGCGGCAGGAACAGGTTCTTCTTCTGGAGCGTATCGGCCGTTTCCTGCCAGTGGGCCAGCGCCTTGTCGGCGGCCTGGTGGACGGGCGAATCCGGCGCTCGGGCGTCGGCCGGCGCCGCCTCGTCGGCGCCGCCCTCGCTCATGTAACCGATCAATTGGGCCGCGGTCAGGCCCAGCAGGATCAACGCGGCCGCCAGCAGGATCCCGGAAACGTACCGGTGTTTGTTCGATGTCGCATTGGATTGGGTACTCACTTGGCGTTTCCTTCTTTACAATACCAGGGTCGATACCGTCAGCGTAATCTGCATCTCCTCCCGCTTCTTCTCGCCGCACTGCAGCTCGAATTCCTCCACCGACATCAGGTAGGGATTTTCATAGAGCGTGGCCAGCAGTTTCAGCGCCTGGTCATACTTGCATTTGCCTTCCCAGTGCAGCCGCAGCTCCTTGGCGCCCAGCGGGATCAGGGGCCGCACCTGGGCCTGGTAGACGGGCATGGAGACCGCATTGAGGCCCGCCTTCTTGAGTTGCTCGACGAACCGGCGCTCGAAGATCAGCCGCTGGGTGTCCTCCTGCTGGGGCATCTCGAAGCGCGGCACCTGGCCGGCCAGCAGCGCCTGCTGCATCGTGGCCTTGGCCGAGGTCGACAGCCCCAGCTTTTCCCGCAGCAGTTCCTGCTGGACGACCTGGTCCTTCAATTCCAGCCAGCGGGCCTGCCAGGGATGGTATACATACGCGTAGAGCAGCATGACGGCGACGCCGCACATCCCGACCGCCAGGGCGCGCTTGTCTCGGGTGGAAAGTTTTCTGGCCATGAAAGCTCCTGTCCTATCGGGTGGTCCAGTCCTTGTAATCGAACGTCAGGGTAAAACGGAACACCTTGTCCTTCTCCACGAATTCCGGGTCCTGGATCCGCACCGTGCGGATGTCGGGCCGGTTCTGCAGTGCCTCGCGAAACTCGAAGATGCGATCCTGGTTTTTGGTGTTGGCCATGATCCGAACGATCTGGCCCCGCTGGAAGGAGATCCGGTCGACCAGCACGTCGTTCGGTTCGCACTCCGAGACGGTATGCAGCAGTTCCAGGATGTCGATCCGCTGCCGGGCCACGTGTTTTTTCAGCGTCTCGGCCTTGAGCCGCTCGGAGACGTTCAGGTTGGGATCCGTCAATTCCAGCGTCGCCTGCCGGTGATGCAGCCGGGCCGTCGCCAGCGATCCATAGATGATCAGAAAGCCGATCAGCATCACCGCCGCCAGCGGGGCGGTTATTTTTAGGGGGAGCATCCGCCGCCGCTTGACCTGCTGGGCCTGCGCGGGCAGCCACGACCGGAAGAGGTCGAACGTCGGTTCGTTGTACAGGCAAAGCAGGGCCGTGCCGATGGCCGGTATATACCGATAGAGTTGCTGGGGGTCGAGCTCGCCGGCGGGGCGAATCTTTTCGGTCGGCAGCGGATGCAGCGCCACCTGGAATCCGCTTTGCTCGAGCCGCTCCCGCAGCGGCAGGAAGGATTCCTCCTGGGCACAGAGCACGGCAATGGTTTTAGGACCCTCCGGATCGAAGACGAACAGATCGCACGCCCGGCGGATGTCCTGGATCAGGCGCAGCAGGGCGCTGCCGGCCTGGGGGTCGTCCGCTTCCCAGTCGCCGCCGCCGACGTCGGAGGTCGTCGCGCCCAGCAGGAGCCCGTCCTCGACCACGCATAGATAGGTGCGGCCCCGACCGGCGTAGACCACCAGGGTCGGCTGGGGGTTGCCCTGCCAGATCCGCTTCCAGGCCTGGGCTATCGCTTCGCTGACCAGCACGACGCGGTCGGGCCGTTCCGGCTCGAGCTGGCGGCAGAAGCGGTCGAGCACCGTCCGCCGCGCCGCCGCCAGGATGACCTCCGCCTTGCCTTCCGCGCCGCTGCGGCTGCGCCAGGCCAGGGCCATCTGCTCTGGCGGCAGGGGCGCCAGCGTCTCGGCCTGCAGGCGCACCAGGCTGTCCATCTGGTCCGCCTTGACGAGCGGGACCGTGATCCGGTAGAAGGCGACCTGTTCGGCGCTGAATCCGGCCGCCGTCTGGTTCGCCGCCGGCCGGGGGGTATCGACGGCATCCCAATACAGCAGCTCGTAGCCGCCTTCCGCCCGACGCAGGACGACCGAACGTTCCTGGGATTCGTCCGGAATCCAGCCATGTATCGTTTTGCTCAAAAGTAGGCTCCTTGATGCCAGTAGACAATATTGCCGGAGGTTTGACTGCGGTCGATGACCACCTCGGTGGTTTGCCGGGCGCCGGACAGGAGGCTCTGGGCCGTGGCGTACACCGTAAAGACGTTCGAGCGGGTGGTGATCTTGTCGGCGACCTTCTTGAAATCCGACACGGGGATGTTTTCGGCCAGCGCCAGCTCGCCGATGCTTTCCAGCCCGGTGCTTTGGCCGTCCCGGTAGCTGCGGATGTGCTC
>JAFGFX010000364.1 GCA_016930855.1 Sedimentisphaerales bacterium | reverse complement strand
ATAGACATCGACATGACGTGGGTATGGTTGATCCCGCTTTGCCCCCTGCTGGGCGCGATCGCGGCGGCGACACTGGGACCGCGCTGGATGCCGCGACGCTGTGGCTGGCCGGTGATCGTAGGCACAGCCGTCTCGGTGGCCCTGGCCCTGCTGCTGCTGGGGATCCTGGCGGCCGCCGATCCGGATCCGGCCGCGCCGAACGAGGGGATTCTCTACAAGGTCACCGGCTACAACTGGCTGCACGTGGGCACCCTGCAAAGCTACATCGGCGCCTACGTCGATCCCCTGACGGCGGTGATGCTGGTTACCGTCTCGCTGGTCTCCCTGATGGTGGTGATCTACTCGGCCGGCTACATGGCCGGCGATCGAGGCTACGCCCGCTTCTTCGGCTTCATGGGCCTGTTCGTCTTCAGCATGCTGATGCTGGTGCTGGCCGACAACTTCCTGATGCTCTACATCTTCTGGGAGGCCGTGGGCCTGTGCAGCTACCTCCTAATCGGGTTCTACTACCAGCGGCCGGCGGCCGCGGCGGCGGCCAAGAAGGCCTTCATCGTCAACCGCATCGGCGATTTCGGCTTCGCCATCGGCATCCTGCTGATCTACCTGAACTTTCATTCGGTGGACTTCCAGATGGTCTTCCACCGGCTGATCCACGACGCGACCTTCGTCGAGCAACACCAGAACCTGATCACCCTGATCGGCCTGTGCCTGTTCGCCGGCGCCTGCGGCAAGAGCGCCCAGCTGCCGCTGTACGTCTGGCTGCCCGACGCCATGGAGGGCCCCTCGCCGGTCAGCGCCCTGATCCACGCCGCCACGATGGTGACCGCCGGCGTCTACATGGTGGTCCGCTGCGGGGCGATCTTCACCGCCTCGACGACGGCGCTAATCGTCGTGGCCACCGTCGGCTGCCTGACGGCCCTGTTCGCCGCCCTGATCGCCCTGGCCCAGACCGACATCAAGCGGATCCTGGCCTATTCCACCATCAGCCAGCTCGGCTACATGTTCCTGGCCGTCGGCGTCGGGGCCGCCTCGGCGGGGATCTTCCACCTGTACACCCACGCCTTCTTCAAGGCCCTGCTCTTCCTGGCCGCCGGCGCCGTGATGCACGCCATGCACGACCACATCGACCTGAAGGACCTCGGCGGGCTCTGGAAGGACATCCCGCACGCCCACAAGCTGTTTCTCGTCGGGGCGCTGGCCCTGGCGGGCTGCCCCCTGTTCGCCGGCTTCTTCAGCAAGGACGCGATCCTCTTCGCCGCCCTGAATCATCCCTACCTGAAGGTCCTGGGCTGGCTGGCCGTCCTGACGGCGGCCCTGACGGCCTTTTACACCTTCCGCTGTTATTTCCTGGCCTTTCACGGTCCCCGGCGCCTGCCCGACGGGGTCGAGTATCCCCACGAGATCCCCATCATGACCTACGCCATGATCCCGCTGGCGGCCGGCGCCTTCCTGGCCGGCTACGTCAATATCGGCTGGTTCGGCCACGGATTCGACAGCTTCCTGGGGCACTCACCCAGCGTGATGCGCTTCGACGAGCTGGCCGGCGGCGGCCACGGAATCAGTCACCTGCTGGTCGGCGGGCTCAGCCTGCTGCTCTTCGCGGCCGGCCTGATCGCCGCGGCGATCCTCTACCTGCCGAACCAGCTGCGGGCCGTCAAGCTGGGCGGCACCTTCGAGGCCACCCGCCGCCTGCTGGCCAACAAATTCTACGTCGACGAGATCTACGACGCGGTCTTCGTGGTGCCCCTGCGCCGCGCGGGACGATTCTGCTTCGGCAGCGACAACTGGATTATTGATTCGATCCTCTGGATCATCACCTTCATCCCCCGGCTGGCCGGGGCGCTGCTGCAACTGACCCAGCGGGGCCGGATGCAGACCTATGCCCTGTGGATGCTGACGGGATTGGCGATTATCTTCCTGCTGGTCCTGCGGGCATTGTAACGACCATAAGGAGCCATGAAAAAACGAGATAACAGGCTGAATCAAAGGGCATTTTCGCCGGGATCATAATAATACTGTTCGAGTGAAGAGCCTGGTTTCCGGCCCGAACAGACGGGCCGGAACCACCGCGAAACGAAAATCCGTATGAACAACTACATCCTGCCGATCCTTATCCTGCTGCCGATGGTCGGCGGCGTCCTGATCGCCCTGCTGGGTCCCTCCGCGCCGCGCCGGGCGGCCTACTGCGCCCTGGCGGCCAGCACGCTGACGCTGCTGATCTCCGTCGTCGCGCCGCTGCAATACCTGGCCGAGGGCGTCAACGCCGAGTTCCAATTGCAGTTCCAGAGGCCCTTCATCGCGGCGCTCCAGAGCACCATCCACCTGGGCATGGACGGCATCGCCCTGCCGCTGGTCCTGCTGACCAACCTCTTGAGTGTCCTGGCGATCTGGTCGAGCCTGAGCGCCATCCAGCGGCAGGCGCGGAGCTACTACGCCCTGATGCTCATCCTGCAGGGGGCCATGACGGGCGTCTTCGTGAGCATGGACCTGCTGTTGTTCTACGTCTTCTTCGAGTTCACGCTGGTCCCGCTGTTCCTGCTGGTGGGCATCTGGGGCGGCGCCCAGCGGCGGCTGGCGGCCTTCAAGCTGTTCATCTATACCATGGCCGGCGGCGTGCTGACCTTCGGCGCAGTGGTATTCGTGGCCTGGTACCACTACCGGCAGACCGCCCAAATGACCTTCGATATCCAGAAGCTCTACGCCACGCAGATCCCCCAATCGGTCCAGCTCTGGCTGTTTGCCGCCTTTTTCGCCGGGTTCGCGGTCAAGGTGCCGCTGTTTCCCTTTCACACCTGGCTGCCGCTGGCCCACACCGAGGCGCCGACGGCCGGCTCGGTGCTGCTGGCCGGGGTGCTGCTCAAGCTGGGCACCTACGGCTTTCTGCGGATCGCGCTGCCGCTGCTGCCGGGGGCCGCCTTCCAGGCCGCTCCCCTGGTGGCCGTGTTGGCCATCGTCGGGATCGTCTATGCCTCGCTGGCCGCCTGGGTCCAGAGCGACGTGAAAAAGCTGGTCGCCTATTCCTCCGTCGCCCACCTGGGCTTCTGCATGCTGGGCATGTTCGCCTTCAACCATACCGGCCTGAGCGGCTCGCTGCTCTACATGGTCAATCACGGCATCTCGACCGGGGCCCTGTTCCTGGTGGTCGGCATGATCTACGAGCGCTACCACACCCGGGAATTCTCCCGGTTGGGCGGCCTGGCCCGCCGGATGCCAATTATGGCCTTCTTCCTGGTCCTCTTTAGCCTGTCCAGTATCGGCCTGCCGGGCCTGAACGGCTTCGTCAGCGAATTCTCCGTTCTCTACGCGGTGTTCACCTCCGCGCGGCCGCTGGAGACCTTCATCGGTCCGCTGGGCCCGACGTACGCGATCCTGGCCGCCACGGGCGTGGTCCTCTCGGCGATCTACATGCTCTGGATGTGTCAGCGGGTGCTCTTCGGGCCCCTGGCCGAGCCGGCGGTCGCCGAAGAGGCCGCAGCGGCCGAAGCGGCCAAGCTGCCGGCGGACCTGGGCCGGCGGGAGTGGGGCCTGCTTACCCCCCTGGCGATCCTGGTGGTCCTGCTGGGCGTCTATCCGCGGATGTATTTCGACCTGACCGATCCGGCCATCGAAAAGATCCAGCAGCGAATGACCCAGCGGATCACCCATCCGGACAAGATTCTGACCCGAAATCTCCAGCCGGCGGCCGACCGTCCATCTGCGCCGGCCCCCTCGGACCCGGCCGACCTCGACACGGCCGCGATCGACTCGCGAGTCGAGGCGGACAGCCGCCCCAGCCCGATGACAGGAATCTATATCGTTTTTACCGGAAAGGAATCTCCCGGCGGTGAGTGATTACCTTCAAATTCTATCCCCGATGCTCGTGCTGATCGCCGCGGCAGTGGTGATGCTGCTGGTATCCTGCCTGGGCCGCGTGGTGCGGGACTCGTTGTCCGTTCTGATGCCCTCGCTGGCCCTGGCGGGCCTGCTGGCGGCGCTGCTGGCGGCGTACTGGGGCATCGGGCGGGCCATGCCGGGACCGTTCAACCTGCTCAGCCCGGACGGCTCGCTGCTGCTGACCCGCACGGGTCTCTGGGTGATGTACCTGGGTCTGTTTGTCGGCGCCCTGCTGGTGCTGGCCACCTGGAATCCCAACCGCAGCTACCAACGGAGCGGCGGCGGCGACTTGGCCGTTCAGATCGGCCCGGAATTCTTCGCCCTGCTGCTGATCAGCCTGGCCGGTCTGATGCTGCTGGCCGCCGGGCGGAACCTGATCGTCCTGTTCCTGGCGGTCGAGCTGGTCTCCCTGCCGACCTACGTGATGGTAACGCTCTCCCGGCCACAGGCCCAGGCCCGCGAGGCCGGATTGAAATACTTCTTTCTGGGCGCCCTGTCGGCGGCCCTGCTGGCCTACGGGTTCAGCTTCCTCTACGGCCTGACCGGCAGCGTCCACCTGGACATCATCGCGGCCAGTCCCCAGCTCAGGCAAAACGCCCTGGGCGTCCTGGCCCTGGTGCTGGTCCTGGCGGGCCTGGGATTCAAGATCGCCGCCTTCCCCATGCACCTGTACGTGGCCGACGTCTATCAGGGCGCGGCGGCGCCCGTATCGGCCCTGCTGGCGTTCCTGCCCAAGTTCGCCGGTTTCTACGGCCTCTACCTGGTCATGAGCACGGCCGGATCGGCCCTGCTCACTGCCGCGGTACCGATGGCGAAGGTTCTGGCGGCCCTGATCGGCATCCTGGCGGCGGCCACCATGACCATCGGCAACCTGCTGGCCCTGCGGCAGCGGAACCTCAAACGCCTGCTGGCCTATTCCAGCATCGCCCACAGCGGCTATATCCTCTTGGCATTCATGGCGTTGCCGTCCGGATCGATTCAGACCGTCCAGGCGATCCTGTTCTATGTCTTCGCCTACGGCGTGGCCACGCTCGGGGCGTTCGCCATCTTGAGCCTGATGGAGCGCCAGCGGGACGAGGCCCAGGAGATCGCCGACCTGACCGGTCTGGCCCGGCGCCGGCCGGGACTGGCCGCCGGCCTGGCGATCTGCATCTTCAGCCTGATCGGCATGCCGCTGACCGCCGGTTTCGTGGGCAAATTCTATGTCTTCTCCACCCTGCTGCGCTCGCAGCTATTGGACCAGGCCTGGATCGTCACCCTGCTGACCATCGCCTTGATCAACGCCGCCGTGGCCGTCGGCTACTACCTGCGGATCATCAGCGCCTGTTACCTGGACAGCGGAGCGGCGCCGGTGCGGATCCAATCGCCGCTGGCGCCGGTCCTGGGCATCGTTCTGGCGGCGGTCCTGACCATCCTGCTGGGTATCGCCCCCCAGCTCCTGCTGAAACACCTGGACACCCTGGCGGCCAGGTCCGATAACGTCCAAACCATCCAGGTACGACAAGAGGACCTTACGACGATATATCGCGCCGACCCCGGCGAGCAGGTCACCCGCAGCGATACGGCCAGCGGCCATACCGGAGACCTCTCCAACAGGGCCGCCGGTACCGATCCCTCTTTTGTGAGCCAGATACCGACTAGCTCCTTGCTGCTAACCGAGCAGTAATCCCCCACCTTTGGCAACAGCCGTTTTGTGATATTCCCCGGTCCAAATACCGCCTTCCCGCCCGGTGAATCCCCAGCCTCACGGCCTTCTTTTTGGCCCCTAGAGACGATGAAAAGGGATATCGGTGGATAGTCGAACAGGCAAAATAATCCCCCCGGGGAAACCGGAACCGCCTTAGGCCGTCTGACCGACGATCTGGCGAAGAAATGCCGTATTCACACCGGATAGATCCTCCACGATCCGGTCCGCCAGGCCTAGCTGATCGGCCGGGTAGCTGCCGGTCACGGCCAGGCAGGCCATCCCCGCCGCCTTGGCGGCCTGGATCCCCCCGATGCTGTCCTCGACGGCCAGGCATTCGCCCGGCAGCGGCCCCGAGCCGTCGAAACCGCCCAGATCAGCGGCCTTTTGCAGGCAGAGCCGATAGCCCTGGGGGTCGGGCTTGCCGCGGACGACGTCCTCGGCGGCCACGATAAAGGCGAAAAAGCCCTCCAGCTCGGCCTGCCGCAGGAAAGTGGCGATCTCCTGGCGAATCGCCCCGGAACAGATGCCACAGGCAATCCGCTGGTCCCGCAGGTTGGCCAGCAACTCGGGCACTCCGGCCAGCGGCCGGCAATGATCCGGCATCACCCGGGCGAAATCCCGCTGTTTCTCCCGGATAAGCTGCTCGATCTGCTCCGCCTGCGCCGGGCGCCCGCGGTCGCTCAGGATCCGGACCAGCGCCTCCCGGTCCGTATATGCCAGATACCGCTGCTGATATTCCAGCCAGCTCAGATCGAGGCCCCGGCGCTCCAATACGCGGCGGAAGGACTCGAAATGCACCGGCTCGCTGTCGGCGATCACCCCGTCAAAATCGAACACCACCAGGCCAAGTTGCCGCTGTTTCAATCGATGACTCCTTGCCAACCAACCCAGGTCGTCCGTAGCGGCCGAAATTGCTCCTGCTGCGTTTTTTACGGGAACGCCCCGGTGCGGGCCGTCCAATGCACCCGCCGGGAACGCCCGATCCGCCGGGCGCATCGGGGTAATCCGAAAAAATCCGCCGTCATCCCGCCGCGTTTTTCTCTTGCCAAACCCGCCGGGTGGGTGTATATCTACGGCGGGCAGGACAAGTGTAGCAGGGCGTTGCCGCGGATGCAACCGTTGCCGTTGCCCGACGGCAGGCGACGCCCCGGGAAGTGCCGCGAAAGGAGGACACGCCGAGCCTTCCAGACGGCCTTTCGTGATTTTCAGCATTAGCAGGCGGGGAGTTATGGGACACATGCTGAAAATCTCCCGTCAATATTTAAACGATTGTTTTACGGGTGGACGATACAACGTTTGAGCGTATCAACCGTATCTATGCGGTGGGAAACTGGTCTGTTCTGCGGTGGAACAGCAACGGAACAATGGGTAGGTAATCAGGAAAGGAGCAGTCAATGAGAAAATTGGCTACAATCAGTATGGCAGTGATGTTGATGGGCGCCTCCATCACGTGGGCTGCCGGCGAGGCCGACCTGGAGACGCAGGTCCAGGCCTTGAAGCAGCGTGTCGCGCAGTTGGAGGCACAGCAAAACGAACAGGCCGTCAATGAGCGCACGGCGGAACTGGTCCGGCAGATGGTCTCCGAAATGGGACAGGATTCCCGGCACACCGCCGCGGACACCGGCCTGACCGCCGGCTACGACAAGCGGTTCTTCATCAAGAGCGCCGACGATCAATTCCTGCTCGAGTTTGACACGCGTCTGCAGTTTCGGCACAGCTATCTGCTGGCCGACGAGCACAACAAGAAACTGAACGACGCCGGCCTGCGGGTCGCCGACGGCGTCGATTCCAGCGCCAACGGCTTCGAGCTGGAACGGGCCCGGCTGAATCTGACCGGTCATCTGCTCAAGAACCTCCAGTACAAAATCCAGTTCGATTTCGATGACGACGACAACGACGATGCCTCCCTGCAGGAATACATGGTATCCTACAGCTTCATGCCGGAACTGGGCGTGAAGGCCGGTCGCTACAAATCGGCGTTCGGCAAGCAGGAGAACACCAGTACCGGCCGGCTGATGCTGGTGGACCGTTCCCTGGCCAACGAGGTGTTCAACATCTGCCGCGGGACCGGCGTGGAGCTCTTCGGCGCCCTGCCCGTCATGGACACGAATCTGCACTACCGCATGGGCATGTTCAACGGCTTCGATGACGAGACCAGCACCGCTCTGGCCGACAACGACAACAATCCCGCCGTGGCCGCCCGGTTGGAGCTGCCCCTGCTGGGCGCCACCCCGGCCGACTTCCAAAATGAATCCGACCTCATGCAGCACGAAAACCCGGTCCTGATGCTCGGGACCAGCTTCGCCTACGCCAACGCCACCAACGAAGACCACTTTGCCGGCGGCCTCGACGACAACTATGAGGTTCTCGTCAAGAACATCGACGGCAGGTCGGACATCGTGGAAGCCGGCGGCGAGGTCACCCTGCTCGGCGCCGACGCCTCCTTCAAGTACCAGGGCCTCTCGGTCCTGCTGGAAGGCTTCTACCAGCATGCCGACCTGGACAGCGGCGAAGTGGCCTTCGAAAACGACTTCGGCGTCACCCGGAATGCCTTTGACATTACCGGCCGGGCGCTGCTGGACGGCTACGAAGTGGACAACTACGGCTGGCACGCCCAGTGCGGCTATTTCCTGGTGCCCAAGACCTTTGAACTGGTCAGCCGGGTCAGCGGCGTCTGCGTGGACAGCACCAACGATTCCTACGAGTACGCCGGCGGCTGGAACTGGTATCTGGCCGGACAGGACCTCAAGATCAGCATGGACGTCACCTACATCGACGACCTGCCGCTGGTCTCGACCGGTCCGAACTTCGACGGCGTTCAGAACAACAGCCTGCTGATGGTGCGAACCCAACTGCAGATGCAGTTCTAAATGGATACCCTTCATCACCCGACGGTCCCGTTATGGGC
Organism: Sedimentisphaerales bacterium; assembly: GCA_016930855.1. Taxonomy (GTDB): domain Bacteria; phylum Planctomycetota; class Phycisphaerae; order Sedimentisphaerales; family SM23-30; genus JAFGFX01. The sequence goes on along the minus strand of JAFGFX010000364.1, from coordinate 2,566 downwards.
ACCGCACCGTCGGGTGATGTTTCGGCACCCCGGCGTGATTTGGTGATCGATAACCCGGCGCGGCTGGGGTAATGATAAGCCGGCGCAACTTGGTCATCGATAACCCGGCGCGACCTGGTCAACGATAAGCCGGCGCAACTTGGCCAAAGAATGCCGCACCGCCGGGAACATCGGCGTCCGCGGGCGATCCGGGCAAAGCAGATCGCACCGCACCGCCATCGGAAACGTAGGCGCTGCGGGTGATCCGGGCAAATCAGATCGTCCCGCTTCGCCGCGTGGACCTTTGGCGCAGCGAGTGATCCCGCCCAAGCAGGTCAAGCCGCATCGCCGCAGAGAACGCACATTCCAGGCGTCGTTGCCTACCACAACGACGCCCTTTTTTTGCGCCGGATCAACTAGCCGCCTATACTATAGATGGCGGATTGGAACAAAGGCGTCCTGGCCCATGCGGCAATCCTCGCCGGGAACCGCCCCGGTTTTCGGACAAAACAAACGGGGATTCCGGGCAGGAATGGCGGCAAAGTTATGAACATATGTTCATAATGCCTTTGGCGTTTTTAGGGGATCTCTCATGGACCCGGAACACTACGATATCGTGCTGGTCGGGGCCGGCCCGATCGGGCTGGAACTGGCCGTGGCTTTTAAACAACTGGAATTAAACTACTTGCATCTGGAAGCCCAGCAGATCGCCCACACGATCAGCTGGTTCGCCTACCAGAGCCGCTTCTTCAGTCTCGCCCGAACGGATCGCCATCAGCAATGTGCCCCTGAATACCGCCGATCAATCGAAGGCCACCCGGGAGGACTACCTGGCCAGACCGTACCCGGAAAGCTGATCCTCTTACCGAAACGTAACGCGGGAAATGCCCCAAGCTCTCAGCTTGACATCGGCGGCGTCCCGACGTCACCGTCCGAGGCCTGCCGCGGACACAGACGGGCCATTTCCCGCTCCCATTGCCCAGGATCGATCCGGCCGAGATGGGGAAATATCTCGGCGGGATTCTCGCCGTAACCGGCCCAGCCGGCCAAGAGCCATTCGAATAGCTCGTTGCGGATGAGATACGTCATGGGAACTTCTCGCCTGGTCTGGGCCGGCCGAACGGACACCGCCGGGCACCACACCCAACCACCTTCAGCACCATAGGCGACAGAGACATCCAACGATCCGGACGGGGCCATCCGCCATGCCTGGATCAGACGGCCCAAGCAGAAGATAACGGCGATGGATCCATCCTACGGATTTGCCCCCTTTCTGGCAAGTCCCCGCGGCACGCCGCGGGGGAAAAACTCCGGTTTTTGAGGGTAGATTATACAGGTTATAAGGGTTATGCCTTCTGGCGCTTGGTCACGGACATCCGACAACTCCAATGACTCGAGCAAACCTCCCGGCCGCCGGGCCCAACCCCCCCGGCCCGGTCTCTCGCACCGGTTTCGTAAGACACCCCCAGAGAACCGGCGGGCGGCCCGCTAGACCAAGGTCGCGGCCTTGTCGATCCGCGGCGCCCGCCGGCCGGTACGCCCAATATCCACCCGCGGCGATTGTCGCCAAAACCCGCTAATCCATTTGGCGTATGGGCAAAAACTACGTATAATACAATAGACAAACCCACCGCGTATGACCGAGTAGTGCCGGGGGTATTATAGGACGCTGTCCGGAGCCGCCCGCCGTCAAAGGGCGCCGGACCCAGGGAGCGGAGAGAATCCATGCTGCGGGGAATCATTTTATTTCTGTCGGTCGCCATGCTGCTCATGTTCGTGCCGCATCTGACGGCCCAGGTAATCGATAATGGGACGTCCATCGGCATCAGCCCCGGGGGCGTCAATCAGGGCCGGGGCACGACCATGATGAGCCGGTTCAACCGCTACTCCACCGGCGTTATGGAATCCAGCTATTTCATCCGCCGCCGAACGCCCGATCCCCTGTCGGCGAATTTTTTCATCTATCAGTCCGGCGTGCCGTCCGGCCTGCCGTCGATGCCCCAGAAATTGCCGAACCAGGCCATTTCCGGCTATCAGCCGGCCCAGCGGCCCGCCAAGATGTTCAATGACCTGCTGGGCAGGTCGGCGAACATGCCGTTCGTCAGCAACCTGTCGGCCACGGTCTCGCCGACCCGGGGCCTGAATGTCAGACCGTTCCGCCCGATTCGACCCCAGATAAACCCCTACACCTTCCTGCTGGCGGACCAGGCGAATCGCTCGGGGATGACGGCCGCGGTCGGCCTGTTCTCCCAGAACAAGAACCTCTCCCAGATCAGCATCCTGTCTGATTCCACCGACATCAGCGAGGCGGTCCGGCCCTCGCAACAAATGACCCTCTATGAACTGGCCGACAAGGCGATCCAGATGAACCGCCTGTCCCTGCGCACCACGGCCCTGAACCGAAACCCCGGCATTCTGGAAGCCCGCAGCGGTTCTACAGTCATGCCTCGGACCTCAGCGGCGCGGCGCGCTTCATCCGCACTGCTGAGCCTGGGCTATTGACCACCCCGGCCCAAAGACCTGGGGCACTTTTTGCTCTGCGGTTTCGGGGCTATTGATCCACTAGGCCGGAGCGACCGGGGGCACT
>JAFGFX010000363.1 GCA_016930855.1 Sedimentisphaerales bacterium | reverse complement strand
GATCTCGATGGACTGCTCCTTGCCGGTGGCCGTATCCTTGGCCGAGACGTTCAGGATGCCGTTGGCGTCGATGTCGAAGGACACCTCGATCTGCGGCATGCCCCGCGGCGCCGGGGGGATGCCGGTTAACTGGAAGCGTCCCAGCGTCCGGTTGTCCTGGGCAAATTCCCGTTCGCCCTGCAGGACGTGGATATCCACGGTCGTCTGGCTGTCCGCCGCGGTGCTGAAGGTCTCCTTCTTGGAGGTCGGGATCGTGGTGTTGCGCTCGATCAGCCGGGTCATCACGCCGCCCAGCGTCTCGACGCCCAGCGACAGCGGCGTCACGTCCAGCAGCACGATGTCGTCCTTGACGTCTCCGGAGAGGATCCCGCCCTGGATGGCGGCCCCTACGGCCACCACCTCGTCCGGATTGATGCTCTTGTTCGGCTCCTTGTGGAAAAGTTCCTTGACCAGTTGCTGGACCCGGGGGATGCGGGTCGAGCCGCCGACCAGCACGACTTCGTCGATGTCCGAGGCGGACAGTTTCGCATCGGCCATCGCCTTTTCGCAGGGGATCCGCAGGCGTTTGATCTCCTCCTGGATCAGGTTCTCGAAGGTGCTGCGGGTGACGGTCATCTGCAGGTGCTTGGGCCCCGACTGGTCCGCCGTGATGAACGGCAGGTTGAGCGTGGTTTCCACCGACGTGCTCAGTTCGCACTTGGCCTTCTCGCAGGCCTCCTTGAGCCGCTGGAGGGCCATGGGATCGGTGCGCAGGTCGATGCCTTCCTTTTTCTTGAATTCGTCGGCCGCATAATGGATGAGCCGCTCGTCCAGGTCGTCGCCGCCCAGGTGCGTATCGCCGTTGGTGCTGAGCACCTCCACCACGTTGTCGCCGATGTCCAGGATGGAGACGTCAAACGTGCCGCCGCCGAAGTCGAAGACGGTGATTTTTTCATTGGATTTTTTCTCCAGCCCGTAGGCCAGGGCCGCCGCCGTCGGCTCGTTGATGATCCGTTCCACCTTCAGGCCGGCGATCTGGCCGGCGTCCTTGGTCGCCTGGCGCTGGGCGTCGTTGAAGTACGCCGGTACCGTGATCACCGCCCGATCGACCTTCTCGCCCAGGTAGTCCTCGGCGGTGTGCTTGAGGTCCTGGAGGATCATGGCCGAGATCTCCGGCGGGGTGTACTGCTTGGACCGCACCTCGACCTTGACCAGCTCCTCCGGGCCGCCCACGATCGCGTAGGGGACCATCTTCTCCTCCGACGAGACCTCGTTGTGCCGGCGGCCCATGAACCGCTTGATGGAGAAGATGGTGTTCTGCGGGTTGGTCACCTGCTGGTGCTTGGCGATCTGTCCGATGAGGCGCTCGGACTTCTCGGTAAAGGCCACCACCGAGGGCGTCAGCCGCGAGCCCTGGGCATTGATCAGGACCTTCGGCTGGGTTCCTTCCATCACCGCCACGACCGAATTGGTCGTTCCCAGGTCAATTCCGATAATCTTCGACATAGCTGCTAGCTCCTCATTATGGGCAAGTATCGTTTGCGGGCATATTTACTGTGTATCCGGCGAATAAATTGAGCAAAGAGCATGCCATAGGGGCCATATTATTCATAAGTTATTTCTAAAAAAGAGCTTACGAAAATATTTCCTGCCGGTTTCCCCCCGGCATACATGTCAACCCGGCAGGCCGTGTCATTTTGGCAGACCAGCTATCCCTGGACAGCCCGCTTTCCGGGGCTAAAATACAGGCCGCCGGGGTCATCCGGCGCTGGGCAAGGGCCCCTCAAAACCATAGACATACCCAGACGATAGAAGGCAGGCAGACATGAAGGTGGTCGCGTTTAACGGCAGTGCCCGCAAGGACGGCAATACGGCGATCCTGGTGCGGCGGGTGTTTACGGAACTGGAGGCCGAGGGCATCGAGACGGAGTTGGTGCAGTTGGCCGGGCAGACCCTCCGCGGCTGTACGGCCTGCGGCGCCTGTCGGGACAAGCGGAATCAGCGCTGCGTCATCGAGACGGACATCCTCAACGACTGCCTGGCGAAGATGCGGGCCGCCGACGGCATCCTGCTGGCCTCGCCGACCTATTTTGCCGACGTGACGGCGGAAATGAAGGCCCTCATCGACCGGGCGGGCTACGTGGCCCGGTCCAACGGCGACATGTTCCGCCGCAAGGTCGGCGCCGCGGTGGTCGCGGTGCGGCGGGCCGGATCGATCCACGCCTTTGACACGATGAACCATTTTTTCCTGATCAGCCAGATGATCGTGCCCGGCTCGATCTACTGGAACATGGGCATCGGACGGGCCATCGGCGAGGTCGAGCGGGACGAGGAGGGCCTGGAGACCATGCAGGTCCTCGGACGCAACCTGGCCTGGCTGTTGCATACGATCCATTCGTAAATCGTCGCCGGTTCCGACGGCGAACGCGGCGGATGGATCCCAAGGCGGTCGGTCATTCTCGGATCGTTTATTCGGGGCAAGGCAACCCCCGGTCGAGGGCGGCCGGACGCCGCGACCGTCCGTTTGGGGCAGGCGAATACACAACGGGATCAGAGACAAGCAGGGGCCGAACCTATGCTGGCGCGAATACACAGTGCGGCGATCGTGGGGATCGATGCCCTCGCCTGCGAGGTGGAGGTGGACGTCGCCCGGGGCGGATTCGAGCGGAGCACCATTGTGGGCCTGCCGGACGCCGCGGTCAAGGAGAGCATCGACCGGGTCCGCAGCGCGCTGACCAACTGCGGGTATCCCTTTCCCCGCACGGCCAGCGTGATCAATCTGGCCCCGGCCGATCTGAAGAAGGAGGGCCCCAGCTTCGATCTGCCCATCGCCCTGGGCATGCTGTTCGGCCAGGGGGTCATCCAGAGCGACCTGCTGGACGAGACGGTCGTGGTGGGCGAGCTCGCCCTGGACGGGCGGGTGCGGGCCGTGCGGGGGGCGCTGGCCGCGACGATCATGACCCGCCAGGGGGGATTTCGCCGGGTGCTGGTCCCGCACGACAACGTGCGGGAGGCCGCCGTGGTGGATGGCGTCGATGTGATCGGACTGCATTCGTTGACCGAGGCGGTCGGTTTTCTTACCGACCAGTTGCCCTTGGAGCCGGCGACGGTGGACCTGGACGAGGTATTCTCCCAGGCGGCCCGATACGACATCGATTTCTCGGACGTGAAAGGGCAGGAATCGGTCAAGCGGGCCCTGACCGTGGCGGCCGCCGGCAACCACAACATCCTCATGATTGGGCCGCCGGGCACGGGCAAGACCATGCTGACCCGGCGGCTGCCGACGATCATGCCGCCGCTGACCCTGGCCGAATCGCTGGAGACCACGCGGGTGCATTCGGCGGTGGGACTGCTGCAAAAGGGCCAGACCCTGCTGGGCCGGCGGCCTGTCCGCGCTCCCCATCATTCGGCCAGCGGCCCCTCGCTGGTGGGCGGCGGGACCATCCCCCGGCCGGGCGAGTTGTCCCTGGCGCACAACGGCCTGCTGTTCCTGGACGAGTTTCCCGAGTTTCCCCGCGCCGTGCTGGAAACCATCCGCCAGCCGCTGGAGGAAGGGTGCGTCACCATCTCCCGCTCGGCCGGGACCATGACCTTTCCGGCCAACATCATGCTGGTGGCGGCGATGAATCCCTGTCCCTGCGGCTATCTGACCGATCCCAAGCGGAATTGCAAATGCACGCCCAACCAGGTGGAGCGGTATCTGTCCCGGCTATCCGGGCCGCTGCTGGACCGCATCGACATCCACGTCGAGGTCCCCGCCGTGCCCTACCGGGAGCTGACCAGCGAGCGGGACGGCACCGATTCGGCCAGCATGCGCCAGGGGGTCCTGCGGGCCCGCCAGCGCCAGGGCCGCCGCTACGCCGAGCTGGCGGTCCGGACCAATGCCCAGCTCAACAGCCGGCAGGTCCGGCAGTTCTGCCGGATCGACGACGCCGGCCGCCATCTGATCAAGCAGGCCGTCTACGAACTGGGACTCAGCGCCCGGGCCCACGACAAGGTCCTCAAGATCGCCCGGACGCTGGCCGACCTGGACGACCAGGACGCCATTACGGCCCAGCAGGTGGCCGAGGCCATCCAGTATCGCCGCCTCGATCGCAATCTCTAGGAGCCATTTCCTGGCCTCGCTGCTGGATGAATGTAGAATGATAACGCTGGTCGGCTCAACAGGCAGGCCAAGATGAATCCGCCGGGAGTTTGCCGTTTACGCGGCGCCCGCAAGACGATATGATCCGATGAGGAGATAGGAAAAACCCGCACAGATAGTTTCTTGCAGGAGTCATGCCATGAATACAAAGGTCCTCAGCCGTCGCCGTTTCCTGACCCTTTCCGCCTCTGGCCCCTTTGCCGCCAGCCTGGCAAGCGGCCTGACTGCCGGTCTGATGAGCCGATCGGCGGCGGCGGAAGATGGGGCCCCGAAGAAACTGTCGAAGGGCGTGATCATCGGGATGCTGCCCCGGGACCTGTCCGACGCCGAGAAATTTCAGTTGGCCAAACGCTGCGGCTTCGAGGGGATCGAGGCGAGTCCGCTGGACAGTCTCGACGCCGCCCGCCGGCAGGGCGAACTGGCCCGCCAGATAGGCACCCCCATCCACAGCGTGCTGTTCGGCTGGTGGCCGCCGTTTACCGACACCAGCGCCGCGACCATTGACGAATGCCTCAAAAAGATGACCAACGCCCTGCAGTGCGCCCAGGCCATGCAGGCCGGCGCCGTCCTGCTGGTACCCACCCGCGTGACCGAGAACTTTCGCTATGCCGACGCCTACAAGCGCAGCCAGGACTACATCCGCCGTCTGATCCCCGTCGCCGAGGAGACCCGCGTGGTCATCGCCGTCGAAAACGTCTGGAACAAGTTCCTGCTGAGCCCCCTGGAGTTCGCCCGCTACATTGACGAGTTCGAAAGCCCCTGGGTGCGGGCCTATTTCGACGTGGGCAACGTCATCATTTACGGCTTCAGCCAGGACTGGATCCGGACGCTGGGCAAACGCATCGCCCGGATCCACCTGAAGGATTTCCAGCGCAACGGCTACCAGTGGAAGAATCTGCTGGAGGGCGACGTGAACTGGCCCGAGGTCCGCAAGTCCCTCGACGAGATCGGCTATGCCGGCTGGCTGACCGCCGAGCTGTCCGGCGGCAGTGAGCAGGCCCTGACCGATATCGCCGGGCGGATGGACCGGATCATCGCCGGTTCCTTCGGCTGATCGGTTCTACCCGCCGGTGCCGGAGAGAAAACGACATATCTACCTGTCTGGCCCAGACATATCAACGGCCCGATAGGATTATTGACTTCGGCGGGGATGGGCGCCCTCGGGCAATCCGGCGGGCCGCTCGTCAGTCGTATAATTTCGCCTGGTCATCGAGCCAGCGTGCGAACCGTTCGGCGGGGAATAACTGGCCATCGAAGATGCCCTGTTCGATCTGGTTCCAGTTTCCCACCACCTGCACCGGACCGTAGGCGGTCAGTATCCGTATCTGGCGGGCCATCTCCCGCAGGTCCTCGGCGTCGTCATCGTCGTAATGCGGGATGAGATACGCCTGCAAGCCGTTTTCCAGGTAGGCCTGGGCGTCGGAGATCTTGTCGCCGATGCCGATGGCGATGCGGTCGAACGAGTCCTGCAGCGTGGAAATGCGGGTGGATTTGTAGCGGCCGCTGCTGCCGAAGGCCTCCGCCAGACGGCTGACCAGCAGGGGCCCCGGCGGGTAGCCGTTGCGCCGCAGCCAGGTTTTGCTGCGCTGGGTCATCAGGTCCGGCCGGTGCGTCAGATAGATGATGCTGTATCGCTCGGCGATCCGCCGGGTCACGCGGGCCGAATCGGCCATGGGCCGGCCCGCACCCAGCAGGACCCGGTAAAAGCTGGAATCGACCAGCGTGTGGTCCAGGTCGATGACCACGAATCGTTCCTGCGGCGGGCGCACCAGGACCGCCAGTGCCGCCGGCTCGATGTGCAGGATGTCGGGGTTCCGGCCGTTGGGGATGTCCCGGATACGCGCCGACAACTCGAAGTGTCCCTCGCCGGGCGGCTTCCAGCCGCTGGCGGCCAGGCCGTCGGCGTTTGTCCGGGCGGTGCCGATGAGTTCGTCTCGGAAGTAATAGCCGATCTCGGCGTCGGCGATGCCCCGCAGCTTGCTGTCCTGGAGCCGCACCGTTAGGTCGATCACCTCATTGGGGTGGGCCAGGGCGTCGAAGGCGTAAAAGATCGCCCCGTGCTCGGCATCGAGAAAGATGCTGCCGGCGACCTCGGCGGCGATGTCGGCCCAGCCATTTTGCCCGCCGTCGGCGCGGGCGGCGGCGGGGGCCGGTGGCTCGTCCGCGGCCCCAGAAGATGCCGACCGGTCGCCGCTGTCGGTATCGAGCGCCCGGGTGCTGCTTTGACGGTCCGCCGGCCGGGCCGGTTCGGTTTCGGCGCCCAGGGAGGCAGCCGACCGTTGCGGGGCGTCCTTGCGGTCGTCTTGATCCTCTCCGATGTGCACCTTCAGGCAGCCGGCCGTACCCAGCAGCAGCAGGAACACCGCCGTAACGTACCATTTGGATTGCATCATGCGCCCTCCTGGAAGTCGAATTCCGGTCTGTCAGGATACCTGATTATAGCCGGCCGTCAGGAAAAGACAACGGCTTGCCCCGGGCGGCGACGGACGGCCAAAGGGTAGATACAGGACGTGCATGATCGTGTAACGCGCCGGAGATCGTTTGATCCGGCTGGGCGCCGGGTGGCCCTGCCGGATCAGATCCGCGCCGGGCAGAAGAGCCGCTGGGTGGCGCGGTTGAGCCGATCGGACAGGGAGCGGGCGGCCGCTTCCATCACCTTGAGGGCCACGGACGGATCGTCCAGGCGCATCATCTCGTAGCCCTCTTTATTGATCTGGACCAGGACGGTGTCGTTGATGGCCAGGACCGTCGAGGAATGCGCCCGGCCATGCAGCAGGGAGAATTCCCCGAAGATCTCGCCAGGCGAGACGACGGTGAGCTGCCGTTCCGGTTTGAATTTGCGGCCGCGGTAGATGCTCAGCAGGCCCGCGCAGACGATAAACAGACCCTGCACATCCAAATCATTGCTGCCTTGCATATAGAGAAAATCCTTTTTGGGCAGCTCCCGCAGGGTGACGATCCCCAGCAGGCGGCGGCAATCCTGCGGGGAAAACTTTTCAAACAGCGGAAAGTGGGAAAAAAACGCCGCCAGGGATTCGGTGCCCGTCTCCATATAGGCCCGGATCTTCTGGCTCTGGTGGGCGTTCAGATTGGCGAACCGGATCTGGCAGTAATAGATGCCGCCGGCCGGGTCCTCACGGACCCACTCGACCTGGCCCGGGATATAGAGGGGTTCCTCGTCCCCGAGCTCCAGCTGCATTTCCAGCCACTGCTCTTTTTGGACGCACAGCCGCATCCGGATACAGACGCCGGTTTCATTGAGGTTCACCGGCCAGACCCGTCCGAAGGGCTTGGTGCGCTGCAGGCGGATCCGGACCCCCTGGTCCGTTATCAAATCTGGTATCGACTCTTGGGCGATCATAGGGGTATTATCGGCAGGTCACGGCGGCCACTTCAGCGTCGCCTTCGCGCCGGATTCGGCTGCTGGTGCGGCGGCGGATCCCCGGGCACTGGCCGATAGCGGTTACCGGACCAGGGCCCTGGGGCGATATCCCGTCCGGCTCGATCCGGTTCTGGACCCGATTGCCGGCGGCGGGGCAGGTCAGATGCCCGGCGATCCGTTCCCCCCACAGGCGCAAGGTCCTGCCGCATCCGGGTATACGATCCCGCCCGGCAATACCATTCCTGGGCGGCAATGACGTACATCATCTCGGCTGCGGCTAGAATTTTGTATCCATAATTACCGCCTTGACAAATCCCGCCGGCCCTGTTACAGTAGCTATATCACCAATTTTCCTATGTCCGACAGCATCGAGGTCGATTTTCGGGACCCCTTCCGTTACCGGTCCGGATCGGTGGCGGCGGGGATCGCATTTTGGAGTATAACGATAGGAGGGCGGACGATGAGACACGTCAAACGAGCGATTCTGATTGTTGTTGTTGCTTTATGCGGCACGACTTACGGCTTTTCCGGCGGCGACGGCAGCCCCGGCGATCCCTACCAGATCGCCACGGCCGCGGAGCTATTGTCCATCGGCTCCGACGCCGAACTGCTGGGCAAGTGTTACCTGCTCACCGCCGACATCGACCTGGACCCGCTGGTCAGGGGCGTGCCCCCTTTTGTCACGGCCGTGATCGCCCCGGATGCGGATAATACCAACAGCGATTTCGAGGGCCACCCCTTTACGGGCGTCTTTGACGGCGGCGGCCATACGATTAGGCACCTGACCATCGACACCCTGGCGGACGACGATCCCAACAATAACGGCAACGATTATCTGGGCCTGTTCGGCAGTGTCCAAAACGGCCGGGTTCTGAATCTGCACCTGGAAGACGTTGCCATCACCGGCGGACATGGATCCCGGTATCTCGGCGGCCTGGCGGGACGCAACTATCGCGGCGAGGCCGACCATTGTTCCGCCGCCGGCTGGGTGGCGGCAGGGGAGAATGTATACTATCTCGGCGGCCTGGTGGGGGCCAACTATTCCGGCGCCATCACCAACTCCTATGCCGCCGCCGATGTCAGAGGAGGTTCCGGTTCCTGGTATCTCGGCGGCCTGGCGGGATACAACTCGGGCGCGATTGGCGATTGTTATGCCACCGGCAGCGTCACGGGCCAGGATGATTATCTCGGCGGCCTGGTGGGAGCCAACTCCGGCGCGATCTCCAACGGGTATGCCGAAGGGGACGTGGCCGGAGAGGATTATCTCGGCGGCCTGGTGGGACGGAACTGGTACGGCGCGATTAGCTGTTGTTATGCCACCGGCAGTGTCACGGGAGTTTCCTCTCTCGGCGGCCTGTTGGGAAGCAACGCTAGCACGGTCGCTTATGGCTATTTCCTGCATCCGACGGACGGCGGCGGTCCGATCAACGGGATCGGCACCGCGCTGACCGATGCCCAGATGCGCCGGCAAGCCAGCTTTGTCGGCTGGGACTTTGTCGGCGATGACCACGGCACGAAAGACCATTGGCAGATGTGTATCGACAGGTTCGACCATCCCCGCCTCGCCTGGCAGTTCTCCGTCACCGGTGACTTTATCGACCCCGGCCGCGTGGATATCTACGATTCCTATGTTCTGGTCGGCGACTGGCTGAGCGAATCGAGCCGCTGCTGCGATATCGCCCCGCCGGGATCTCCCGATGGGATCGTCAACCTGCTCGACTACGCCGAATTCGCCCGCCACTGGCTGGCGGGTGTAGACCAGGACGCCGAGACGCCGTCCGGATGGCTGCCGCCGCAACTTGTGCTGGCCTGGAACGCCAATCCGCGGATCCTGGTCCCCTACGTCACCGCCGACAAGCTGACAATGTACTACAGCCGCAACAATCAAGGACACTGGGAGGTCCTCCAAACCCATCGCGACGATCCGGCGGACCCCTTCCCCGTCGGCCAGGTCATCCCGGAACTGGCCGGCGGCTTTTGCCCCTGGCTCAGTACTGACGGATTGCGGATGTATTACACAATGGATAATACCGGCGACCAGATCATTCACCTGGCCGAACGAGCGGACACAGACAGCCCCTGGCAGCACGTCCGTGCCTTGACGGAGATTCATGCCGCCGGCAACGACGACAATTCCCCCTGCGTAACCGCCGACGAACTTATCCTGACCTGGACAAGTTATCGTTACGTCGGTTACGGCATTGCCGCCTCGCTCTGGACGGCCACACGGAACTCCATCAATGAGCCGTTCAGCGGCGCCGTCAATCTCGGCGAGTTGAATCTGCACGGCTGGAATAGCATGCCCTGCATCATGCCGGACGGCCTGACGATCTATTTCTACTCCGGTCACCCACACCCCTGGCAGTTCTTTAAGGCCACCCGTAACAGCCTGCAGGAGCCTTTCAGCAATATCCAGGCCCTGCAACTAACCGATGGCTCCCCCTTCGACGGCCACGCCCCCTTCGTCACGCCGGACGAGCAGGATATTTATTTCTACAGCGAATGGATGGGCGTCGGCGAAGGGATCTGCGTTTCCCACTACCAGCCGTAAGCGGCACGCACAAGGAAGCCTCACTGGTGGAGTTGCCCTTTCTGCACCCGAGTATCACCGCAGCGCAGGCAGGTATCGGTACAGGAATCCATCGCGCCATTCGCACCCAAAGGCAACAGCCTTAATGGTTGGGATTTGGCACAAAGTCACTTGCTAAAATAATCCACCCTTTATTCCGAAGGGCCTTTTTGAAGGGTTCCTAATAAGGAATCATCTGCCCCTACTCCCGCTGGCGGGCCCGGCGGCGGGCCTGTTGAAAGGCGTCGAGCATGTCGGCCGGTTTGTCGGTCTTTTCTTGTGGGCCGTGCTCCGGGGTTTGGGCCTTCTTTGCCGGCCGCCTGCGGACCAAACCCGACAGCCAGCGTCGGCGTTTGGCGGGCGTTTCCTGCCGGCCGGTTGGGAGGGCATCGGGAGTGGCTGCCGGGGTCACTTCTGTCCCTTCCG
>JAFGFX010000065.1 GCA_016930855.1 Sedimentisphaerales bacterium | reverse complement strand
GCTCTGAGGCAAAAGCGATAAATCCCAGCCCGCAAAGCGGGCTGAATCTTAACCCAAAGCGTTGCGCTTCAGATTAAAATGCGCCTGGAAAATGAATATACCCGATTCCGGAGATACTTTTTAGTGCCGTTTTACAAACTTATTTCGGATAAGAGTGACGGATTTCATGAATGCAATATTTGGCCCGGGAGGAAGCGAGAAAAGTACAATACGCCACGGAATCTGGGCTGATTAAACAGCATTTGTTGCCCGGAATAAAAGCAATTTCAAGGACGAATTCAGGGACAACAAGTGGCGACATCCCCGTCACGGAACCTGCCGGCCGGTATGGGGTTTTTCCCATCAGGTGACCCGGAAAAAAGCAGTTGACAGACTCGCTGCCGGAGATCTTCTCCCGCAAGCATGACGCCGGCCGGCAAGAGGATCAGGCCCAAGGATACCCTACCCCGACCGAGATGTACGGTGTTGCCGGTGGCACTCCGTCCGCCCTCCGCCCCAACGGCAGGGAACCGGCAATGAATCCATCCTAAAAAGTGAAGATTTTTGTCTAGACTTTGGGTAGGTCTATTGCCTTAATTTTATTAGACGCCCCAAAAGGGATTTTGGGCGACGGGAAACGATGTCCCCGTCAATACCGTAACAGTAGAAGACATCTGCGTCCCCGGTACTCACGCAATCATTTATTGCCGGGCCAAGAGGAACAGGTACGACACTGCCATGCGACTCTATCTGATCAATCCGTCCAATCCGCTGGTAAGCATCGTCAAGGTCAGGGAGAGCCGCTGGAACCGCTACCGCGTCTGGAAACCCCTTAGCCTTATGGTTCTGGCGGGACTGACCCCGCCGCCGTGGGAGATCCTGATCGTGGACGAGAACCTTCAGGTGCCGGACTATGTAGCCCTGCCTCGGCCGGACCTGGTGGGCATTACCGCCTTCACCTCGCAGGCGAACCGCGCCTACGAAGTGGCCGCTCAATTCCGCCAACGGGGGGTGCCCGTGGTCATGGGCGGCATTCATGCGACCATGTGCCGGGACGAGGTCGGCCAGCATGTGGACTCGGTCGTCACCGGGGAGGCCGAAGGCATCTGGCCCCAGGTCCTGGACGACGCCCGGCACGGCAGCCTGAAGCCTAGCTATGACGGCGGGCTTGCCGAGATCAGCGACGTCCCGCCCGCGCGCCATGATCTGCTGGACGGGGGATATGCCTTGGGCGCCATCCAGACCACGCGCGGCTGTCCCTTGAATTGCAGCTTTTGCAGCGTGACGGCGTTCAACGGGGCCCGCTACCGGCAGCGCCCCATTCCTGACGTGGTGCGTGAATTCCAGTCGATCCGCGAGAAACGCGTGCTGGTGGTGGACGACAACCTCATCGGCACGCGCCCGGACCACATCGCCCGCGCCAAGGACCTGTTCCGCGCCATGATACAGGCGAACCTGCGAAAGGAATGGATTGCCCAGGCCACCATCAACTTCGCCGACGACAAAGAACTTCTGACGTTGGCCGCGAAGGCCGGGTGCCGAGGCGTCTTCATCGGCTTCGAGACCCTCTCGCCGGAAGGGCTCAAGGAGATCGGCAAGAAATTCAATCTTCTCAAGGGCCGGGATTTTCGCGCCTCGGTGCGCCGCATCCAACGGCACAACATACTGGTGGTCGGTTCGTTCATCATCGGTTTGGATCTGGACACACCGGGCATCGGGATCCGCATCGCCAAGGTAGCCCGCCAGTACGGCGTGGACAATCTCAACGTCCTGTTTTTAACCCCCCTGCCCGGCACCCGGTTGTGGGACCAGATGAAATCACAGGACCGCCTCGGCCTCGATGCGTTTCCCTCGGACTGGAAATACTACACGCTGACCTTTCCGGTGGCCCGGTACCGGCATCTGTCTCCGGACAGCGCCATCGAAGAAATGATCTCCTGCGACCGCAACTTCTATTCCCTGCCGCGCATCCTGGGCCGGGCCGCAGGCAACCTCTGGCATCGCAGCCACCCGCTGATCAGCCTGGTGGGCAATCTCTCATACCGGAGCAATCTCAGGCTAAACGGCACGGCATACGCCAACTTCAAGGAGTACTGGCACCACAGGCACGATAGCGTAAAGGGGACCTGAAAGGCCGAAGCCCTTTCCGTTTTTGTTAGGAAACGGATGGTTCTGATCGCCCGTCGATGGCCGCACCATCATGACGGATAGAGCCATGAAGTTTCGCCAAATTCTTGAAACGGACATCCCCGCCCTGCTGGCGATACGCTCGGCGACCCGCCAGAACGCCATACCGCCCGAGCGGCTGGCGGCAATGGGCATTACCACGTCGTCGGTGCGGGACATGCTCCAGACCACGCACCACGGCTGGCTGTGCGAGGACGGCGGCCGCGTGGTCGGCTTTGCAATCGGCAACGGCCGCACCGGGGAAATGTGGGTGATAGCCATCCTGCCCGACTACGAGGGCCGGGGTATCGGCGGCCGGCTGCTGCGGCTCGTGGAGGATTGGCTCTGGCATCGGGGATGGCGGCGGATCTGGCTGACCACCGACACGGACACCCGCCTGCGGGCCTACGGATTCTACCGCCAACAGGGCTGGATCGACGATGGGGTACGCAAGAACCTGCGTCACCTGATAAAATTCGCCCCGCGCCCGACCGGGCCGGGCGATAAGGAACCCCCCGCCGGCGACTCCGCCGCCCAAGCCCCCCCGCGCGGCCCGGCCGACTAACGCCCTCCCGCCACGATACGGCGGACAAAGCGGACCGGCCGATCCAACTCAGCGCTAACGTCTTCTGGAACGCCTGGCCAGACCCGCAAGGCCACCCAGGACAAACAGGACACTCGCCGGCTCCGGTATCACTTCGAATGACAGGGCATCCGTCGAGCCCTGTCCCCCCAACTCGAAGGCCATGACCATACCCGCCACCGTGTGCGTGCCGATTCCCAGGGGATAGTCCTGCATCTCGGCCGTCGAGTGAACCAGTTCCCAGCTATAGGTTTCATACGGATCGAGAGTCACGTAGGTGATCACCGGAAAAGAATCCTGGTTTTCGTGCCAATAGAATTCCCCGTCCATGCAGTACGACGCCTGCAAGGTCGAGGTAAACGTCAGGTTGACGTACTCGGCCGTCGGATTGGAGGCGCTGACCCATACCACCACGGCCTCGCCCGGCAGATACGTCTGCTGGTCGGTGGCGACACCAAGATCGACGAGAGTCGCCCCGGCCGTCTGGCACCAAAACAAAACCAACACCAACGACAAAAACAACCTCGCCCTCTTCTTCATGGCCTGCCCCTTTGTAAACCATCATCCGGTTACCACAACGTTCGTCCCCACCGCCTAGCGGCGCCAATATCTATTTCGTGCGTTTGCCATTAACGAGGCGCCGATTTCCCCTGCCCCGCAGCCCTACCCAGCCGGCGGCCAACAGCACCATGCCCACCGGTTCGGGTATCACCGTACCATCGATAATCAGGCTTGCCTCGTCAAGAACCACACTGCCGTAATCGATGTACCCACCGAATAAAACTATTGATCGCGTATATCCAACTGTAACTGTACCCCGGCCATCCAACCAATCCGACCAGGTTGTATGATGATGCAATTCAATTTCCATTACAGTATCAAATACATCTGGATTCGGATATGTAGATACGTCTCCCCAAATCTCTTCATAACGTCCATCCGGATTCCATCCCATATACACATATATTCCCACTTCTTCCGGAAAGGGATCGCCAACCGGCTCAAAGGTTTGGGGATGATAATTTTGAATCAATCCCGCCGTGATTCCACCTGTCCAATCGATATAGACATGGGAGATATCGGAAAAGGCAACTCCCAGGTCAAAATCCGATTCCCAATAGTCCCCGCTGCCGGGGAATTCCTGCGGGCATCCCAGCGCCAGTAAATCCAATTCGACCGGATCCGCCCGTAGAATCGATGCACCAAAAAGAAAAACCCCAACGGCTGTGACTGCGATTGTCGTCTTCATGGCTTTGACGCCTTCGGCCCCCTGGCCCGCAGCCCTACCCAGCCGGCGGCCAACAGAACCATGCCCGCCGGTTCGGGGACCGCTTCCCCTTCGATCAGCAGGCTTGCCGCATAGATGTTTCCGGATGCATATTCCAGGAGATACGACTCGGGAAACGAAGGTCCGGACATAAAGGAAAGCTCCAGAAAGGCCAATCCATCGTAAAACGAATGCCATCCGTAATCGCTGAATGACTGTCCAAGGTCGAAGGATTCCGGCAGTGGATAGGCCTCCACGCCACCAGCATGGAACACCTGCGCGAATATATCGTCCGCCGTGACGGTCGTATACAAGGTTACACAAAACCCCGCCGGCGTTACGAAGGTATGTCCGCCGTCGGGCAGCGGAAACTGGGAGTACGCAAGCGCTGCCGTTACATCGCCGGACCAATCGATTGAGAGGCCGGAAATATCATCAAACGTGATTCCCAGGTCAACGGCAACCACTCGCTTGTCATGAGTGACGTACGCACCGACAAGATCCTCCAGGGGATAAGCGTATGTCGCCGCTTGCGCAGCCTGAGACAGACCCACAACCCAAAACGCGATTAGGAACGCCGTCGTTTTCATGG
>JAFGFX010000362.1 GCA_016930855.1 Sedimentisphaerales bacterium | reverse complement strand
GTTCGGTCCGATATACAACGTCATCTCGCCGCGGCTGCTGCCCTTGCCCACCTTCTTCAGCGAGGCGTTTATGGAACCATCCAGCGTCCAGGTCAATGCGCTGATATCCGGCGTTTCCGCCCGGACGGCGTCCGGTACGACGCCCCAGCCGTACCACAATACCATGCATAAAAGAATCGTCCCTAACCGCTTATCCATGACATGTCTCCTTTCCGTCCGAGGGCCTACCTGCATCCACGCTTTCCTTACAAAGCAGGCATTAGACATTCCGTGGCCTTTGGCACCAAGGCGGCTCCGTCTGGGCAGAATCGCCCCCTCGCTGAGCGATTATGGTCCGCCCAGCCGCCTCAAGGGCATACCACCAAGCCGGTGGCCAATTCCCATATTATACCCATTCTGGCAGGAAAAGGCGAACATCGATTGGGGCACTAACTGCCAAGGCCCGGTTCATACCGGAAAAGAACCGACCAGTTGGGACCGGGTAAGATCACACGACATAAATATTTAAGTCGTTTTTACAAAAGGTTTTATATAACTATCGGTCCGAATGCCGCCCAAAGAAAAAACCACGAGCGGTCGTATATCTCGCAGAGGAAAACGCCCAGATCCGCCGAGTCGCTGCCAAGAACCCATCAGTTCGGCAAGTCATAAACAGAATTTCTCCTGTCCTTGTGAATGAAATACTTGCCCAATGTATCATTTAATGATACAAGTGTAACCTAAATGGGCGAACCAAATCAGAGCCGTCTTGCTACATGTGGAAAAACCGTTATAATGTTTGATCCCCATAACGTATACCAAAGGTGAATCCCGGAATCTCCCGACGGATGCCGGCTTGGCCGTTTAGGGAAACGGCCCAAGGGGCCAGCCCGAAGGCTGTTTCTGCATAATGCCTTGTAATATAGTTACTTATGTCTCAAAATAACATTGGTGGCTGATAAACCACCGGCTCAGTTGGGCCATTGGCCTTCATGATTTCAGACGCCAGTATCGACACAATGATTCGGATCAAATTCATCAGTCAGCACGGTTCGATACGCAGCCAGATGGCCGAGGGATTCGCCCGGTCACTGGTTGATCCCGAGCGGTTCAAATTAACCAATGCCGGATTCGAACCGGGCCAAGTGCATCCCCTGGCCGTTCAGGTCATGGCCGAGGTGGGAATCGACATCTCCGGCCAGAGTCATCGGCTGTCCGCCGACGCGAACATTCTGGCCATCGATCTGGTGATCATTCTGGGCCATTTGGACCCTGCCAAGGATTCCGTGTTGCCCGGCATGCCGGTGTTTGTCCGCTGGGACATTCCCGATCCGGTCGCCGAGAATCGGTGCGAGTTGCTCGCCGGCCAGGACGCGAACCCCCTGGATATCTTTCGCCGGACCCGCGATTTGATCCGACGACACATCGAGGACCTGTTTTCAGGCGGGTACCTTCCCTCCCTGGTCGCGCATAAACGCAATACCGAGACCATCCTGGATCATTTCTCCGACGGCATCATCGTCCATGACGCCCACCGCCACATCACCTGGTTCAACCGGTCGGCCGAGCAGATCACCGGCTATCACCGCGAGAAGGTCATCGGGCGCGACTGCCATGACGTCTTTTCCGACGGATTTTGCGGCGGCAAATGCTCCTTCTGCAGCGATTCCCTGCCGATCTTCGAGAAACTGCATTACCCCCTGAAGGTCAACACCAAGGACGGTCAAATCCGGCGGGTGGAGATGACGGTGGTGCCCATGAAAAACGACCAGGGCGAGTACGAAGGGGTTCTGGCCAGCTTTCATGACGTCACCGAGGTCACCCAGCTCCGCCGCCGGCTGCGGGACATCCACAGTTTTCACGGCATCATCGGCGCCGACGCCAAGATGCAGGTGATCTATGAGCTGATCAGCGATTTGTCCGTCAGCGACTGCCCGGTCCTGATCCAGGGCGAAAGCGGCACCGGCAAGGAGCTGATCGCCGGGGCCATCCACAACGAGAGCCGTCGGGCCGGCCGGCCCTTCGTGACCGTCAACTGCGGCGCCCTGCCGGAAGGGATCCTGGAAAGCGAGTTGTTCGGCCATGTCCGCGGGGCCTTCACCGGCGCCGTGCGCGACCGCAAGGGCCGCTTCGAGCTGGCCGACGGCGGCACGCTGTTTCTGGACGAGGTCGCCGAGTTGAGCTCCAACATGCAGGTCAAGCTCCTGCGGGTGCTCCAGGAAGGCACCTTCCAGCGGGTCGGCGGCGAAAAGACCGTCCACGTCGACGTCCGGGTCCTCAGCGCCACCAACTACGATCTCCGCGAGCGGGTACGCCAGGGCCAGTTCCGGGAGGACCTGTTTTACCGGCTCTGCGTGGTGCCCATCCATCTGCCGCCCCTGCGCGAGCGCCGCAACGATATCCCCCTGCTGCTGAATCACTTCCTGGACCGCTTCGGCAAGGAGCTCGGTCTGGACATACAGGCCGTCGCCCCGAACGCCCTGCACCTGATGCTGGATTACACCTGGCCGGGCAACATCCGCGAGCTGCAGAACGCCCTGCAATACGCCTTCGTCAAATGCAAGACGAACACCATCCAGATCGAGAATTTACCCCCCGAAATCATCACCTTCGCCGGCGACCGGCCGGCGGCCGCCTACGCCCGGCGGCGGGGCAAGCTGCAGGCCGAGCAGGTCCGCCAGGCCCTGGCCAGTGCCCGGGGCAACAAGGTCAAGGCCGCGCAACTGCTCGGCGTCGGACGGGCCACGCTCTACCGGTT
>JAFGFX010000361.1 GCA_016930855.1 Sedimentisphaerales bacterium | reverse complement strand
TGCAGGGCCTGCCGGTAGCATACGGCCTGCAGGATGGCCACCGGATCGATGTGGCTGGTGCGGCGGTCGTACTCGTAGGCGGCGACATCGGCGATGCGATAATGGATGATGAGCGGGACCACCAGCAGATCGAAATTGTTCTGGCCGGAGACGGACCCCGGCCGCCCGGCCGGGCGGGCGGTCTCCAACGCCCCCTGATACAAGCGGTTTGGATCGGATATCGCCACCATGAAGGGCGGCTCGTCCTGCCAGTGCTTGACCGTCCAGAGGATCGGGGTCTGGCTGTCGTACTCCTTTTCGCCGCGTTCGAATCCGATTTCCAGGATCTGGATATTGTCCACGGGAAAGGTACGCACCGAGTCGACCGGCCAGGGCAATTTGAGATGCAGGCCGCTGTCGAAGGGGCTCGAGACGTTCACGGGCCGTCCCCAGCGCTCCAACACGCCGACGTGGCCGGCCGGCACCACGGCAAAGCAGCTCAGGCAATAGAGGGCGACCGCCTGGCAGGCCAGCAGGGGCACGACGGCCTTTTCCAGCAGGCGGTAGAACCAGGTCTCCGAGACCTTGAAGCCGAACTGGTAATCCATGGCGTGGGCGAACGTCCGCAGGATGCCGCCCGGTTCGCTGAACAGGCCCAGCAGCCGCGACTCGTAGGCGGCCCGGTGATACTGGCCCTTGACCCGGGGCCGAAAGGCGTCGAGGACGAAATTCAGCAGGACCTCGACGCCCAGCAGGACTAGCGTGACCACCAGCACGTAGGACAGGATCCGCTCGGCGGCCGGATAGCCGGCATCGGCCACCAGCAGCAGGATCGCCAGCACGAAGCAGGCCAGGGCGTTGCTCAGCAGATAGCTGCCGCCCGCCCGCAGCGGCCGCCAGGTGCGATGCTGGCTCATGCCGACGGCGTAGCGGGAAAACAGAAAGCTGACCAGGGCCAGCACGGCCATGAGGGCCGCGGTTTCCAGTATGACGTCGTGGGCGGCCAGGGCCACGCTCCCGGCGGCCCGCAGGCTGCGATACAACCAGTAGCCGATCCCCAGCAGATACAGGGACAGTATGATGGCAAACAGGCCCTGGAGGTATTTTTCCATCCAGTTGAGCCGCCGCTGGGCCAGGTGGAGGGAATCGGCCACGAGGGTGCCTTCGAAGACGGAGGTGTCCTTGCCCTCCTGCCGGAGCCGCTGGTACTGCTCGGCGTCCAGGCGCTCATCCTCGGCCAGGCGTCTCTGGCGAAACAGCAGGCAGAGAATCAGCCAGATCAGGGTGCCGCCCAGGAAATGCCAGGCCTCGATCTTGCCGGCCAGCGTGTTGGCCCGCTGGGAAAGGTAAAATGTCAGGAAAAAGAAAAGCAGGTGCAATCCAAAGGCCAGAAGCGAAAGCACCTCCGCCCGGCGGGGGGAAAGTTTTGTCTGTTTCGTCATATCCTACCCGTGAACCTATACTTGCCGGTGGCGTAACGTAATGCAGTTCCCTGGCCGAAGCAGGCCGGAATGGCGAGTCAAAACGCCCAGTTATACTATATACTGAACGATCCGCCCAGGAGTTCAGCAAACAATATACAAAAATGAAAAAAAATGCAACCGCCGATCGGCAGATAATTTAGGCAAGGAAACCCGATAGGGCCTTGTCAATCCGGGCCGGTTGTGGCAAGATGACCGAGGCGGCGCGCCGGGCGGCCGCGCGCAGCTGACGCGGAAAGAAGCAGTTATGAACAGACCCACCAATCTGCTGGCCATCATCGGCAATACCTTTACGGAGGCCCTCCGCCAACCAATATATGGAGTGGTCATCGGGGCTACAATACTACTGATTGTGTTGAGCCCCTCCCTGGTCATGTTCACCCTGGACGATGATAACCAGCTTCTAAAGGATATCTACCTCTCGACGCTGCTGGTGGCGGGCCTGCTGCTGGGGGTGTTCGCCTCGGCAACGGTCGTCAGCGAGGAGATCGAGAGCAAGACGGCCCTGACCATCCTGTCCAAGACGGTCGGCCGGGCCCTGTTCATCCTGGGAAAATTCCTGGGCGTCCTGGCGGCGGTCCTGCTGGCCGAGTACCTGCTGGTCCTGGTCACGCTGATCGCGGTCCGCCACGGGGTGTTGCAGACCGCCTCGGAGACGTCGGATCCGGTGGTGCTGGTCCTGGGCGGCATCACGGCACTGGCCACCCTGCTGATCGGGCTGGGCGGCAACTACTTCTACCGCTGGCGCTTCAGCTCCACGGCGATCTACAGCGGCTCGCTGATCGCGACAGTGGCCGTGGCCGTCCTGAGCGTCCTGGATCGCGACTGGCACTACGATCCGGCGGCGAGCCATCTGGCCTGGGACCTGCTCGGGCCGATCGTCCTGACGCTGATCGCCGTGATGATCCTGACGGCGCTGGCGGTGGCGTTCGCCACCCGCCTGCCGATGATCTTCACGCTGGTGCTGTGCTTCCTGATCCTGATGATGGGGGTGATGCTGGATCACTGGCTCGGACCGATCGCCCGGTCCGGGGTGGGCTGGATGAGCCATCTAGCCTGGATCCCCCTGACGCTGATTCCCAATCTGAGCTTCTACCAGGTGACCAACGTGATCTACCAGGACCGGTCGATCCCCTGGAAGTACTTCGGGCAAACCGCCCTCTACGGACTGCTGTACGTGGGCGGCTGCCTGGTCCTGGCGATCGCCTGGTTCCGCCGGCGGGAACTGGGCTAGCCCCCCTTCGGGGGCATAATCGACGACAGATACGTTTGGCCGTATCGGTCGGTCCCCCCGGCCGCGGCGGACACCGAGTCGCTGGTCCCGACCCACCCCGTCAGGCGATGCTACCAGGGCAAATCCCCGGCGTTATAATACACCCGGTGGTAGTCGCGATACCACTTGAGCGACCAGAGATCCCAGAGCCAGATCTTGCGGACCGAGCCGTCCAGGAAACTGCCGTTGACGCCGCGAAAATGGCGGTTGATGCATACCCGCCACATCTGGTTCGGGGTGTCCACCGCTATGTCGTCGTAGTCCACCAGCGGTTCGCTGGGCAGCGGATCGGTATCATGGGGGCGGAAATGCCAATGGGTGCCGTCCAGAAAGACGGGGATATCCTCGGCGCCGCCCTCGGCGGTCCGTCCGATATTGCGATCGTCCTCGGAATGCGAGTTGGTCACCCAGCGGTTCAGGCCGTAACTGCCCCAGAACCCCCCCCGGCTGGTCTCGGTGACATCCCCCGGCACACCCCAGCAGGTGTCGATGCTGCCCCGGCGCTCGCCGCTGGTGTCCTCGCTGGGCCGCGTGGCGACCGGACAGCAGCGAATGCCGTCCAGGTTGCCGTAAAACGGCCGCAAGACCTCCATCCAGTCGCCGGGCAACCCCTCGTGGCCGAAGGCGTAGGCATCGGCCCAGAGACGGTCGCGATACTGCTCGGCGTACAACGCCACGGACCGGGACCACTGCTTCAGGTTGGATTGACACATCGCCGCCTTGGCCTGCCCCTTGGCGTCCTGCAGGGACGGCACCAGCAGGGCGAGCAAAAGGGCGATGATGGCAATGACGATCAACAGCTCGATCAGGGTGAATCCTCGACGATGCTTCACGGTGAATCTCCCGAATCCCGTCTTTCGAAGGTGGAATTCGTAAACTCTTTATATAAATGAATTTATAAGCTACTGCACGCAGAGCCATCCCGGAAATCAAACGGCCTGGCCTTGCTTGCGGGATCGGGCTTGCCAGACGCCCTTACCCTTGCCCCCTTTCGCGAGGTATCCCATCGGCAAGCGCCATTATACCATACCATTCCTATCGACGGACATAAAATCCGATAAACTTTCCCCGCCGAGCCACTTGACGGTTGACAGGTCCCGGCCGCCATGACATGATGAGCCGGCCACGGGCGGGTATCCGCAAGCGGCTTCTGACCCGTCGGTTCCTCGAATCCGACAAGGTCTTCCGGCGGCGCCGGCCAAGATCCGGCGCGGAATCCTCAACCGTCGCGTGGGGAGCGTTTCTATCGTTTCGAATCCTGCAACGGACCAAGACAGCAAAAGACGCTGGCGGATTCTTGCCTGGTTGATCCAGTAACCCAACAATAACATCGCGCCGGCGTCCCCGGAGGGCCCCTGTCAGGGCATGGGGCCGGCCAGATACACGCGAAGCGGCATGAACAATCCGATCGACAAGGTGACCGATCCGGCGGAACGCAAACAAGCCGAAACCGCCCTGCAGGAACGGGAACAGCTCCTGCGGCAATTGGCCGAGACCATCCAGGAGGTCTTCTGGATGATCTCGCCGGACTGGAAGCAGGTGTTTTACGTCAGCCCCGCCTACGAGATGCTCTGGGGCCGCACCTGTGAGAGCCTGTATGTCAATCCTCTCTCCTGGCTCGAGGCGGTCCTGCCCGAGGATCGGCAGGCCCTGCAAGCCCTGGTTCAACAGCAAATCCGCGACGACTCGGTCTCGGCCGAGGCCCTGCTCTACCGCATCCGGCGTCCCGATGGCGCGATCCGCTGGATCCGGGCCCG
>JAFGFX010000064.1 GCA_016930855.1 Sedimentisphaerales bacterium | reverse complement strand
TCCGACGGCCTCACGATCATACCCGAAACGATTCTGGCCGAGACCGACGACGACTTCATGGTCAATTCGCTGGTCGCCGGCAGCGGCGCCTATGCCGTTTCAGGCAAGGATGCCTTCTATCTCGGCCAACTCGGTCCCGCCTTCGGCGGCAGCGGCGGGATCACCCGCATCCTGGTCAATCCCCTGGACGCCGAGGACGTCACCTTCGAGGACTTTTTCACGCCGGCGGCCGAGGACTTGAATCTGCTGAATCCCTCGGCCCTGGCCCTGGATATCAGCGGCGATTCGCCCTTTGGCCAGTTTCTCTACATGGGCACCTTTGGGCCCAGCCTGGGCGACGACTTTGACGGCGAGGTGTACGTCGTGGACGCCGGCGGGCAGATCAGCCCCTTCGTGACGGCCTATCGCCAAGACGGCCAGCCGGCCATGATGGACGAGCTGGAGGTCACCGGCTTCTTCGACGTGGTGGACATGGCCTTTCCACCGACCCTGACCGGCCCCTTCGGGGCGTATCTCTACGTACTCAGCGAGAATATCGATCAAAACGGCGCGGCGGCCGGCGGCTACAACTCCGACCTGTGGCGCATCGATCCGGCCGGCGTCGCCGAGCTGTTCGTCGAGGACATCGCCGACGGGGTGATTTCCCTGGCCTTCGGCGGTTTCGACTACGACAACGACCTGTTCGTGGCCACCTTCAGCCACAGCGTCGGCGACGGCAAGGTCCTCCGGGTGGACAGCGAGGGGAACGTGGAGACGTTTTTCGATTTCGGGCAGTTCAGCTCCGACCTGAGCGTCTGCGATCTGGCGTTCGTGCCGACGGACCTGGCGGTCGATTCGCCGCTGGCCGGCGCCCTGGTGCTGACCCTGCAATCCAGCACCTCGACCTACGTGGTCCAGTTGGCCCCGGACGGCGAGACCTACTGGACCTGGGCCGGGGGATTGGACACGGGCGACGTCTCCAGCGGCGACCTGGCCTTCGGCCGGGACGACGCGCTGGTCATCGCCCAGCAGGGCGACCGGAGTCTGCTGCAGTTGGAGTACCTGGGCCTGTTCGATTATACCTTCGAGCAGTTGCAGACCCGGGTCATGCTGGAGGAGGACCCGGAATCGGTCGGCTTTGCCCCCTACGCGCTGGTGCAGGTGGCCGATCAGCCGCGCATCCTGCGGCTGGCCGACAGCGGGAACCCGGCCGATATCGCCACGGAGGTTGGCCCCTCGATCCTGGATGTCGCCGAGGCGCCCGCCGACGGCAGCAAGCCGGTCTCGTTCGTCTTCGACGCGGCGGGCGATCTGTACTGCTACATTCGGAACCTGGGGGAATTTTGCACGAGCCAGCGGGATGAGGCCGGCGGCTTCACCGAGTTTACGACCCTGCTGACCCGGAACCAGATCGACGGCTTTACCGGCCTGGTGGATGCCCAATTGGCCCAACTGGCCTGGTCGTCGGCGGATGGCGGCCTGCTGGCGATCGGCAGCAACGGCACCGACGCCAACGCCGAGGAGCTGCCCAGCCAGGAATTCGACGACTTGCTGGTGTGGATGGGCAACACGCTGAGAGGCCAGTACGAACCGAACGCCTTGGTGGATGTCGGCGACCTGACCCAGATGCGGCTGGGCCTGTTGGGCCCCGGCGGCTATTTCGAGTATGTCGCCAGCGGCACCGTTCTGGACGAAACCATCGAGGACCTGGCCGAGGGCACCTACCGCCTGACGATCGGCTCGATCCTCAACAGCAGCGACGCCTATCAACTGGTCATCACGCTGGACAGCACCCTGCCCGGCCAGTTGATCTGCAGAGAGTCGACCGGGCCGGTGGAGCTGACGCGGGAAGATGGCCGCCGGCTCGTCCTGAGCCACCAGGGGTCGGGTCAATCCCGCCTAGATTACCTCCAGGAACCCAATGGGATCCTCACCCAGATGTCCGCGCTGACGATCCTCGGCCCCAACATCTCGACATCGGTCAGCCTGGTGAACCTGGACGAGCCGAACGATATGGTATTGGACGAGATCGTGCTCTACGGCAGCATGGGCCGGTTGGAGTATCTCGGAACGCTCGCGCTGCTGCGCGGGGCCGAGTTTACCAGCGGCACCGTCGAGCAGGCCGTTCTGGGCACGGTCCGCGACGTGGAGGCGGCCCGATATGCCTTCGGCAACTTCCAGGCGGTCAATCTGGGCGATGCGGACACGACGGACCATCAGCTTCGCGCCAAGGGCATCGGGGATCTGCGGGTACGGTATGACGTGCAGAATATCACGGTTCTGGATTACGACTCCGGCAATTCCTATGACAGTATCGACATCGGCGGGATCATGGCGGACAGCATTATCTGGGGCCGTCGCATCAAGGAGTGCCTCATCCGCAATGGGCGGGCCCAGGCGGCGGCTCTCGATGCCAGCTACCTGTCCTGTACCGCCGGCGGCGGATCGCTCGGGCTGGTCCGCATCGAGCAGGGCGACGTGGTCTCGACGGGATTCTACGCCGACAAGGGCATCGAGCGGGTCGAGCTGCTTTGCGGCAATCTGGATTCCAGCACCATCGAGACCCTGGCGGCCAACTCCTGGGTGGGTACGGTGCTGGTGGGCCGGGCCGCCGGTGCGGCCGACGACGAATCCGGCGGCGACATCCTCAACTGCCGGATCGCGGCCGACCGCCGGGTCATTCGAGTCCATGCCGACGGCAACATCGACGAGGACTGCATCATCGGCGCCGATGGGCGCATCGATACAGTAAGCTGCCGGGGCGATTGCTCGGGCACGATCAGTTCCGTCCGGATCGGAGAGATCCTGGCGGGATTCGACCGGGACGGGCAAAAGGTCCCGGAGGAGGGCGCGTTTACCGGCGGCAACTTTGGCGGCACGGTGTACGTGACCAACACCCTGGACCTGCTCAGCGCCACCGGCAGCATTGAGGACGCCGATATCCGGGCCAATCTTCTCTACCAGGGCGGCTGGATCAAGAGCATCTTCGCCGAGGACGGCTTTCTCGATTCGACCGTCACCTTCAACAAAAAGGTCACGCGGATCATGGTCGGCTATGAAAACGGCCGGCGCGACCGGATCGTCAACGCCGGCGCCGATGTCAGCGGCACGATCAGTGGGCCGCGGCTGGGCCGGCTGTACTACACGGGCGGCAATACCGCGACCCTGTCGGTCAAACACCTCGGGCCGGTCAAGGACGACCAGCCGGGCAATTAATCCCGGCCGGGACGTCGGAGGCGCCACCGCCGTCCGAGTCCCCGGATAGTGAGCCGCTGATTGAGCCGGGCAATCCGGCGCCGACCGTGGGCGCGGTCGAGCCCGACCGCAACGATACACAACGGCGAATGGGATCGTGCCAATGACCAGAGTCTCCTTGGATCATGTCCATTGTCCAAAGACATCTCTAGAGAGGTTCTGGCTGGTGTTCATGCTGGTCGCGGTGGGGGCGGTGGGCGTCGCCGGTGGGTTCTGGATCGTGGATCACCCCTTTGCCATCGGTTGGGACGAGGCCGATTACATCAACAGCTCCTACCGGGACGCGGCCGCGTTCGAGCGGGGAGGCTGGCACGATCTCGCCGGGATGATCCGGGATCAGAACCGCGTCAAGCCGCCCGCCAACCGGATCGTAGTGTTGCCCTTCACGCTGCTGTTCGGAGTCAGCCCGATCCTTCTGCGCCTGGTGGCGTGGGGGCAGTTGCTGGTGACGCTGATCTTCGTGTTTCTTTCCGGCAGATACCTCGCCGGTCGCGTCGCCGGCGCGTTCGCCGTGATCTTTTTGGTGCTCTGTCCGGACATCATCGTCTTTTGCCGCTGGCATTTCACCGAGAGCGTCACCTTCCTGGCCGTCTCTGCGACGCTGTTTTTCCTGCTGCGCCCCTGGAGCACCCACAAGGCCTCGGCGGTTAATTGGATCGGCCTGGGCATGGCGCTCGGTCTGGGGGCCTGGGCGAAGGTATCCTACACCCTGGTGGCCGGCCCGGCTTTGCTCGTCGTGTTTATTCTCGCCTGGCGCCGGACGATGGGCGGCTGGACCGTCGGAAACCTGCTCAAGGCCGTTGTCATCGGCGTTCTGCTGGCCGCGCCCTGGTGGATCTTCAATGGCCGCAGCACCATCGAGTACGCCGCCTGGTCCAAAAACGTCCTTCGGCATTACGCCGGGGACCAGGGCCTACGGCTGTGGTTGAACTGGTGGAATTCACTGGCCCAGGTGGGCATCGGGTATGTCCTGTCTTTCCTGGCGTTCGGGATCGTGGCGGTGTTTGCCTGGAGGGCGTGCCGTCGGCGGCTGCGTTTGACCGCCGTCGAGAAGGCGGGCCTGGCGGTCTGTCTGTCTGGAACCCTGCCGCTAATCATCTCTCAATGGATGGGGACAAACCACCTGATCCGCCTGGTGGCGCCGGTGCTGCTGCCCTTGGCCGTGGCCCTGGGCGTCATGACGGCCCGGTCCGGATGGCTCCGCAATCGGTGGACCGCCTCCCTGGCGGCGCTGCTGCTGGCCTGCCAATTGATCCAGCTTTTGATCCCCGTCGTCCGGCGGGATCGGCACCATCCCGAGACGAGCCAATACGACGGCTACCGGGTTTCGGAGGTCATGGCCCGGATGGAGCAGTACGATTGGGAATCCCTGCGGTCGCTGTGCCTGTCCCGCGGCATTCGCCAGCCGTCCATCGCGATCATGGGCATCACCCGCCTGGTCAATCGCCCCCAGATCGCCAATGCCTGGGCCCGGCACGGCGAGGCGGTACGGATGACCAAGCTGTTTGACTACTGGAAGAACATCACCGTCAAGGACGGAACCTACAGCGGCCAGGCATCTATCGATTGGGACGAGGTCATGCGTGCGGCGCGGCAGTGTGATCTAGCGGTTACGGCGCCCCAGTATCTCGGGCCGCGAAAGAGGATGTACGACAATCTCTACAATGCCGAGTTCGCCCGGCGCTTGCAGCTCGACGCGGAATTCTCCGGGCCGGTGGTCCTGTCGGTAGGCCGCTTCGATCCGATCGAGGTCTGGATTTTCTTCAGGCGGCCCGACGGGGAGCGAACCGGCGGATACGACCAGGGCGTCGAGCCGTTCGCGGTCGCCTCGCGCGGCGAATAGATGTTTTTAACCGGCAAAGGCGAGAAACTGCCATTGCCGTTGCGGCCTCGTTAGCCGATCACCTGTTGGAGTTTTCGGATCACGTCTGGTAGGGCGGCAGGATGGTTTACAATCTCGGCCAGCAGGTCGTATTGCCGCCGGGTGAAGACCAGAGGCCCTTGCGGATCGAACCGATCCAATCCCAAACGGCCGGCGATCGCCGAGCGCAGGTGGTCGAGGTTCGTTTCATGGCGGGCCGAGATGTATACGCAGTCCGCCGGTGGGGCCGTTTGGCTCGTCCCGGCCGACTGGTCGGGATATAGATCGATCTTGTTGACGGCGACGAGAATCTCCTTGTTCTCTGGCAGGATGGCCCGTTCCTGCTCGATCTGTCCGTCTCGCCGCGGGCCGGCCTCGACGACCAGGACCACCAGATCGGCCCGGGCGATCCGGGTCTCGGCCAGTTGCAGGGCGTGCGTTTCGATGGCGTCGGGCCTGTCCCGCCGGCCGGCCGTATCGACCAGCTCGACCGGCAGGCCGTTTATATCGGTAAGATGTGCCGTCCAATCGCGGGTGGTGCCAGCGGCATCGGCGGTGATACTTTGCCGTTTGCCGGTCAGGGCGTTGGCAAGGGTGCTCTTGCCGGTATTGGCGGGACCCGCCAATACCACGCTGGCCGGTTGCAGCAGTCGCCGGGCCAGGGCAAAGCCGGCAAGCCTGTCGCGCAGCTCGTTCCGCAAGCCGTCCGGAGTCAGGTCCCCATTTTGCAGACGGGCGATTTGGCCTTGCAGGCAGGCGGTTAAACCCCCGGGATATTGGACGGCGATGGCCCGCACGCCCAGGCGGGTCCGGGCTGACGGGAGGGAAAATTCCACCTCGGCGGCGATGGAGTCGGCGGGCCGCAGTTGCTGCCAGGTGGTGATTTCGACGCCCTGTTTTTGCAGCAGCAGCAGGAGCCGCTGGACCACGCGAGGGCCGCCGTGGCAGTGGATCTCGACGGTCTGCCGGACGGCATCGGCCGCCACGATCACCTGATCCAGGATCTCCCGACCGTCGCGGATCGCGCCGAATCGGGGCCTGGCGCCGGATAGATCGGTCGCCGCCTGCGCCGCCTGCGGCCGGAAACAACACCGCAGGACCGAGAGACTCTCCGGCCCGACAAGCTGGATCGTCGCCAGGGCGGCCGGCCCCGGCCAGGTCAATAGCGCGGCCTTAGTCTTCACGGCATCGGATCTGGTTTCTTGCGGCGACTTTTGGTTTTGGCGCATCATCATAACGAATCGAGGAATAAACGGCCACGCGCCTGATCCGGCCCACTGCGGGTATGTCCATCGGCTCATTCCGGACCGTCCAGCGAGAATCTCTTTTTGAATTGATCGAGTTGGTCCTGGAGTTCAGAATCCTGATCTTGGCGCATGGTTCGGTAGGTCAAAAAAATGCCGTCCAGGCAGAGATCGGGGACCAGCGAATCGACGAAGTCGGCGTGTTGGGCGATCAGCCGGGCGTCCCCGCCGGTCAGGACCACCTGGGGCCAGCGGCCCAGCAGGGTGGCGTAGCGTTCGACGATCCCGCGCAGGGCGCCGACGGCGCCGAAGTAGATCCCGTGCTGGATGGCCTTCTCGGTATTGGTGCCGTAATCGTCCTGGGGTACGATCGGACAGACCTGCGGCAGGGCCGCGGTGTGCTCATGCAGGCTCCGGGCGGCCAGTTTCAGGCCCGGCAGGATGGTGCCGCCCAGGAAGATGCCGTAGTGGTCCACGCAGTCGATGGTGACGGCGGTGCCGAAGTCGGCCACCACGCAGGCATCCTGGATGACCGCATAGGCCGCCGCCGCCGTCAGCAGGCGGTCCGTGCCGATGGCCTCCGGATTTTCTACGGCGTGCTTGATGTCTAGCGGGATATCGCGACCGACGACGAGGATGTTCTGGTCCAGCGCCTTGGCGACGGCGTCGGCGAGGATTTTTTCCGCGGCGGGGTTGACCGAGCTGACGACGACGGGCACCGTCCGGGCGCCGAGCGGCTGGGGACCGCACAGGCCCCGCAGGCTGGTTATGGTCTCGGCCAGGTTGTCCAGTTTGTCGATATCGAGACGTTCGGTGCGCTTCCGCTCGTCCTCGACGAAGACGGCCAGGGAGATTCTGCTGTTCCCGATGTCGGCGGCTATCAGATCCATAGGG
>JAFGFX010000360.1 GCA_016930855.1 Sedimentisphaerales bacterium | reverse complement strand
TACTGCCCCATCGGGGACCTCAACGGGGACTGCAAGGTCAATCTGCTGGACCTGGACATACTGGTCGGATTGTGGCTGTGCGACCAGGGCGGCCGGGCGGACCTGGACAACAACCAGCGGATCAACACCAACGATTTCGCCCGATTGGCCCAGAACTGGCTGGAGGAAAAGCCCCTGGCACCCGTGCTGATCAATGAGCTGCTGGCCCGGAACATCCATGCCCAACCGACCGATCCGCAGGGCGAATACGAGGACTGGATCGAGCTATACAATTTCAGCGATATTCCCTTTGATGTCGGCGGGATGTACCTGACCGACGACCGGGACAATCCCACCAAGTGGCCCATCCCGGCCGACCGGTCGCTGGAGACCACCATCGAGCCGGGCGGTTTCCTGATTATCTGGGCGGACCAGGACACGGACAATCCCGGCCTGCACGCCAACTTCAACCTGGACGCCGAGGTGGGCGAACAGCTGGCCCTGTATGACGTCGATGGGATCAATTTAATCGATCAGGTTGCCTTCGGCGAACAGACGGCCGACGTGAGCTGGGGCCGGGAACCGGACGGCGGCGACCGCTGGCTGACGCTCGAACCCAGTGCGGGCGAGTCCAACAAAGATCGGTTTCTCGGCGTGGTGGCGGATACCAAGTTCAGTCACGATCGCGGCTTCTACCAGGAGCCCTTTTTGGTCACGATCACTACCGAGACGCCGGCGGCCCTGATCTACTTTACCACTGACGGTAGCGATCCGATCACCGCCGACGGCACCCCGACGCCCACCGCCCAACTCTACGACGACCAGACCAACCGACCGTACATCGCCACTAGCACCTGCCTGCGGGCGGCGGCCGTCGTCGGACCCGGCTGGAAACCGACCAACATCGACACGCACACCTACATCTTCCCGGCCGACGTCCTGCACCAGGCGACCGGTCCGGCCGGCCAGCAGGTGGTTCCGGACGGCTATCCCGTCACCTGGCCGGGAGGGTCCTACGGTGATCATCAGGATGTCATCGGGGACTACCAGGTCGATCCGGACATCGTCAACCACGCCGATCCGGCGGACCGGCTCACCACGGACGACCTGCGGGCGGCGCCGACGATCTGCGTGACGATGAACAAGGACCTCTGGTTCGATCCGGTCATCGGGATCTACGTCAACGAAACCCTGTCGAAGTCGGGCAAGGAGTACGCCTGTTCCTTCGAGTACTTCGATCCGGACGGCAGCGGCAAGAACATCCAGCAAAACTGCGCCGTCGCCATGGCCGGCGGCGTCAGCGGCGGCGGCACGAGCCTGGACCGCTGGAAGGATTTTAAACTGTCCATGCGGCCCCGCTTCAAGCAGACCACGGACGACGGAACGCTTACGGGCGGGGGCACCCGTCTGAGCGAGAGGATATTCCCGGATTCGCCGGTGAATGACTTTGAATCGATCGTCCTGGACGGCGTGCTGAACCATTCCTGGCTGCATCCCGCGTCCGACCAACGCAACACGGCGAAATACATCCAGGACCAGGTGGTCTCGGACCTGCATAACGCTAGCGGCGGCTACTCCCCCCACGGCGCCTATGCCCACCTGTACCTCAACGGATTGTACTGGGGCATGTATTACATCCACGAGCGACCCGACCACGGCTGGGCGGCGGAGATCTTCGGCGGCGAGAAGGAGGAATACGACGCCATCAAGCATAACGCCGGCAATGTGATCAACGACGGAGAAGGCGGCGCCGGGGCCTATGCCAACTACAATGCCATGCTAAGCGCTGCCAGCGCCGCCGCGGCGGACCCGGCCAACCAGGGCAAATGGCAGGCGCTGGCTCAGCAGCTTGACATCGACAACTTGATTACCTACCTGCTGAGCAATTACTACCCGGGCAACCACGACTGGCCGACTAAGAACTGGTACGCCACGCACCGCGTGCCGGACGGCCAGTGGCGCTACCACACCTGGGACGCCGAGCACACCTTCGAGGGCCAAAACGTCGTCGGCGAGAGCCCCAGCGGCCTTCACAACACCCTGAAGAATCATCCGGAATACAAGATCCGCTGGGCCGATCACATCCACAGGCATTTCCACCACGATGGCGCCCTGACCTATCCGCGCACGGCCGAGGCCTGGCGGTTCCGGATGGCCCAGATCGACCGGGCCATTCGCGGCGAATCGGGCCGCTGGGGCGACAATCGGGTCAGTATCCCCTACAGCCGCAGCCGCTACTGGCTAAGTACCCAAAACGACCTGTTGACCAATTTCTTCCCGAACCGCACCGCCGTGGTCGAGTCCTGGCTGTCCGGCGCAGGCCTGTATCCGGCCACCAATCCGCCGGATTACCTCATCGACGGTCAGGATAAATACGGCGGGCAGGTATCGGCCGGGGCGCTGTTGACCCTGACGAATCCCGGCGGCAGCGGAACCATCTACTATACGCTCAACGGCGCCGACCCGCGCCGCTACGGCGGTAGCGTCAACGGGGCCGACGCCCAGGAGTACAGCGTTCCGATTACCCTGACCCACAGCGTGCGGGTCAAGGCCCGCGTCCGGAACGGCGGCGTCTGGAGTGCCCTGAGCGACGCCGTCTTTGCCGTCGGCCCCGTTCGAGACAAGCTGCGGATTACGGAGATGATGTATCACCCGGCCGAGCCGCCGGC
>JAFGFX010000359.1 GCA_016930855.1 Sedimentisphaerales bacterium | reverse complement strand
TGTCATTGCCATTTGGACGGCCTTCCTGCCCCATCGTTAATACCAGCAACCGTTACTTTGGCTAATACTGCGTGAACGCTTACGATGATTCTTGAGCTGGGAAGAGATTCGCAACGAACCAACAAATATTGGGTGTTTTTATCCAAAATATAAATGTACCGCTACAAATGAAATTGGCAGGATTACATCATATACCTTTTCAGATTACTAGGACAATGATATTGCCGATTCCAATTGACTTGTTATTCTTCCTTTGGGTTCACTAAATTATAGTTGTCATTACTGGGCCTGATGGGCGCTGTTGGATCAAGTAGTGGCAAGTACAGTTTGGACTGCATATATCTTGCCAAGACGCAGCGACCAACGGCATCGCCATAAAACCAACCGCGCCCGCGGCGAATTGACCGTCGCGGCGAGCGACTCGGAGTGGCTGAAATTCGATTGTTTGCATTGCGGTACGGTTTTGGTATCATGGGCCTTGAAGTTCCAAGGCAAGTCTCAGGAGAAGTGTAGTAGCGAGCAGAAATGCCGTTGATGAGGTTCAAGGGAATAACCGAGATTTAGGAGAACGCCATGGCTTCCGGACGCTGCCCCCTCCATTGCGGAAACGCTGATAGATGCTCACGCCGCGATTTCCTTCGCCGCTCGGCCGGCCTGATGGCTGCTCCGGTCGTCATCGCCGGCTGCGCGTCCCTGGTCGATCGGCCGCTGGCCACCACCACGCCCATCCACGCCTGCGGACCGGC
Organism: Sedimentisphaerales bacterium; assembly: GCA_016930855.1. Taxonomy (GTDB): domain Bacteria; phylum Planctomycetota; class Phycisphaerae; order Sedimentisphaerales; family SM23-30; genus JAFGFX01. The sequence goes on along the minus strand of JAFGFX010000359.1, from coordinate 2,215 downwards.
CTCGACCTACACGCCGAGGATCAAGGCCGCCTTTGTCCGCCGCCAGGAGGAATACGGCATGCTCTGGCCGGGCGCGGTGTACGACGGCCAGGCGGCCCGCAACATGTACACCGAAAAGATGCGGGCCACCGCCGAGAAGATCGGCGCGAAACTCGATCTGCGCGGCGAGCCGATCTACGGCCTCGAAGAGGCCGACGCCTGGATCGCCGAGGCCCGGGCGGCCCAGGCGGACGGATTGCTTCTGGTGGTCATCGACCGTCAGAAGCATTCCTGGCCGACGGCCCGGAAGGTCGCCGCCAGCGACATCCCGTCGATTATTTACTCACCCCTGGGCACCTCCTTCACGACCAACACCGCCGACGTGGCCGCCGCGACGGCCTGCGTGACGTACTCCACCAACGATTTCTCCCAGGCCGCCTACGGAATGAAGATGCTCGCCGCCGCCGCGCGGATGCGCCGCACCCGCTGCGTCGTTATCCGGGGCGACAAACGCTACGACAGCCCGCTGGCCGATCTCGGCATCACGCTCGGCTACGTCACGGCCCGGACGTTCATCGACGAATACCGCCGCACGCCCGAGACGAAGGAGATGCTGGCGATGGCCGACGACTACCTCCGCCGGGCCCGCCGGCAGACCGGCTGCAGCCGGCAGGACGTCATTAACGGCGTCAAGAGCTACTACGTCGCCGGCAGGATCCTCAAGGCCGAGCAGGCCGACGCCATCACCATGGACTGCCTCGGCGCCCTGGGCGGGATCGAGGTGTCCCTGCCCTGCATCGCCTGGTCGCGGATGAACGACGACGGCATTCCCGCCGCCTGCGAGGCGGATCTCGGCGCTGTCGCCGCCCAGACCATGGTCCAGTACCTCTTCGACCGGCCCGGCTTCCAGCAGGACCCCGTCGCCGACACCGCCGACGATACCATCATCGGCGCCCACTGCTCCTGCCCGACGGCCCTGAACGGATTCGGCACGCCCCCCGAGCCGTTCGACTTGATGCATCACCACGGCATGCGCGACGCCGTCCCCCGGCCGCTATGGGCCGTCGGCCAACGCGTCACCTGCCTCGACATTCTCGCCGGCAAGACCGGCCAGAAGTCCGTCGCGCTGATCTCGGCCGGCACCGTCGTCGGCAATATGGACGTGCCGCCTTCCGGCGGGTGCGTCGTCTCGGTGAAGGTCCGGTTCGACGGCGGCCAAGAGGTCCTCACCTTCCCCGGCTTCCATCAGATATTCTTCTACGGCGACTACCAGGACCAACTCAAAGACTTCTGCCAGCTTGTCAACCTGGAGGCCACCATCGTCTAGGCCTCCAGCACGTTACGTTTCGGGTGTACACCGCCAAGGGGGGCTTTGCGATTCCGGGTGGGGCGGCCATCTGTCCGTCATTAACATTTCACGGTACGAAATGATTGCGATTCACCGGCACGGAAAGGCAGACATGAAATCGATCGGGGCGAGGATGTGGATGTTTCTGGTGTTGGGCCTGGCAGCGGCGGCATTTCCTGCGGGAGTATGTGGTCAACCAGTCGACGGCGGGGCGGACAATGGACGCCCAGGCGATAAACGTTCAACGGATGGAACTGGCGTCGTATTTGACCGGGACTTTGCCCCCGCCGAAGGTTGGATCAAGCCGCAGGAGGCGCCCTATCGCGCCGAGATATGTCTCAACGGAAGATGGGATTTCCAGGTAGCCGAGCTGCCTGACGATTGGAGGCCGGATCAGGGAAAAGCGCCGAACCTCGGTTTGCCGCAAGACGACGCCTGGGACGCCGTCAAGATCAAGATCCCTTCGCCCTGGAACGTCAACTCGATCATGATGGATCGGACCAGCCAAGGGATGGACAGCCGAACCTTTCCCAGCTATCCGCAGCGTTGGGACCGCGTCCGCATGGGCTGGCTGAAAAAGGCGGTCACGGTGCCGGCCGCCTGGCGGGACAAGCGAATCTACCTGCACCTGGAGGCGGTGGCCGGCTGGTGCGACATCTTCATAAATCGCCGGCCGGTCGGCTCGCATTTCGACACCTCCCTGCCGGCCGAGGTCGATGTCACTCCTTTGGTGCAATGCGGCCAAGAAAATGAGATCCTGCTGGCCGTCCGCGATGCCCGGCTGTTCAGCGCCAAGGGGACCTATGGCTCATTTACCTACCCCACGGGCAGCTTCTGGCTGGCCGATGCGGTCGGCGTCTGGCAGGATGTCTATCTGCTGGCCCGGCC
>JAFGFX010000358.1 GCA_016930855.1 Sedimentisphaerales bacterium | reverse complement strand
TCCGGCCTGGTCGGCGGAGCTCGACAGGTACCTCTGGCAACGGCGCGTCGTTACCGGCATATCGGCCCTGGCCGACGAATTAAAGTCCATCCTGGCCGAGACGGTGGAGGCCATGCTCGACGCCGGCCACCTGGGCCCCTATTTCACCAGCCGCGGGGAGGGCAACGCCCACTGGTATTTCCAGAATCCCGGCGACCTGATCGGCGCGTTGGCGGGGGCCTATCCCTATCTGCCCGCCGGGATGCGGCCGGCGGTGTTGGCCTACATGCAGTCCGAGATGGACCACTTTGCGCCCTGGTCCGACGTGCAGTTGCACAATTCCGATCCCGGCACCGTCCGGCGCAATCGGCATCCCCTGCCGGATGCGATGTCTAGCGACCGCCGGGAGAATCCCTGGCCCCGGCTGCACAATTGCTATGCCCTGTGGAACTACGCCGACGTCACGGACGATTGGCAAACCCTCGAGGAAAACGCCGATGCGATCGTGGCCTTCTATGAGGGCCATCGCGACCAGCGGGCCGTCACTTACGGCCAGATGTCCGGCTGCATCGGTATGGCCCGCATCGCCCGGCGCCTGGGCCGCGATCAGCTCGTCGAAACAGCCTGCCGGGACCTGCAGGAGGCCCTGGCCCGCGGCCGCGATCCCGCCACCATGCGCGAGGCGGCCTGGCAGGCCTATCGGCTCGGCCGCGGCCCGGACGATCCGTTCAACGTGCACGGCTTTTTCTGCCTGGACCTTAGCCCCGAGCTGGCCCGGTTCATCAACGATCATCCCCCGACCCGCCAGCAAGTCCTGGCCGTCATCGAGGAAGGCGTCTGGCGCTATCCCATGTGGTTCGTCTCCCAGGCGAGCTGCTTTATGCGGCTGTACGGCGAGAGCCACGCCATTACCCCGCTGTATTCCAAGATGATTTTTCCGGTAAAGGCCCTCGTCGAGCAGGCCGATCCCGGCCAACTGCTAATCTGGGTCGACGCCGAGGACGCCCCGCTCGGCGACCTTTTTTTCCTCGAGCGGCTCGTCCTGGCCATCGAGGCCTGGGGCCAGGCCGATTGGCGGGCGGTCGAATGATTGCATTTGGTTGGCGACTTCGTATAATACCGGCATGAGGGATCGCCGCGGGGGCGCAGTTCGGCACCTGCCTGAGGGCAGCGGCGGCGCTCTTTGGGGGGCGGCATGGATAACCACTTATAGCTTATAACATTATGGGCGACCGGGGTATTCAGTCGCCCTAGTAGGGCTGTTTGCCTTCACTTTGTTAGACGCCCTTAGAGGAAAAACGATTATGAAGAATACCCTTTTATTCTGCACGATACTGGCCGCCGGATTCATCGCCGTTATGGCCTCTCGGGCAGCCGCCGGGCCGATGCCGGCCGGCGAGGCCTGGGACGATCTGCCCGACGGATTGGGGCAGATCCGGCAGTTGCTCGGCGAGGACCGCCCCAAGCAGGCCTACAAGCGCCTCAAGTCATGGATCAAGCAGAACGAGGGATCCAGCTACCTGGACAAGGCCCTGTTCCTCAAGGCCCAGGCCCAGTTCAACCGCAAGCTGTATTACCAGGCGTTCGTCATTTATGAGGAGATGCTGGATGGCTACGGCGCCAGCGATCTGTTCGAGCCGGCCCTCCTGCAGGAGATGGAGATCGCCCGGCGGTTTCTGGCCGGCGAGAAGCGCAAGGTCTGGGGCTTTATCCCCACCAGCGCCCGCACGGAGGGGTTGGAGATCCTCGATCGGGTCGTGGAGCGCTGGCCCGGCTCGGATCTGGCGGCCCAGGCCCTCATGATGCAGGCGGATTACTACTACGATCGCGGCCGCTTCGTGGAGGCCCAGAGCACCTATCAGGTGGTGGTGGAGAACTACCGCAAGAGCACCTACTATCAGAAGGCCCTGCTGCGCAACGCCGAGTCCACCCATGCCCAGTACCAGGGCGGCCGCTACGACAGCAGCTGCCTCTATGAGGCCCGCCTGCGCTACGAGCAGTATCGGGCCCGGTTCCCCCAGGACGCCTACGCGCGGGGGATCCAGCCGCGCATCGAGGGGATCGACTGGCAACTGGCCTACAAGCACTATATAATCGCCGATTATTACCGGCGGACCCACAAGAAAGAGGCCGCCGACTATTATACCCGTTACATCGAGGAGCACTGGCCCGACAGCGAATGGGCCCACCGGTCGGCCCGCCGGATGACCCCATAGGGCATCGCCCCGCGATTTTTGGCGGATTGCCAAGGGAAATACGCATGCAAAGGTCCTATAATCCATTGAGCGCGGCGCCGAGGCGGATTCTGTTGCTCGGAATATCGCTGGCGGCGGCCGTTTGGCTGGCGGCCGGCTGCCAGGAGGTGGACCCGGCGCAGGGGTACACCAATCGCGATCTGTACCGTTCGGATGTCAAGACGGTATTTGTCGAGATGTTTCAATCCCAGAGCTTCCGCCGGGGCGTCGAGTTCGAACTGACCCGGGCCCTGGTGGGCCAATTGGAGCTGCATACCCCGTATAAGGTGGTTTCCGACCGCCGAAAGGCCGATACAGTACTATACGGCGTCATCAACCGGATCAGCGAGCAGCGGCTCGTCCAGCAGCGCCAGTTGGATCGCCCGCTGGCCAACGAGATGGTGCTGGTCGCGACGTTCTCCTGGAAGGACCTGCGGTCGGCCCAGATGCTGATCGAGGATCGCAAGATCCGGGTCAGCGCCGATTATGTCCCGATGCTGGGTTCCGGCCGGGATAGTGCCGCCCGGCAGGCGGCGAACGACATGGCCGTCCGGATCGTAGAGGCCATGGAAAGCGATTGGTAGGCCCCGGAATCCGCTGGGGCGAAAAGGGTGACTAGGTATGACTAACGGCCGCGAAACCCCGCCGAGCCCGGACCGTCGCAACCGCCCGCGCGTGCCCGGCACCCCCCCTCCGCGCGGCCCCCGGAGCATGTACAGCTGGATCCTGCTCTTGATGCTGGCGGGGATGCTTTTCTTGATGCTTAAGGACGTCGGCCAGCGGGCCGAAGTGATCGACATGACCGAGTTCCGCCAGCGGATCCGCAACCGGGAGGTCAAGCAGGTCGTCGTCATGGACGCCTCCCTGGAAGGCGAGATGAAACCGGAGGCCATGGCGGGCAAGGACCCCAAGAGCCCTGCCCAGTTCAAGGTGGAACTCGGCGACGGCGTGGCCGAGCAGGAATGGTTTGTCCGGCTGCTGGATGAATGCGGCGTCCATTGGAGCTACAAGCGGGAGAGCGGCCTCTGGCAGATGTTCCGCCTGATCCTGCCCTGGCTGCTGATCCTGGCGGTGATGTATTTCTTCATCTTCCGGCAGTTCAAGGGCGCCAGCGGTGCCGGCATGCTGGGCAGTTTCGGCCGCAGCCGCCACCGGGTGACCACCCGCGAGCAGTCCAAGGTGACCTTTGCCAACGTCGCCGGCATCGACGAGGCCAAGGAGGAGGTCCAGGAAATCATCCTCTTTTTGCGGAACCCCAAGAAGTTCCAGCGCCTGGGCGGCCGGATCCCGCGGGGGATCCTCTTGATTGGCGAGCCCGGCTGCGGCAAGACCCTGCTGGCCAAGGCCATCGCCGGTGAGGCGGACGTGCCCTTTTTCAGCATCTCCGGCAGCGATTTCGTCGAGATGTTCGTCGGGGTGGGCGCCTCGCGGGTCCGCGACCTGTTCAAGCAGGCCAAGGACAACTCCCCCTGCATCATCTTCCTCGACGAGATCGACGCCGTCGGCCGCAAGCGGGGCACCAGCATCGCCGGCGGCGGGCACGACGAGCGGGAGCAGACCCTCAACGCCATCCTGGTGGAGATGGACGGCTTCGAGACGGACGATCAGGTCATCGTGATCGCCGCGACGAACCGGCCGGACGTTCTGGACCGGGCGCTGACCCGGCCGGGGCGGTTCGACCGGCAGATCTTTGTGCCCCTGCCCGACCTGAAGGGCCGCATGGAGATCCTCAAGGTGCATGCCAAGAAGGTGCGGATGGGGCCCGACGTCGACCTCCATCGCATGGCCCGGGGCACCCCGATGTTCAGCGGGGCCGATCTGGAGGCGATCATCAACGAGGCGGCCCTGGCGGCCACGCTCGCCGAGAAGGACTACATCGAGATGGCCGACCTGGAGGAGGCCCGGGACAAGGTCCGCTGGGGGCGGGCCCGCCGCAGCCGCATGATCGACGACAAGGAGAAGGAAGCCATCGCCGTGCACGAATCCGGCCACGCCCTGGTCCAGTCGCTGCTGGAGGACGCCGATCCGGTGCACAAGGTCAGCATCATTCCCCGCGGCCACATGGGCGGGGCGACCTTCAGCCTGCCGGAAAAGGACCGGACCATGTACACCAAGCGGTTCTGCCTGGCGATGATCCGGGTGACCTTCGGCGGCCGGGTGGCCGAGGAGCTGTTCTGCGGGGACATTTCCAGCGGCGCCCAGGGCGACATCCAGCAGGCCACCGAGCTGGCCCGGCGGATGGTGATGGACTGGGGCATGAGCGAGAAGCTGGGATTCGTCCGCTACGGCGCCGAGGAGATGCCGGCCATGTTCGGCGAGATGATGCTGGGCCGCGAATATTCCGACCGCACCGCGGAGACCATCGACAACGAGATCAAGATCATCATGGACGCCGCCTACGCCGAGGTCAAGACGCTGCTCCAGGAGCATCGCGAGCAGTTGATCATGCTCAAGGAGGCGCTGGTCAAATACGAGACCCTGGACGGCGAGGAGGTCCAGCAGATCATCAGCGGCAGGAAGCTCGACAAGCCCACCGTCGGCGATCTGCTGGCGGCCGAGCAGAAGCGGACGCCGCCGGCCAAGACGGCCGAGGGGGGCGTCGCCCGGACCGAGTCGGCGCGGAACGGCCTGACCGGCCCCATGCCGCAGCCGGGCATGGGCTAGCCGCGCCGCCGCTGGGCCCCCCGACGCGCCCCCGCCGCGCGGAGTCCCGCGGCACAATCTCCCCTTTTGGTTCAATCCGGAAATCTCACCGGCTTTTGTTTTGCGCGTCCTGTTGGTATCGCCGGCGGGGCGTCATGTCGGGGGAATTTCCGGTCGCGATCCCGAATCCGCCGGCCGAATCCGCCCCCGGAGGCCGGGGGAAATTTCTGATTGATCGGATCCTGGAAACGGCCGATACAGGGTATGTGGGGGAGGGGATGAGGAATCCGGCATTGCGCCGCATTCGTCCGATAATGTTTCGGAGACATCCTGAATGCCGATAATCCTGAAAGTGAATGAGCTGGAGCCGGGGATGGTTCTGGCCGCCAACATCATGAACGAGTTCAGCGTGCTGTTGGCGCACGGGCGCAAACTCAACGAGATGGACATCCGTTCCCTCGAGCGCAAGTTCCCCGACCTGATGGTGCAGGTGATCGACCCGGTGCTCGACGACATGGTCACCTTCGATGACGACCGGCACGACCAGGAGGTCTCCCGCGAGGTGCGCCGCAACGTGGCCGGCGTCATTCAGAAGGTCAGCCACATCGTGCGCGGCGGCGTGGCCCTGACCGGCGAGAACGTCGCCGGCATGCAGCAGGTCATCGAGGAGATGATGCGCTACCTGGAGGAAAATCCGGTCACCATGGCCATCCTCGAGCAGAGCCAGAACTGGAGCGGCTATCTCCAGGAACACAGCGCCAACGTGTTTTACCTGAGCCTGGTGATCGGCAACACCATCCGCAATTACATCCGCCAGGAGCGGCAGCGTCTCTCGGCGGCCAGCATGATCCACAACGCCATGAACCTGGCCCCCCTGGCGACGGCGGCCATGTTTCACGACATCGGGATGGCCCCCATCGAGCATTTCTATCAGAAGGAGGGGCCGCTGAGCGACCAGGAGAAGGAGTTGATCCGGGCCCATCCGGTGCGCGGCGCGGAGATGCTGCCGGAGGAGATGGATCCGATGATCCGCCTGGTGGTGCGCAGCCACCACGAGAATCAGGACGGCAGCGGCTATCCGGATCAGATCCCCGGCGACCGCATCAACATTTTCGCCCGGATCGTGCGCCTGGCCGACGCCTACGTGGCCGCCACCGCCACCAAGGTCTATCAAAAGGCCAAGAGCCCCATCTGCGTACTCTATGAGATGCTCTACGGGGCCTATCGCAACCTGTACGATCCGGTGCTCTTGAAGGTGTTTTCCAGCGTGACCCAGCCGCTGCCCATCGGGGCCAAGATCAAGCTCGAATCCGGCCAGTGGGCCGTGGTCGTCAGCCACAACCGCCACAATCCGTTTTCCCCGCAGGTCATCGTCGCCTTCGACGAATGGGGGGATCCCCTGCGAAAAGAAGATCTCAAACCTCCGTTTTATCTCGGCGAACGCGACGACGTCCGGGTGCTGTCCTTCGGCCAGGAGGATCTGCGCTTCCTGAACGATCTCGGCGCGCCGCCGGATACCCCGTCGTCCGACAGGGTGGTTTCGGTGTGTGCCGACATGCTGGATTTTTGTTATCCCTGAGCCGCCCGGCGCCCGTACGCAAATCACCGCGCCGCGAACCCCCATCGCGAATCCCCGCCGCGAGCCCTCATGCCGCGAGTTGCCAGGCTGCCAACGCCCCTGGCGCGAACCGCACGGGCGCGGGCACGATCCCTTTGGCCGGCCGCGGCCCGACGAAGGATCGATCCGCCGGCCGGAGCCGTCCGGCCGACCGCCGGCAAATCCTGGGGCAATCGTCGCGGGACGGCGCATTTTGTTTTTGACAAACCCGCCGCGGCATTCACAATACGATATGCCCTGTCGGCGCGCGGGAGCCGCGCCGGCTCGTCCCCCAAAGAAAAGGATGCTCGATGAAAGCGGTGCAATTGACCGGAATACGGCAGATGGCTCTCGCCCAGGTGGCGGCCCCCCGGATCCAAACCGATCACGACGTGTTGCTGAAACTGCAATTCGTGGGGGTGTGCGGCAGTGACGTGCACTACTATCGCACCGGCCGGATCGGCTCCCACCAGGTGGAGTACCCCTTTGTCGTGGGGCACGAATGCTCGGCCACCGTGATCGAAACCGGCCGGGCGGTGGATCGCGTCCGGGCGGGCGACGCAGTGGCCATCGAGCCGGCGATGCCCTGCGGCCGGTGCGATCAGTGCCGCTCGGGCCGGGAGAACACCTGCCGCCGGCTGCGTTTCTTGGGTTGCCCGGGCCAGGCCGAGGGCTGCCTCTGCGAATACCTCGTCATGCCGCAGGATTCGCTGTTTCCCACCGGCGACCGGATCACCCTCGAGCAGGCGGTTCTCTGCGAGCCGCTGTCCATCGGCCTCTACGCGGTGCGCCAATCCGGGATCGGGCCGGAGGCCCGGATCGCCGTTCTGGGTGCCGGGCCCATCGGCCTGAGCGTCCTTCTCGCCGCCCGCTACCAGGGCCTCCAGGCGCTGTACGCCAGCGAGAAGATCCCCGCGCGGGAGGAGTACGCCCGCCAGGCCGGCGCCTGCTGGGTCGGCAACCCGCAGAAGGAGGATCTCGTCTCCACGATGCTCGACAAGGAGCCGCTGGGATTCGACGCGGTCTTTGAATGCGCCGGCGAGCAGGAAACCGTCGATCAGGCCATCGAGCTGCTCAAGCCCGGCGGCAGGCTCATGCTCATCGGGATTCCCGAACTCGAGCGGATCAGCTTTGTCATCGATCAGATGCGCCGCCGGGAGATCACTCTCATTAACGTCCGCCGCCAGAACCGCTGCGTCCAGCCGGCGATCGATATGGTCGCCTCCGGCCAAGTCGATGTGGACTTCATGATCACCCACCGCCTGGGGCTGGACCAGACCCAGACGGCCTTCGATCTGCTGGATCATTACCGTGACGGCATCGTCAAGGCCCTGATCAAGATCTAGGCAACGCCACCTCGTGCGGCAAAAGCCACCTCGTATTGTAAATGCTTATATATAATGCATTTATATTTTGTTTCGGCCCTGGTCGGCCCGAACAGGCAAACAACCAGGCGGGTATGTGCGCCTTGCTTCTATCGGGAATCCCTGTAGGACGGCGGAGGGCCGGTCATCGGCAAAACGTATAATGCATTTACATATAACGAGTTACGATTCTACCCGGCCTTGTTTTCTTCGCGGGATTTCCCTCGCCGGTTTCCTGGCGGCCTTAAGCTGCGGGGGGTAAATTTCATTTGGCTTTTGGCTTGACAGTTTTCTATCCGATCCCTATCCTACGTAGTTCAAACTGTAAATAGGGGCGTTATGTCTGCCGGTAAGGGCGGCGGAACCGATTTACTGGCGGATTCGGCTGCCGGGTGTTAAGGCGGGCGTCCTGGAATAACTCAGTCACCGGTGTCTGCTTCGGCGGAACGATTGGTAGGGAGGTTGCGTTTTGGATAATGTCGTGGTCCGCGAATTGATCGACGCGGGCATCCACTTCGGGCACCGGGTGGGCCGGTGGAACCCGAAGATGAAGCCGTATATCTTCTGCTCCCGTAATTCGATTCACATCATCAATATCAAGGAGACCCTGCGGGGCCTGATCCGGGCCAAGAAGTTTCTGGGCCGGATGGTGGCCTCCGGCAAGGACATCTTGATCGTGGGCACCAAGCGCCAGGCCCGTCAGCCCGTGATGGAGCAGGCCAACCGCTGCGGCATGCCGTATGTGATCGAGCGCTGGCTGGGCGGCACCCTGACCAATTTCCGCACCATTCGGAGCCGGCTGGGCCGTCTGGAGGAGCTTGAGGAGATGGACGCCAAGGGGCTCATGGCCGCCGAAAGCAAAAAGATGGAATCCACCCTCCGACGAGAGATGCGCAAGATCCGCCGCAACCTGGGCGGGATTCGCACCATGGATCGCATGCCCGGCGCCCTGGTGATCATCGATGCCCGGCGGGAACACAACGCGGTGGATGAAGCGCGCAAGCTGGGCATTCCCACCATCTGTTTGATGGATACCGATTCCGATCCGGATATCGTCGATCTGCCCATTCCCGGCAATGACGACGCCATGCGCGTCATCGAACTGGTCTTGGCGCAGCTGGCGGACGCCGTCCTGGAAGGCAAATCCGGCCGGCAGGAATCGGACGAATCCGAAGAGGCCCGCCGGGGCCGCTCCCGGCGGATATCGGTCGCGCGGGCGGCGGAGGTCATGGCCAACCCCGGCCGGGCGGACGGGCCGGAATCCCCGACGGGCGCCGCGCCCTCGGCGGCGCCGGCGGATGCCGCGGTAGCGACGGACCATCCGGCGGGGCCCCCATCCGGCCCCGCCAAGCCGCAGGATCCGGTCGAACCGCCCGCGGGGCGGGAGACGGATACGACGGCGGACGGTTAATCCTTTCGGTCGACAAGGCGGCAAGAAGGGACTCACGAAGGCGGCCCCTGCCGCGACGGTCCCCTCCGATCAATATGGCCCCGGGCGACACCGAGAGCATCCGCGGTGCGTATGCCCGCGCCGCCGTCCGGAACAGGATTACGTTCATCGAATCATCCCTTTCGACGGGCTGGACGAACAGCCTGAAACAGGAGAGAGCGAATCATGGCGGATATTTCGGCAGCAATGGTCAAGCAGCTACGGGACCAGACCGGCCAGGCGATGATGGACTGCAAGAAGGCCCTGCAGGAGACGGGCGGCGACATCGACAAGGCCGTCGATCTCCTGCGGAAAAAGGGAATGGCGGTTCTGGAGAAGCGCGGCGGCCGGGAGACCAACGAGGGCCAGTTGATCGGAAGGGTCAGCGGCGACGGGCGGCGCGCCGTTCTGATGATGCTCTGCAGCGAGACGGATTTCACCTCCAAGAGCGACGACTTCCGCGCCGCCGCCGAGGCGACGGCCGCGGCGCTGCTGGACGCCGCCACGGCCCCGGCCGACGCCGAGGGGGCGCAGGAGTTGCCCGCCGCCGGCGGCCGCACGGTCGGCCAGATCATCAACGAGATCGTCAGCAAGACCGGCGAGAAGATCACGCTGGGCGAGTTCGCCCGCTTCGATCTGGCCGGGCCGGGCCTGATTTACTGCTACGTGCATTTCAACGGCAAGGTGGGCACGCTGCTCCATCTGGCCGCGACCGCGGACGCGGCGGCCGCCGATCCGCAGGTTCGCGCCCTGGCGGCGGACCTGGCGATGCACATCACCGCCTCGATGCCCCTGACCGTCACGCGCGAGCAGATGGACCCGGCCATGGTCGCGCACGAAAAGGAGATCGCCGCCCAGCAGGTCCAGGGCAAACCCGCCCAGATCGTCGACAAGATCGTGGCCGGCAAGATGAACAAATGGTATCAGCAGCACGTGCTGCTGGAGCAGCCGTTCGTCAAGGACGACAAGAAGTCCGTCCAGGATCTGCTCCAGGAGGTCGGCAAGGCCGCAGGCTCGACCCTGAGCGTCGAACGGTTCAGCCGACTGCAAATCGGCTGATCCGCCCCCCCCGGTCGCTCACCGCGACGGGCAATTCGCCGCGAGGTGGCAAAGCCACCCCTTGTTCGACGCGAGGTTGATGGGCCAGGCGACGTCTCATTCTGAGACTGC
>JAFGFX010000357.1 GCA_016930855.1 Sedimentisphaerales bacterium | reverse complement strand
TTCCCTGAATGTGTCAACCTGCCCTGAGATCTGTCTCGCCATCATAATGCCTCAACGGAATATTTCTAACAGGTACTCTGCGTCGTGAGTGAAGGTGAATATGTGTTCGCCGCTGTTGAATACGTCGGACAGCAAGAAGCCGACATCCTGGCCGTTGGCTAGGTGCAATTGAAACTCGCCCTCGCCTGTTCCAATGGTAGTTGACTTCCCCTGAGCATGATGACCGCATTTCAATATTTCATTAAGGAACAGGGAAGCGTTCATGGGTACATAAAGAATAGACATATCTCCTTTGTAATCGCTCGACAGCCTGAGGGGGCCCCTGAGCTTGACGGCGTCGGCCAGCGAGCCGATGACTATATGATGTTCGCCTTTTTTGGGGATTCGGTAGTCGCCGGAATTGCGCAGGTTGGAATTTTTCCAGACGACAATCCTGCCGAAATGTTTTGGCGTAAGAAAGATGTCCAGAAATACCTCCACCTTGTCTTGCGACGGATAATCGTCCGGAGGGGCGGGGCTGTCCTCGCTGAACACCCATGCGTTTTCATAGATGACCGCTTTGATAAGCGTCATTGATGTTTGTCCTTCTGCGAAATGATCCCGCGGGCTCGAATCACATGTAAAGCACGCAAGCAATAACGCAATATCGACTCGCCATGCAACCAAATGCTGCGATGGCATGGATCAGGCAGTATCGACACCGTACCGGAAATCATCGTATCGCGCATGGCTCCGTGAAGCAAGCTGCGGCCGGCCGGGCAGGAATCACACCGCCCCTCACGGCATAATCCCGGCCGGATTTGATGGTCCATCCAATCGAGGCCCGCCGCCGCCGGTCGGATTTTCCTTTCCCGACATATCCCCAAGGACGCCCGGTAGATTTCTTGATGGGCTTTTGGGCATTTTCCTTGGCAGTCCGCGACAAAAACGGTTATAGTACCCCCGATGCGGTTTACCCGGCGGCCAGTCGTATAAGCCGCTATTTTTTAAGTAGTTACGAAATTTTCCACCCTCAGGCCGACCCGGTGGCTAGAATGCTAAAGGATGGTTTCCGCGCCGATTCGCCACCCGGCGGATGAGGGGCGGGGCCCAAAGGGGCGTCACCGCCCGGCGGCCACCCGACCAGGGACGCCGGAGCCGCTGGCATACGACGCCCCGAGATACATCAGCTAATGGAGCAAAATGAAGGCCAGGATCGCCTTTGAAGACGGCTTTATCCTGACGGGTCGATCGCTGGGCGCCACCGGCACGACCGGCGGGGAGGCCGTTTTCAACACCTCCATGGTTGGCTACCAGGAGGTCCTCACGGACCCCTCCTACGCCGGCCAGATCGTCACCATGACCTACCCGCTGATCGGCAACTACGGCGTCAACGAAGAAGACGCCGAGAGCCGCGGCCTTTTCCTGTCCGGGTTCGTCGTCAAGGAGGCCAGCCCCATCGTCAGCAACTGGCGCTCCAACCGCCTGACCCTGCACCAATACCTCCAGGCCAACCGGATCGTGGCTATCGAGGGCGTCGATACCCGGGCCCTGACTCGTCACATCCGCGACGCCGGCGCCATGAACGCCGTGATCAGCAGCGAGTCGGACCCCGCCGATACTGACCTGGTCCGCTTGGCCGCCGAAAGCGAGCACATGGCCGGCCGCGATTACGTCAAGGATGTTATCCTCGACGAATCCTACACCTGGCAAAACGAAGGCAAATACCATGTCGTGGTGTACGACTGCGGCGTGAAATACAACATCCTGCGGGAGCTGGCCCGGGCCGGCTGCCGGGTGACCACCGTGCCGGCGACCTTCTCGGCGGCGGACATCCTGGCCCTGGCCCCGGACGGCGTCATGCTCAGCAACGGGCCCGGCGACCCGGCGGCGGTGGATTACGCCATCGAGACCACCAAGGGACTGATCGGCAGGGTCCCCCTGTTTGGGATCTGCCTGGGCCACCAGATGCTCTGCCTGGCCCTGGGCGGGACGACCTATAAGTTGAAATTCGGCCATCACGGCGCCAATCACCCCGTCAAGGACATGGCGACCGATCGGGTGATGATCACCGTCCAGAACCACGGTTTCTGCGTCGATCTGGACTCGCTTGGCGGCGACCGGAACGTCGAGATCACCCATCTGAACCTGAACGACCAGACCTGCGAGGGCATCAACCACAGGCACGTGCCGGCCTTCAGCGTGCAGTTTCACCCCGAGGCGGCCGCCGGGCCCCACGATGCCAAGTATATGTTCGGCCGCTTCCGCGAGATGATGGAGAAGAACAAGGGCGTCTAACAACATGAAGGCAAATAGCCCCCCGCGGGCGGCTGAACGTCTCTATCACTCATTATAGGTTAGAGGTTTAAAAATCCCGCGGTCTGACTTTTATGAGAGGCGGATTCAACAATCAGGTGCAACATACTGTAACGTGCTACATGATGGAATGTTGGCGACGAGAAAAATCGATCGGGATCCCGGCCGGGAAAATTTCCCCCCCCGCGCCCCAAATCTACCCGGCCGCCCAAACGATTTTTCTCTGCATGCTGCCGCCAAATCAACAACCGGACGGCGACCGAGATTGCATTGATTACTTGAATCCGCGAGAGAGAACATGATGGTAAAAGCAAGCAAACGATTTTTCCTGCCGTGGATGTCGTTTGGCCTTGCCATGATGGCGATCGTCTCGACGGCGAGCCTGCGGGCCCAGCCGGATCAGGCCGCGATCGATCCCCAAGGGTCCTATGTCGTCGTCATCCGCAGGCAGACCCATGCCGATCCCGCCTGGCGCGAGGTGGCCGACACGTTGCGGAAAAAATACGACGGTCGCCTGGTTTCATTCGAGCAAAACGTCCCGGAGGTTCTGCCGGAATTGACCCGGCTGTTTCCCCGTTACGCCTGTTTCGTTGCCACCCCCGAGGAAACGACGCGGGAATTTGTCGCCGCCGTCCACCGATTGACTCGTCAGTTGGATGAGGATCCCTATACGGACGTCATCTGGGGGATGATCACCGGCTACACTGTCCAAGACGCCCTGCGGATCGCCCGGCACCAGGAACCTCTCCTCGTTCGCCGGGCCCTGACCGCCACGGTGGGGGCCCCCCTGGACGCCTACGAGGAGGGGCGGATGTTCAATGAGTTGAAACCGGACATCATGTGGGAGAAGACCGGGGACGGCTGCGTAACCCAAAAGTCCTGCCCCACGGATACGACGACCTTGCTGGTGGAGGGATTGAACCAATACCGGCCGGACGTCTTTTATACCAGCGGCCACGCCACCGAACGCGACTGGATGATCGGTTATGGTTATCGCAACGGTGTTTTCCGTTGTCAGGACGGCCAATTGTACGGGCAGGATACCGAGAAAGCCCGCCACGACGTTCACTCGCCCAATCCCAAGGTGTTTCTGGGTGTCGGCAACTGCCTGATCGCCCATATTCCGGACCGTCAGTGCCTGGCCCTGGCCCTGATGCACAGCGCGGGCGTATATCAGATGATCGGGTACACCGTACCGACCGGCTACGGCTTTGGCGGCTGGGGCGTGAAGGATTATTTTTCCGAACTGCAGGCCGGCCGATTCACCCTGGCACAGGCCCATTACGTCAACAATCTGGCCCTGGTCTATTGCCTGGAGAAGCGCGGGCAAAACGATTCCGATCCCGGCAAGCGAAACCGTGGGGGCCTGCGGGGGGATCGGGACGTGGTTGTTTTGTATGGCGATCCCGCCTGGCAGGCCCGGCTGCCCCGTCGAACGCTTCCCTGGCAGCAAATGCTCGTCGAACGGGACGGCGTATATACCTTCACAATCACCGCCAACCAAAAAGGCGACTGGGACAACCGCCCCGTGGTTCATCTTCTGCCGCATCGAGTTAAAAATATTCAGGTGATGGAAGGCGCTGCCTATCAACCGGTGATTACGGACAATTTCATTCTGCTGGACATGACCGGCGAGTTGACCCCCATGAAGGGCAACCGGGCAGAAATGATTCCGCTGCGGGGCGACTTCGAGAACGGCCAGAGCTTTATCGTAACATTCAAGGCGGAGCGAATGGGGTAGGCAATTACATATTGCCGGATTGGGCAGGTGGTGCCTGCCTCGATGGGCGGCCTGCCTACGCTTGATTGACAAACGAATGCCCAAACGAACGGACATAAAAAAAATACTCATCATCGGCTCCGGCCCGATCGTGATCGGCCAGGCCTGCGAGTTCGACTATTCGGGCGCCCAGGCCTGCAAGGTCCTCCGGCGGGAGGGCTTCGAGGTGGTCCTGATCAACAGCAACCCGGCGACCATCATGACCGATCCGGAGCTGGCCGACCGGACCTACATCGAGCCGATTTGCCCCGAGATCGTCGCCAAGATCATCGAGAAGGAGCGGCCCGACAGCCTGCTGCCCACCCTCGGCGGCCAGACCGGCCTGAATACCGCCGTCGCCCTTGCCGAAAGCGGCGTGCTGGATCGGTTCGGCGTGCGCCTGCTGGGTGCCGACCTGGAGACCATCCGGAAGGCCGAGCAGCGCGACCTGTTCAAGGACATCATGACCCGCATCGGCCTGGGCGTGCCCCGCAGCGGCTTGGCCCACTCCGCCGGCGAGGCCGAGGCCCTGCGCGAGTACATCGGGTTTCCCGCCATCATCCGGCCCTCCTACACCCTGGGCGGCACGGGCGGCAACGTCGCCTACAACATCGAGGAATACACCACCGGCGTCGAATGGGGCCTGGACCAGAGCCCCAAGCGCCAGATCCTCATCGAGGAATCGGTCATCGGCTGGAAGGAATTCGAGCTCGAGGTGATGCGGGATCGGAACGACAACGTCTGCATCATCTGTCCCATCGAGAACGTCGATCCCATGGGGATCCACACCGGCGACAGCATCACCGTCGCGCCCGCCCAGACGCTGACCGACCGCGAGTATCAGGTCATGCGGGACGCCGCCATCGCCATCATCCGCGCCATCGGCGTCGAAACCGGCGGCTGCAACATCCAGTTCGCCGTCCATCCCGAAACCGGCCAGCTCTACGTGATCGAGATGAACCCGCGGGTCTCGCGCAGCTCCGCCCTGGCCAGCAAGGCCACCGGCTTTCCCATCGCCAAGATGGCCTCCCTGCTGGCCGTCGGCTACACCCTCGACGAGATCCGCAACGACATCACCAAGAAGACGCCCGCCTGCTTCGAGCCGACGATCGACTACTGCGTGGTGAAGATCCCGCGGTTCACCTTCGAGAAGTTCCCCCGCACCCGGCCGGAGCTGACCGTGCAGATGAAGTCGGTCGGCGAGGCGATGGCCATCGGCCGGACCTTCAAGGAGGCCCTGCAGAAGGCCATCCGCTCCCTGGAGATCGACCGCTACAGCCTGGACAACGTCCATCTGCCCCGCCAGCTCTCGGACGAGCTGCTGCGCGAGCGGCTCCAGCGGACCCCCTGGGACAAGCTCTGGTACCTCGCCGAGGCCCTGCGACGGGGCATGCCCATCGATGAATTGTACCGGTTAACCCGGATCGATCCCTGGTTTCTGCACAACATAAAGGAGATCGTCGAGGCCGAGGCCGAGCTCAAGGCGATCGGCCCGCTGGCCGCCGCTACGCCCGAGCAGTTGCGCCGGGTAAAGGAAATGGGCTTCGCCGACAAGTACCTGGCGCGGATTTTTCAGCTTCCAGAGGATGACTTTCGCCGTCGGCGCCGCCAGATTGTCGGCAACGCCGTCTATAAAATGGTCGACACCTGCGGCGCCGAGTTCGAGGCGAGCACGCCCTACCTCTACTCGACCTACGAGCAGGAGTGCGAGGCGAATCCCAGCGCTCGCCGCAAGGTCATCATCCTGGGCGGCGGGCCCAACCGCATCGGCCAGGGCATCGAGTTTGACTACTGCTGCGTCCACGCCGCCTTCGCCCTGAGGGAGCTCGGCATCGAGTCGATCATGGTCAACTGCAACCCGGAGACCGTCAGCACCGATTACGACACCTCCGACAAGCTCTACTTCGAGCCGCTCACCTTCGAGGACGTCATGACCATCGTTGAGAAAGAGCGGCCCGACGGGGTCATCGTCCAGTTCGGCGGCCAGACGCCCCTGAAGCTCGCCGTCGCCCTGGCTGGCGCGGGCGTACCCATCATCGGCACCAGCCCCGACAGCATCGACCGGGCCGAGGACCGCCAGCGGTTCCGGCAGCTGATCGACAAGCTCGAGCTGCGCCAGCCCGCCAGCGACACGGCCCGTTCCTACGAGCAGTCGCTGGCCATCGCCCGCCGGCTGGGCTATCCGCTGCTGATCCGCCCGTCGTTCGTGCTGGGCGGCAGGGCCATGCAGGTCGTCTACGACGAGGCCTCCCTGCGCCAGTGCGTCGAGAACGCCATCGAGGCCTCGCCGGACCACCCCATCCTCATCGACCAGTTCCTCGACGACGCCACCGAGCTCGACGTCGATGCCGTCTGCGACGGACGCCGCGTGGTCATCGGCGGCGTCATGGAGCACATCGAGGAGGCCGGCGTCCATTCGGGCGACAGCGCCTGCGTCCTGCCGCCGGTCTCCCTGCCGGCCGATCTGCTGGCCGAGATCAAGAGACAGGCCGGCCAATTGGCCCTGGAGCTGGACGTCAGGGGCCTGATCAACATCCAGTTCGCCGTCAAGGACCGGACAATCTACATTCTGGAGGTCAATCCCCGGGCCTCCCGCACCATCCCCTTTGTCAGCAAGTCCATCGGCGTGCCGCTGGCGAAACTGGCCGCCAAGGTCATGGCCGGCAAGACCCTCGACGAGCTCGGCTTCACCGGCCAGGTCCAGCGCGACTATTACACCGTCAAGGAGGCCGTTTTCCCCTTCGTCAAGTTCCCCGGCAGCGATACCCTGCTGGGCCCGGAGATGCTTTCCACCGGCGAGGTCATGGGGATCTCCGACGATATCGGCATCGCCTACGCCAAGAGCCAGATGGCCGCCGGCAACACCCTGCCCGTCGCCGGGACGGTGTTTCTCAGCGTCAAGGACGTCGACAAGGCCCGGGCCGTCGGATTGGCCCGTCGGTTCTGCCAGATGGGCTTCAAGATCCTGGCCACCAAGGGGACCTGCATATCGCTGATCCAGAACAACATCCCCTCGGAGTTTGTCCTCAAGATGGTCGAGGGCCGGCCCAACGTGGTGGACCGGATCATCAACCGACAGATCGATCTGATCATCAACACCACCGTCGGCCGGCAGTCCATCCTGGACTCCTTCTCGATCCGCCGGACGGCCCTGGATCGAGGCATCCCCTACGTCACCACCATCCGCGGCGCCGAGGCGGTCACCCGGGCCATCGAGGCCCTGCGGCAAAGGGAGATCGACGTCAAACCCATTCAGCAGTATTACGGCTGACCGGATTTCGTAGTGCCGCCGGCCGGATCGAGCCCTTCGTCCGCGGGGTCGACATAGACAAATACGTCCTCTACCCTTACCCCGAATACCCGGGCAATCCGAAAGGCCAGCAGCAGCGAGGGAGAATATTTCCCCGCTTCCAAAGCGATTATGGTTTGCCGGGTCACACCCGACCGTTCCGCCAGCTCCTGCTGGGTCATCTCGCTGTTCTCGAATCGAAAACGGCGTATCTGATTCGTTAATTCAATCTTCTTTTTCATGGTATCTATACCGGGAGCAGCAAATTACCATACTAAGTGGAAACACATAATGACTCGTTATGTCATTTCCGCGAACTCGGGAATCCGAAATTCTCTTGGTGTTGTGGATACCCGCCTACACGCAGGTGACATCGAGAGCGTTTTATGTTTCTTATTCGTTTCCCCTTAGGGCAGCTTGGAGATTCGTATTTTCATCATCTGGGAACATATAATGAGGAGCGCGAACTGGTACAGTATAACCCATCCGATAAATAGTAGCGCTATGATATGTACGGAAACGGAGCCCTTGGGCCCGACGATCAACCATGCAACAATACCCGCGCAAAGGAAATATATCCAGGAAATGGAATGTGCCGCCAGCGCTGCATCCTTGAAGATCATAAGATGGCGCTCATCGGTAAACCTCTCTTTGTTTTTACGAATTTTCTGCAAGAGGAAAGGACTAAGCAAAAGGATACCGGTTGCGACAAGCCAGCCTGCAAACATGAATAGCGACGTAATACACATCCCATCCATATAAAACGATACGGCCACCGCAAAGCCCATTATGAGGGCAAAGAGAATGATAAATATCATGCCGATCAGATCGTTTACCTGCGTCTTGTCCATGATGGATACCTCCGGTTTTGGGTTCGTTGACGGTTTCGGTGTTTCTATTCCAATTGTAATATATTTTTTACATCATGTCAAGTATATATTACGTTTAGCCGGAAATCATCCTCTTTCTCAGGTAGTTTTGCCGATTGGATCGGGTGTACCATTTTGGTCGGACATTGTTTTCTCTCCGCCGCCGGCCGACGGCAGGCCAAATCTGGCAGATTTACCGATAATCTCAGTTGACGTTTGCCGTTTACGTGATAGAATGTGTAATGGCTAAGTCGCTTGGCGGCTTGGGGATAGGCATATTTTTGGGCGCCTGCTCGAGCGCAAAAATTTTATAAATTATTCCTTGACCGAATGATGCGTCAAGGGTACAGTATCTGGCTCGATACAACTGAGGCTGTATCGGCTATCGCCCCCGACCGGGGCGGTGGATCCGGCCGCCGGATGACGCAAGGCGTTTCGCGGGGCGATCATCTTCGCGGCCAGGATTGCCGATGAACCCAAGAGGGCCTATAGCTCAGTTGGTAGAGCACACCGCTGATAACGGTGAGGTCGATGGTTCGAATCCATCTGGGCCCAGGTGACGACAAGGCGGCCGAATAGGCAACGACCGGCCGGGAGAAAAATCCCTCCGGCGGCCATGTTCGGCCGGTACGAACGGCCCAGGGGATTGTTTCGTAGTATGGATGAGGCGGTTTTGTTGGCGATGAACTTTCGGGCCCTGATCCGGTTTTTGGGGATCGGAGTCTTGGCCGTGGCCATCCTGGCCTGGTTCATCCATTGGCTGCGTGACAAGATCGCCTAGCCGGCACCTGGGCCACAATGGGGCGGGCCGTCGAGGTGCGACGTCGCAAAGGCGACCGGAGCGGGAATACGCGGCGGTCGGGCCATCAGCGGCGCGGGCCGTCGAACGGTAACGTCGCCAGGGCGACTACGGCGGGAATCAACCGATGGGGCCGTAGCTCAGTTGGGAGAGCGACTGGTTTGCAACCAGTAGGTCGTCGGTTCGATTCCGATCGGCTCCAGGCGAACGACAACCAGACGAAAGGAAAACGAAAGAAAAAGGAAAGCGGGGCGGATTTTTTTCTTTACTGCCGGGCGCGTTTCCGATTTACTTTCGTCCTTTATACGCTCTTTGACAAGTGCATAGAAGGTAAAGTGTAATCTCCACCACCTTCGCCCGGACCCCCGGGCGAGGGAACGGTAGGGAATGGTCCGCCATTTCCTATTGTGAGCGTGTTTTCGGCGGCTTGCGCATCATCAGCCATAAAATGATGCGGTCAAGCTACTAAGGGTGCATGGTGGATGTCTTGGCGTCAAGAGGCGATGAAGGACGTGGTAGGCTGCGATAAGCCCGGGGTAGGTGTC
>JAFGFX010000356.1 GCA_016930855.1 Sedimentisphaerales bacterium | reverse complement strand
GGATCAATGCGACGCTGCCGTAGTTTGACGCGGGAGGGGCAGCCCCCACCACAACGGCAGCAACGGCACAAACGGCATCTCGGCACGGGGCAGTGTGCCAAGATGCCAAGTGTGCCGTTCGTGCCGAGTTATCCGACCCCCCTACGCCGCGCACGATACCAGCCGCCGGCGATCCCGATTCCAGTTCTGGCACGCATCGGCATATTCGCAGTCGCCGCACATGAAACCGGTATCGTTGGGCAAGAAGTGTTCAGCCCTGGTCATCGCGTCAATGACGGCAATGATGGCGACCAGTCGGTCGAAGTCATCCTGCGTCCTGGACGTTGTGATTCGCTGAAACACCGGCGTCTTGTTTTTAACCACGATGTCGTACCGGAACCCCAACACCTCGCCGTGCTGCATTTTGTACGCGTAGAGCAACGCCGTTGGCTGCACTTCCCGATCCGCCTTACCGCGTTCGCCCTCCTTGGCGACTGGCCAGCGTGATGCGGCCGTTTTCCAATCGACGATCAGCTTCTGCCCCTCCGGCGTCCGCACCAGCAGGTCGATCTCGCCGATCAGCGGATCCGGCAATATGTCCCCGCCGCTCGTAATCAGCGGCACCGCCAGCGCGGCCGAGACTTCGAGGACCTGTTCCCGTTCGTCGATATTCTCCCGGAACGTGCGGACGATCTGCTGCCCCTGTTGGCGGCACGATTCCGCGTTCTCATCCGGTTTGAACCGGATGTTGCGGTCCTCTTGGAGTTGCCGGCTCCAGATCTCGGCGAACAGGTCGGCGCATTCGTCCGCGGTCGGGATATCGCCTTCCCGGCGCAGCAACGAAACCATCTCCATCACGCGGTGCACGCTGCTGCCTAGCGACAGTGCTGCCGGCGTGAACGCGGGTTCGACCCGGTACACGTACCGAAACGCATATTGCAGGCTACAGCGCAGGAAGCAGCTCACTCGGGACTGCGACCAGTACCGGGCGATGTCTCGACGCAGATCCTGGATGTTCATGCTTGTCACCCCCGGAATAATCAGAGGACGGCTAGGCCGCCCTCTGGCCGCCTTTCTTGAGCCGGGTCAGCAACTCACTCGCCTGCTTCTTCGAGAGCCCGTACAGGCCATCCTGGCCGTATTGGTCCCGAATAAGCTGATTAAGTTCGCTGACCTCCCGCTCGTGGCGCTTCGTCCACAGATCCAGGATATACCTGACCTGCTTGTTGCTCGCATTGCCGGCCACGCCCGGCTTGCCGCCGGCAACATCGGCGCTTCCGGCCGGTGCGGCGGCGGGCAGCGGTTTGGCCCCGCCGTTGGCCGCCAGCTCTTGCTCGACCGTGGCCCGGACCAGCGCGAACGTTTCGTGGATCCGCTTTCGGGCCTCTTCCTGCCCGATGTCACTGGGCAACTCGGTCTCCAGGCTGCAATGATAGCTCTGACTGGAAAACTGCTCGCCCGGGACCGGAACCTTCTTCATGAAGCTCAGAATCGCCTTGATCGCCATGGTTTTTTCCCTTCCTATAATATGTCGGCCACATACCACTCAGGCGGCAACCGACATGGCGGGCGCCTGTTTATTCACTGGAATAACGCTCACGGCGTGGGTGTACTCGATGTCGGGCCGGTTCAGCGTTACGTCGGCCGCCCCCTCCGCGATCAGGGCGGCATCCAGGCGGCTGTGTGCCACCACTTCCGCCTTGATTTGCCTGCCGGTATTCAGCTGCGCGGCCTGGGCAACTGAGAGCACCACTCGGTATAGATTCACGGGACCTCCTGGTTGTTGAAAAGCAAAGGGGCCGCCCGTAAGAGCGGCCCCCATGCTTCTCGGTTTTCACCCTACAGACTGATCGCCTTCAGCCGGTCCAGGGCGCTCCTGGCGGATGCCAGGTCCTTGCTCTGGGCCTTCGATTCCTTCACCGCCTCTCTGACGATTGCACTCATTTCGATCAGGGCCGCGCTCGCCTCCCGGACCTTCGCCTTTGCCTCATCACAGGCAGCCAGGACGCGATCCAGCGCGGTCTGATCCTGCTCGGGCTGCTGTTTCTGCTTCGGCATCTGCCTTGCTCCTTTCTCCGTCTTGTCGATCGGGTTCGGCTTGGCTTCGGCTTCCGACTCGGGCTCGGGGTTGGGTTCGGATGCGCCTGACTTCTCGGGCGCCTGCGCGGCTTCTTCCGCCTCGACTTCGGGCTGGCGGGAAGCCGCCGGTCTTGCAGCCGCGGGTGACCCCAGCCGCGTCGGCATCAAGACATGCCGGCCCCCGTTGGTGTCGAACGAATTCAGGGGCGCACACTCATCCTCGAACGTGAACGACCGGAATCCCACCTTGAGCGCATCCAGCAGCAGGAACCGGTCAACGCCAATCAGGGCCGGCGGCCCCTCATAGGTGCTCCCGCCCGTCAGCTCCATGCTGGTTTCGGTCGCGTCGTCCCGTCCGGTGCCCGAAATCACGAGCGGTTTCCCCTGCGTGCCCGCGATTTTGATATATGGCGTACCCAGGTCGTGCCCGGGGAACGTGGGGAAGATCTTGCCCAATGCTTCGACGTCCGGATCGGAAAAGGTGAAGCGCTTCACCCCGTCGGTCACCTGCGGCAACACGTTTCGCCAAGTCGGAAACTGGCCTTCGACCGTGCGGGTGTAATACTCCCACGGCCCCAGCCCAAGCTTGAACCATACGGCGTCGCCGACCGTGGCGAGCCCGATAGCGGCCGCGCCGTCGAGTCGGGGCCACAACATGAACTTCGAGGCCGGGATAATCGCGCTCTGCTTGATTGGCAACTCGAGCGTGTTCTGGCAGCAAAGCCGGCGTCCGTCGGTGGCGACCATGCAGGCCGCATTCTCACCCTTGCCGCTCACATCGAGATAGACGCCGTTGAGCGCCCGGCGGGTAGTATCCGT
>JAFGFX010000355.1 GCA_016930855.1 Sedimentisphaerales bacterium | reverse complement strand
GGAGATCCTCCAGGCCCTCACCCCGCCGCAGGACGATCCGTCCTACGATCCCAACTGGGTGACGGGCTGGATTTCCAGCGAAACCCCGAATACCGCCCTGGATTTTAGGGACTTCGGTTTTGTCAAGGTAATTCCCGACCCGGATAGTCTTGATCCGAACATGACCAATATGGCTTGGCAGATCTCCATCAGCGCCTGGATGAACGCCCAGGATTGGGTCGGAAATCGCCGGATCATGCAGAAGGGCCTCAGCGACAATCAGTACCGGCTGCTGGCCGAAGGCGGTAATTTGAGATTCCATCTGGCCAACGTCGGCACGCTGGACGCCCCCTTGCCGTCGGCGGGCACCTGGCACCATGTCGTGGCCACCTATGACTACTCCACCATGAAGATCTATGTTGACGGCACGGAAAGGGCCTCCCTGGCGGCGAGCGGATTGATCGGCCAGACGGGCGATCCCCTGTATATCGGCGCCAAGAGCGAGGCCGTGAATCCTGTCTCCTATCCGGGAGATTACTACAAGGGCCAGTTGGACGACATCCGGCTCTACAGTTACGCCCTGACGGCGGACGAGGTGCTCGCCCTGGCCGTCATGGGCGACAACGCGCCGCCGACCGTTTCGGTCGTGGATCCCGAGGACCTGGTCCTGTCCGTCACGAATTACATCCAGATGGACGCCACCGCCGAGGACATCAACGACGACACGATCAACTATGAGTGGAGGGCCACCGGTCCGGCCGCGGTCACCTTCGATCCCAGTGCGAACGTGGAGGATCCCAAGGCGGTCTTCACGGAGGCCGGCACCTACACCCTGCGCCTGACGGTCGACGACGGCCAGGCCGGCTTGGGCGACGATATCTTCGCCGAGGTCGTGGTCGAGGTGACCAATCCGGGCTGCGATGTCGTGATCGAGCTGGGATACGGCATGGCCAGCGACATCAACGAGGACTGCTACGTGAATCTGCTTGATTTTGCCGCCTTGGCGGCTGACTGGCTCGAGTGCAACAATCCGCTGGACGATGACTGCCCCAATCCCTTCCAGCAATAGGAGGGATGTAATGTCGAATTCGGACCCGGGATTGTGATGTAGCTAAAGACGAAAGGCGGAGCGGTCGGTAGATGCCAACCGCTCCGCCTATTTTTGCCGGGAGGATGGCGGAGGCGGCGTGCCTTTGCCGGGAGAAGGAAAATGTTTTAAACGGCGTCTGGCAGACGGCTCGGGGGGGGCCGAAGCGAGAGGGGGCGCTACCCGGCAAGCCGAGGTGCCGGATCACGGACGAACCAGGGGGACTGAGACCTTCACCGTATGCCTGGCCTGCCGAAAACCTGCTGAAGTACGCAGGAAACCTTGACGATAGACAACCTATAATCCCTAAAATATGGTATAATAATACAGATGAAGAAGATACTATACACGACGACGGTATTGGTATGTCTTTCGGGTCTGGTGCATGCGGGTGTCGGGGCCGGCCCGGCGGTGCGGGGGGGGCTGGGCGCCTGGGCCCTGCTGCTGCGGGCCGACACGCCGATTCTCGAGGACGTCACCAGCCCCGGCGATCCCGTCCAGGGCGTGCCCAACGACGGGGACTGGCCGGGGGCCGAGTCCCCGCCGCTGGCAATCGACAACAATATAACTACAAAATATCTTCATTTTAAAGGCGAGACGCAGGCGACCGGTTTCCAGGTGACCCCTTCGAAGCCGGGAACCTACGTGAGCGAGCTGACCTTCACCACCGCCAACGACGCGCCCGACCGGGATCCGGTCGCCTTCGCCCTGTACGGCTCCAATACCAGCATCAACGGGCCGTGGACGTTCATCGCCAGCGGGCCCATCGTGGATTTCGACCAGGACACGCCCTGGCCGCGCTTTACCCAGAACGCCACGCCGATCCAATTCGTCAATTATTCATCCTACGATCACTACCAGCTGTTGTTCACCGCGGTGCGCAATCCCTGGGGCGCCAACAGCATGCAGATCGCCGAGGTGGAGTTTCTGGAGCTGCCCGCCGACGGCTGGCCGCCGCAGGCTAACGCCGGTCAGGATCGCGTGCTGGTGCTGCCCAACACCACCCTGACGCTCGACGGGTCCGTCGAGGACCGCGACACCGATCCCAATCAGATAATTCTGGAGTGGTCCCTGCTCAGCGCTCCGGCCGGCGTGGAGCCGGGCGATGTCACCTTCACGCCCGGCACGTCGGTCCTCAAGCCGGTGGTCGAGCTGCCGGGCGTGGCCGGCGAATACGTGTTTCAATTGACCGCCGACGACGGCGACAACCAGGACTCGGACACGGTGCGCGTCACCATCGTGAAATCCCTCTGCCCGGTGGGCGACTTGAATTCGAACTGCGTCGTGGAGGTGGGCGATCTCCAGATCCTCCTGTCCAATTGGCTGCGCCAGTCGCTCTATGTCGATGCCGGCCGCGGCGACCTGAACGGCAAGGACGGCGTCAACCTGACGGATTATTCCCTGATGATGCAGAACTGGGCCCAGGAAGGCCCCTCCGTCGTGATCAACGAGTTTCTGACCCTCAACAAGAGCAAGTATCCGGCGGAGGCCGGCGAGTTGTGGGACGAGGACAACGAATCGTCCGACTGGATCGAGCTGTACAACATCAGCGGCCGGACCATCAACCTGAAAGGCTGGTATCTGACCAACGATCCGCAGCGCCTGGACCTTTGGGAGTTCCCGGACGTGTCCCTGGAGCCCCGCGCGTTCCTGGTGGTTTTCGCCTCCGGCAAGGACCGCGATGATCCGGACAGCGAGTTGCATACGAATTTCACCCTCTCGGTCGACGGCGGATTTCTGGCCGTGGTCAAGCCCGACGCCCAAACCATCGTGCATCATTTCGATTACACCCAGCAATTCGGGGACGTCTCCTACGGCCTGACCGCGCCGGACGGCACCTCCTCGACGACGGTGACGCTCCTGCCGGAATACGCCCCGGCGTACGCCCTCGTCCCGGAGAACGGAAACCTCGGCCTGGCCTGGACCGGCCGGGATTTCGACCACAGCGGCTGGGAGCAGGGGACCACCGGGGTGGGCTACGACTATCCGGGCTTGGTCGGCCTGGACGTGACCGAGATGTACGGCGAGAATCAGACAGTGTATGTCCGGATTCCCTTCACGGTGGACGACCTGAGCAATCTGGGCAATTTGACCCTGTCGATGAAATATGACGACGGCTTTATCGCCTACCTGAACAACGGCGTGCCCAACATCATCGCCCAGGCCAACGATCCGGAGAATCCGGACTGGGAGTCCGGCGCCACCCAGAAACACGACGACGACCAGGCCGTGCTCCCGGTGGACTTTCTCCTGCCGGACGAGGATTTCGATTACCTGCAGACCGGCACCAACGTGCTGGCCATCCACGGCCTCAACGAGAGCCTGACCAGCACCGATCTGTTGATTCTGCCCAAGCTGACGGCCACCCGGCAGAGCGCCGCGGACCTCGCCACTCTCATCGAGGGCTTCTTCCCCACCCCCACGCCGGGCCAGGTCAATCATTCCGGCGTGACCCATCTGGGCCCGGCGATCCGGCACGTCACCGAGAATCCCACCCCGCCCCTGGAGAACGAGAGCCTGGTCATCACGGCGCAGGTGTCCGAGACCTTCCATCCCGTCGGCGGCGTCATGCTGAACTACCGGATCGGCTTCGGTCCGGAGATCAACGACGTGGCCATGACCGATGACGGTGCGGGCGCCGACGCCGCGGCCGGCGACGGGATCTACACCGCGGTGATCCCCGAGTCGGCCTATATCGCCGGGGACATGGTCCGCTGGTACGTGACCGCCGTGGATACCACCGCGGTGGAAACGCGGGAGCCCCTGTTCCTGCTGCCCGACAATTCCCCGGAATATTTCGGCACGGTGGTGGTCAATCCCGCCATCAACACGAACCTGCCGGTGTATCAGTATTTCGTACAAAACGTGTCGGCGGCCGGGACCCGCACCGGCACCCGCTGCTCGGTGTTTTTCCTGGACGAGTTTTACGACAACGTGTTTATCCGCCTGCGCGGCGCCAACACCACGCACGGGCGAAAATTCGAGTTCAACGACGGCCACCATTTCCTCTTCGATCCGGACATTCCCCGGGTCGACGAGATCAACCTGAACGAACAGGGGGCGGATTCGACCACCCTGCGCCAGACCTTGGCCTGGGAGACCTACGTTAACGCCGACGCCCCGGGATGCCTGTCGTTCCTCCTGCACGTGCGGCGGAACGGCTATTTCCATGCCGTGCGCATCTTCGTCGAACAGCCCGACCGCGATCTGCTGCGCCGCAACGACCTTGATCCCGACGGCGCCCTGTACAAATTGTACACGGACTTCACCCACGGCAACATCAGCGATGAACAGGTTCCCCGCAAGAAGACCCGGCTGGATGAGGACTACAGCGATCTGCAGGCCCTGGCCAACGGCATCAATCCATCCAATCCCAACCGCTTTACCTACATGTTCGACAACGTCAACATCCCCGCGATCATCGAGTACTGGGCCGCCACGGTCATCATCCACGACAACGATCAAACCCACAAGAACTATTACGGCTATCGCGACACCCGGGATCCTCGCAACAATCCCGACGGCACCAACGAGTGGCTGTACCTGCCCTGGGACAAGGACCTGACCTTCGGGGTCACCGGCATCGATAATGATTACCCCGGCGATATCCGTTCCCCCAGCCATCCCTTCTATGGGTGCAACGAGCACCAGAAGATCGATTACAAGTGGAACGGCCTGATCGACGCCCTGTTCGATAATCCCGTAACCCGCGAGATGTACCTGCGGCGGCTGCGGACGCTCATGGATGATTTGCTCCAGGCGCCGGGGACGCCGGCGGACGATCTAAAATTCGAGAAGCGCATTGACGAGTTGAAGGCCGCTTCCCAGATCGAGCTGGGCGGCAGCACCTGGAACAGCAATGTCGAGTGGATCAAGAGCCAGTATATGGTCCGCCGGCGCCAGCACCTGTTCGTCAATCACAGCATCCACAATCCCGGCTATGACCAAAACGCCGGCATTCCCGACAGCCAGGTGGCCCATCCGACGATCACCATCGGGGCGATCGAATTCAATCCCGCCTCCTACAATCAGGACGAGGAGTACATCGAGCTGGTGAATCCCAACGCCTACGCGGTGGACATCACCGGCTGGACACTGGACGACGCCGTCGAGCACACCTTCCCGCCGGGCACGGTGATCCCCGCCGGCGGTTCCATGTACGTCTCGCCGGACGCCTTCTCGTTTCGCAACCGCTCGGTCAGCCCCAAGGGCGGCGAGCAGCGGTTCGTGCAGGGCAATTACCAGGGGCATCTGTCCAGTTGGGGCGAGACGATCCGCCTGCTGGACGCCGAGGGCGTCGAGGTAGACAGCCTCGGCTATCACGGCACTCCCACCGATCAGCAGCGATACCTGCGGATCACCGAGATGATGTATCACCCCTCGAATCCGCCGTCGGGCAGTGGCTACAACGATGAGGACTTCGAGTATGTCGAGTTGCAGAACATCGGCTCGGGTCCGCTTTCCTTGGACGGCGTCACGTTCACGGATGGCATCGTGTATGCGATTCCGGCCGGAACCAGCCTGGACGCCGGTGAATACCTGCTCCTGGCCAAGAATCCGGCCGCGTTGGTCAGCCGCTATACGATCCCCGGCGACGTGGAGGTCTTGGGTCCCTATGCGGGCCAGTTGTCCAACAGCGGCGAAGTGATCAAGATGGAGGATTATACCAACAGCACGATCCTGGACTTCGAGTACAAGGACGGCTGGTACGAGATCACCGACGGTCTGGGCTTCTCGCTGACGGTTTGCGATCCGAACGGCACCGACCCGAATGACTGGGACGAGAAAGACACCTGGCGGGCGAGCCTGGCTGCCGGCGGCTCACCGGGTACAGACGATTCCGGCTTCGTGTTGCCTCCGGACGCCATTAGAGTCAACGAGCTGCTGGCCCACGCCAGTCTGGCCGAGCCGACCGACTGGGTTGAGTTCTATAACACGACGACAGAGCCCATCCACATC
>JAFGFX010000354.1 GCA_016930855.1 Sedimentisphaerales bacterium | reverse complement strand
CAGATCCGGATCAGCGGCCTGATCGCCCCGCCGCAGCATGCCCGCAGCGGGACGCAATGGCAATATGTCTTTTTGAACGGCCGGCACATTCGCGACCGCTTTGTCAGCCATGCGATCCGGGAGTCCTACCGGGGCCTGCTGGAGGCGAATCGCCAGCCGGTGGTGTTTGTCCTGCTGGAAATGGCACCGGAGGCGGTGGACGTCAATGTCCATCCGGCCAAGACCGAGGTCCGCTTCGCCGATTCCAACGCGGTTCATGCCGAGGTCCTGGCGGCGATCCGGGATCGGCTTCTGCGGACGGACCTTTCCGTTCGGGTCCGCGACCATACATTGGAGCAGGCGGCGGATACTTCTGGCGCCGATACCGAACGCCGGCCGGACGACCAGACGGATACAACACGGCGGGTGCGGCAGGCCATGGCGGATTTCTTCCAGAACGCCCCGCCGGCGTCGCCGGCCAAATCGATATACCATCGATCGGGCCTGCCGGCCCCGTCGAAACCTACCAATCAGACAATGCCACGGCCAATGGCCGAGACGAAACAAGCCTGCCGATTCGATCCCGATGAAGCGCAAGCAAATATACCGCCGGAAACCATCGAACCGCCTCTGCCAGTCCCCCTGGCCCGGCAGCTTGATTCCGATATTGCGCCCTTCGGCCAGGATATCCCGGCGAAGTCGCTTTCGGCTGGCCCCTTTCTTCAGGTCCACAACGCATACCTGGTGGCGCAAACGGAAAACGGCCTGATCATTGTGGATCAGCATGCCCTGCACGAGCGGATCATCTACGAACAACTGCATCGCCAGGCGGCCCAAGGCCCGCTGGAAAGCCAGCGCTGCCTAATCCCGGAGACGCTGGACGTCACGGACGCCCAGATGGCCGCCCTGGAGAACGCTACCGGGATTCTCCAGGAGCTGGGCATTCTGGTCGAGCCCTTCGGACCGCGGACGATCGCGATCCAGGGATTTCCCAGCCTGCTGGCAAAGGTGCCGCCGGCGGATTTCGTCGCCGACCTGCTCGACGTCCTGATCGACCAGGCCGGCAGGGTGAGCAAGGAGCAACTGCTGCACGAGTTGCTGGATATGATGGCCTGCAAGGCGGCGGTCAAGGCGGGCGATCCCCTCTCCGAGCAGGAGATCGCCTCCCTGTTGGCCCAGCGCAGCCGCGTGGAGCGCGGCGGCAGTTGCCCGCACGGCCGGCCGACGGCGATACAACTTACGCTCCAGCAGTTGGAAAAACAGTTCAAGCGGACCTGACGGATTACCGAGCCGCTTATATCCTTCGGGCACGGCAGGCGGTTGGCATGAATCGCATCGTAATCATCGACAACTACGACTCCTTCACTTACAACCTCCTCCAGGCGATTATGGTTCTGGACGCGGAGGCGGCGGTCGAGGTGGCCCTCCACGATGCCGTCGATCAGCGGTGGCTGGAAGGGTACCGGCCGACCCATCTGGTGATATCGCCCGGACCGGGCAATCCCGCTCATGCCGGGCAAAGCAACGATCTGATTCGCTGGGCGGCCGGCCGCGTCGCCCTCCTGGGCGTCTGCCTGGGCCACCAATGCATCGCCGAGGTCTTCGGCGGCCGGATCGTCCGGGCCGCCCGCTGTTGGCACGGCAAGACCTCGGCAATTCACCACGACGGCCGCGGCCTCTTTGACGGCCTGCCCAATCCCTTCACGGCCATGCGCTACCATTCGCTGGTGGTGGATCCGCGGCGGATCCCGGCGGAGCTGACCGTCTCGGCCTGGAGCGCCGCCGGCGAGGTGATGGCCCTGCGCCACCAATGCCTCCCGATTGAATCCGTCCAGTTTCACCCGGAGAGTTTCGCCACGGAACACGGCCCCGCCCTGCTGCGGAATTTCCTCTTTCCGGCAAATCTCGACCGGCCGGTCTCGGGCGATCCGGCTGGCGGGCAGGCATGGGCCGAGGGCAGCGCCCGCTGCGCCGCCGGTCTGCCATATATGCGGGAAGGGAGCTAGTCGGTGGCCGCACCCTCTTCGGCCCTGTTTCAGATGGCCAACCGCCGCCGGGACAACCGCTGGCTGGCATTCTCGGATCCGGTTCAGGTCCACCAGAGCCGCAATCCCGCCGCGGTCCCGGCCCTGCTGGAACAGGTGGAACAGCAAGTGGAGGACGAGGGCCTCTACGCCCTGGGATTTCTGACCTACGAGGCGGCGGGCGGATTCAATCCGGCCCTGCGGACACGGCTGCCCCGGCCGCCCCGGCCGCCCGGAAACCTGCCGGTGGCGTATTTCGGTCTCTATCGCCGCCTGCGATGCTGCCGGATTGAGCCGGTCCCGCTGGCGATCCGCTATGACCCCGCCAGTTGGCGGACCCGTCTGGAGCGAGGCGCCTACGACCGAGCCCTGGATCGGATCCGGGAGTACCTGCTCGACGGCCACAGCTACCAGGTGAATTACACCTTTCGGCTGGAATCGACCTGGTCGGGCGATCCCTGGAGCCACTTCGTGCGCCTGTGGCAGCATCAGCCGCACGGGTACGCCGCCTACCTGGCGGCGGACGATTTCGTGATCGGCTCGGTCTCGCCGGAGTTGTTTTTTCGCCGGCGGGCCGACAAGCTGACCTGCCGGCCGATGAAGGGATCCGCCGGAAGGTCCCTCTCGGTTGACCAGGATCGCCGGCAGGCCGAGGCCCTGCGCCGAAGCGAGAAGAACCGGGCGGAAAACGCCATGATCGTCGACATGATCCGCAACGACCTGGGCCGGATCGCCCGGGCCGGGACCGTAAGGGCCGAGTCCCTCTACGACCTGGAAAGCCACCCCACCATCCACCAGATGACCTCGACGGTAACGGCGCGGACGGAAGCCGATCTGGCGGGCGTGTTTGGGGCCTTGTTTCCCTGTGCCTCGATCACCGGCGCCCCCAAGGTGCGGACCATGGAGATCATCCACGAGCTGGAGCCCGATCCGCGGGGAGTCTATACCGGCTGTATCGGCTACCTGGCGCCGCGGCGGCGGGCCTGCTTCAACGTGGCGATCCGCACGGTCACCTGGGACCGGCTTACTCATACAGCCGCCTATGGCGTCGGAGGCGGCATCACGGTGGATTCGGACACCGACGGCGAATACCAGGAATGCCTCTGGAAGGCCGAGGTCCTGCACCGCTCCCTGGCGGATGGATAGCACCGCGGTCGTGGCCGACCGCTAGCGCCGCCGGTCCGTCCAGCTAGAACGGCGATCCCCCGCGGCCATGGCGTTTTCCCGGTCGATCCGAACCGTGCCGGCCGGCGGCGGCAGGGGCTGTTTCCCATCAAAAAATGCATCAAAATTCACCGTATGGACGATTTACCTGCTATAATAGTCTTGCGGACGTCTGAGGTATGAAGGTAAAGATGCCATGTCGAGATGGTCCCGTTCGCGTTTTGCCCGGGCGCCCGCGGCAAGAAGGTAGATTTGATGCGCTTCTTCCGAAAGAAAAAACGGTATAAGATCCCCGTCCCCCAGTATGTGCCGATCGGCAGGTCCGACGCCGGCGCCCAGGGTGTCAAGGTCATCCCGCCGGCCGGCCCGGAGGATGATGTCCTGGAGCACCTGGACGAACTGCACGTGCTGGTCCATCAGGCCGCCCATATGATCCGGCAGCGACAGTCCGCCTCGAAGACCATTGCGCTCCTGGAGAAATGCCGCGATCCGCTCGAGCAGTTGATACTCCGGCTAAAGCAATCCGAATAGCCCCGACGTTTGCCCGACCGAAACGACCGGATCCGTAAGGTGGCCTGAATCGATGGGGATGGACGCCTCAATGGCGTCGCCCGCTGGGCGGTGCAACGGTCTCGGGCCGGCTCACCAAAGAGGATAATGTCTTTTTGCTAAATAAGTTATAAAGGTTTATCCCCATGGCGTCCGCGCGAACCCGCCTGTAGAATTCCTCCAAAGGTTGGATTTCCTGTTAGATTTACACCCGCTATACGACTATGATTAGGACCCAAAGAGGCCCTACCAGAACACCAGGGCGCCGGGCCAGCGAGAAGTATTCAATGTATGGCCGCATAAGACCGATACTGGCTGGGAGTAATCTTGCCGAGCGGCCAGGGGCGCCGGCTGAGTCGAACAGCGGCCCCGATAGATCACAAAACCATACGGATGTCGTCCGCAACGGTCACCACGGCCGAACGGACAGGATCGAAGCACTTTTACAAAAGGAGTAATCATGAGAACGCTAAAGTCCTTGGCACTGTTCACCCTGGTAGGGATGATGCTGGGCGCCGTCGATCCGGCGGCCGCGGCCCTGCCGGACGTATTGAAGGCCATGCCGGCCGACAGTCAGGTGATCATCGTTTCGCAGTCGCTCACGGCGTTGAGCCAGAAGATCGACGCCTTCGCCAAGAAGGCGCAATTGCCGTTGAGCCAGGATCCCAGCCAGCCGTTTCAACTGAGCCAGATGCTGGACGAGCAGCTCGGCCTGTCCAATCAGATCGACGCCTCGCGCGGCATCGGCCTTAGCATCCAGAACCTCAGCATGGCCGGGGAAACGCTCGTCGCCTTTATTCCCATGCGCAACGCCTCGGAGGCCATTGCCCAGTTGCAGTTGGAGAAGGCCCCCAATGCCGAGGGGATCTGGGTCAACCAGGAGGACGGCGTTTATCTCAAGCCCACCAGCCAATACATGCTCCTGGCCGATAATGTCGAGATGCTCAACGGGCTGGGCCAGCGGGCCGCCGGCATTGCCTTGTCGGCCCACGAGAGCGAGTTGCTGAGCCGGTCCGACGTGGCGGCGATCATCCAACTCAGCAGTGTCCTGGAACTGGTCCGGCCCATGCTGACCATGCAGATCAACCAGGATGAAGACCTCCAGAAGTACCCCTCGGTGGCCAAGATCCTGACGATGGGGGTGGACCGGCTGGCGGAAGTGGACCGCGTGCTGGTGGCCGGGCGGATCAGCGACGCGGGATTCGGCCTGAGCATCCACGGCCAGGCGAAGGCCGGCAGCGTGCTGGCCAAGTATCTCAGCGGTCATCCCCAGACCGACCTGTCGCCGCTGGCGTCGCTGCCCAAGGGCAATTTCATTATGGCCTCCGTCGGCCGGATGGACAGCAAGCTCTTCACGGAGCCCCTGGGGGCGATCATGGAAACGCTGGCGGCGGACACCAGCCTGCCCGCCAAGATCGATCCGCAGGACGTCCGCCAAACCCTTCAATTGATGGGCCAGATGTACGAAGGCATGTCCAGCCAGGGCGTCGGCCAGGCCCTCTATGCCTCGAAACAGCCCGCCCAGGGCCTCAAGGTGCTGGAGGTCTCCTCCTACGCCAACATAACGGAATCCCTGGAGGTCCTGCCGAAGGTGCTGGCCAACGTCGGCAAGATCCTGGCCCAGGCGGGCATCGAGATCCCCATGACCTTCCAGAAGGACGCCGGCAAGGCCGACGGGGTGTCCTATCATGAACTCCGCATAGATTTGTCCCAACTGCCCGTGCCGCCCGAGGTGATGCAGATGCTGGCCATGCAATGGGGCGGCCAGCCCGTCATCACCGAGCAGTTCGCCGTCTTCGGCGACAACCTGGCGGCGGTGGGCATGGGCGAGGGCGCCATCGAGGAGGTGGTCCAACTGGCGAAGTCCGCCCCCAAGGGGCTGCACACCGACCCGGCGATCCAAAGCACGGCCAAGCATCTTCCGGCCCAGGCCAACGGTCTGGTCTTTCTCGATGTGGGCAAATATCTCCAGTTCGCCTTTTCGTCCGCGATGCCGGCCGGCGGCGCCCAGGGCATGAATCCCATGATGATGATGGGCCAGATGTTCGGGAATCTCAAGGGGATGGTCGGCGTCGGCGTTACCCTGGAAGAGGGCCG
Organism: Sedimentisphaerales bacterium; assembly: GCA_016930855.1. Taxonomy (GTDB): domain Bacteria; phylum Planctomycetota; class Phycisphaerae; order Sedimentisphaerales; family SM23-30; genus JAFGFX01. Next base: position 2,704 of record JAFGFX010000354.1, on the reverse strand, counting down.
CATGGAGATGGAGATGTTCGTGCCGACCGAGATCGTGCAATCGGCCTTCGCCACCTATATGCAGATCATGATGATGATGATGCAGCCGCCGCCGGGCGCCGATACCGGATCCCAGGGCCAATCCGGCACATTCTAATGTCGCTTGCCGCGGTCGCTTGCCGCGACGGGCAATTCGCCGCGGGCTTGATTGGCCTTTTGGCGCTCCCGCTGGTCGCTGCGCTTGGGCGAAAAATCCAGAACCCACCGGGGCGATCCACTATGGATCGCCCCGGTGTTTGCGCTGGATGGCGCAGTACAAATCGTCGGGTGGCACCGCCAAGCGAGTCTGCGAGCTTGGGGGTGAAGTGGCATCGTTACCCTCTATTCACCGCGAACTGCCGGTCGCGGCATGCGATTCTCGCCAAGTGGCAGTGACCAGCGGGAGCGTCATAGCGTCCAAAGAGCTCGCGTCGAACAAGAGGTGGCTGTGCCACCTCGCGGCGAATTGCCGGTCGCGGCAAGCGACTGGATCGCCACGATGTTTGCGCTGGATGGTGCAGTACGAATCGGTTATTATTGGTCGAGGCCGCGGCGGTCGTGGCGACATTCGGTTCGGACGATAGTGCCGTTCTGGATGTCCTGTTCGGCCGGTTCCCGCCCGCCGGGAGGCTGCCGCTCGCCCTGCCGCGCTCGATGGAGGCGGTCGAGAACCAAAAGGAGGACGTCCCCGGCGACAGCGCCAAGCCCCTCTATGTGTTCGGCTTCGGATTGACCTATCGGGCCGACGCGCCGGCGCGATAGTTTATAGCGCAAAGTGACCAACCGACTTTTTTGCCGCGGCAACTCATTATACGAGGTCAAATGAAGGGGTCACGGTGCGGCAAACCAATTCGGTGACCTGGGGAAGGAGTAATCAAGATGGTCAGCAAATCTTTCTGGCTTCTGCCGGTGCTTGCCTTTTCGTGTGGTTTAAACGCCGCGCCACTCGAGCGGGGCGCCCTTCCCGGCAGGCAGGTTAGGGTCTCGGCAATCTGCATCGGATTCGGGGGCGATCATGAAACAAAACTGAGGCTCGCCACGGAGCATCTTCACGCCGCGGGGACAAACGGCGTTGACATCGCCTGTCTGCCGGAGGAATTTGCCGGCACAACGGCGGAAACCATCCCCGGCCCCACCACGATCGCCGTCTCCCAGCTCGCCAAGCAATACCACATGTACATCATCTGCCCCATCCGGGAGGCGGCCGGAGCCGAACAATACAACACGGCCGTCCTCATCGATCGCACCGGTGAAATCATCGGGTATTATCGCAAGGTCTTCGTCTTCTGGGGCGAAGGCCTGCATTGCAGCAAGGAAGGGGTCAAAACGTTCGACCTGGATTTTGGAAGGATCGGCATCCTTATCTGCTTCGACGCCAACTTCCCCGAGCTCTGGCAGGAATGCTACGACCAAAACGTCGATATCGTTTTCTGGCCCAGCGCCTATGGCGGCGGCATCCCCCTGAACGGCTATGCCATGATCTACAACTACTACATCGTCCCCGTGGGACGGGGCAACATCATCGACATTACCGGCAAGCCCTGCGAAGACCGGCAACAACCCCTGCCCAACCAATTCGTCGCCACGATCGACCTGGACCGGACCATCATCCACAAGGACTTCAACAAGGACAAGCTCGACAAGCTCCTGGGGGACTACAAGGAACGGATCGCTGTTGAACAGGAATGCCCCATGGAGGGCTGGTGGCGACTGAAATCCACGGCCCCCGGTCTTCGGGTAAGAGACGTGCTGCCGAAATACCAAATTGAGACCCTCAGACAGTACCGCCAAAGGAGCCGTATCCAAATCAACCAAGCACGGCAAGAGGGAAAACGAATATAACGGCAATACCTTTGGGGGCGCGTCGCCTTTGGGGATCCTCGATTTTCCCAGGTTGACCTTGCCTGACCAGGTGGATATCATGGCGTCGCTGACGTGGGTTTCGGCGGGAACACTGAAAAAGCGGCCCCGGTCGGATCAGCGATTTTGGCCGAAAGCAAAAACCCTGTGACAGGCGGTAGGATCAAAAGCCCGAGTGGCGGAATTGGCAGACGCTGGGGACTTAAAATCCTATCTTAACCCTTCTCAACCCGCTTTAAACGCTCAAAAACGCCGATTTTAGGTATATGTAGGTATACCAAAGTACATGTAAGTTGGACACATTTTGGACACACGAATTTTAGGGGACTCCGAAGTCCCCAGCGCCTACCCGTCCTTTACCCAATGCCCTTAAATCGCTCCAGGATTGCGCAGGTGGCCATAAAATTGACCGGGGTGGCTTGGATACCTCCCAAACCGTCCTGGGCGACCGTAGAGCGTTTTTTTGGGATAGTCGGTTCAGGGATTATCCGAAAATCGGGTAATGTTAGATATTCGGACAACAAGTCAGAAAATCTCTGTGACTTCCGCCGGCCTCCCGGAGCCGGGCCGGCGTCTGGGCCGGTCGGTTATCCGGGCAGGCGTCCGGGCCGGTCGGCGGGATCGGCCGGACAATCGAGAATCCGCAGGGCCGGCGGTCGGGATCGGCCGGCGGTCCGGATCGGCCTCGCGAATCGCCTTGGCTGCACTCACCAGTTTGCCCGATATGCCCACGGCAGCGGCGGCCTGGTCGCGGGCCTGTGGCAATCTAGAAACTTGAGGGACTTTTTCCTCAAGTTTTGACGGCCTACCTTCCGTTTCTTTGCGT
>JAFGFX010000063.1 GCA_016930855.1 Sedimentisphaerales bacterium | reverse complement strand
GGAAAACATCTGGTCGGAAATCGTGGTGCCCACCATCAACATGTTCGGGGCCTTTTTCTACACCCAGATCCCCACGATCCTGGTCGGCGCGATCCTGATGCAATTTGCCTGCTCGACGGCGCCCGCACCGGTCATGCCGGCGGGGATGCCGGAGCCCAACCTCGCCGGGCAGGTCGCCGGCATGGCCGCCGGCGCCGGCGGCGGGGAATTGGAACTGGCCCTCTGGGCCCAGGCGATCCTGACGATGACCACGCTGGGGGGGATGTTCTTCTTGCCCATGGTGCTGCTGATCCTCTCGTTCGACGCCATTGGCCTGCTGCTGCGGCCGGATTTGATTGTCCGGGCCATCGGGGCCATCTGGAAACCCTACCTGCTGGGCTGGCTGTGCCTGCTGGCCGGCGTGGCGGTCTTCTGGCTGGCCATGAAGCTCGTGCCCGAGCCGGAGGCGGGCGAACCCGGCGGCCTGGTCGGCCTGCGCCTGCTGGTCCAGATCCCGGTCCTGACGCTGGATCTGGCGGTGTTTCTCTATGCCATGCGGGTGATCGGCCTGCTCTATCTGCATTTCCAGCATCTGCTGCCCTGGACGCTGGAGAAGAAAACCAAACATCCGCTGGAGGAATGATGAGGAATAATGACAACACCCCGGCAAATGCCACGACGCGATCCGGCACCGGGGCGGACCGCTGGATCGGCCGCTCAAAAAATGGGAACTTCTGAAGAATTTGTGGATTGTTTTATCTTGGGGCTCTGCCCCAAACCCCGCCCATTAAGCCTCCAACCTTTGGGCGAGAGGGGCCCTGCCCGGCGGTGGGGGCTGATGGATCAGCGACGTGATCGAAGCGGCATGGTGGAGGGCTTCAACACCAAAGCGAAACAGACCACCAGAAACGCCTGCGGGTTTCGTGAGTTTAAAACGCTCGAAATCGCCTTGTATCATAACACGGGCAATCTACCAGAGCCGAATTTCGTCCACAAATTCCTTTGAAGAGCCAAAAAAGGGTGCTTCAGGAAGGAGGGGGGTTCTTGTCGTTCAGGAAGATCTCGCGGATGTCCCGCAGGGAATAGCCGCTGTCGCTGACCTGCTTGATCAGCCGGATGCGGCGGACGGCCTGGTCGTCGAACAACTGATGGCCGGCCTCGGTGCGGCCGGTCGGCTCGACCAAGCCGATCAAGAGGTAATACTGCAGGGTCTGCTTGGATACGCCGGCCGCCTCGGCCGCCTCGGCGGTGCGCAGCAGCCGTTCGGAAGGACCCCGGGCTTTGTTTCCGCTTTCCGTCATGGCCTACAAACCGCGTGCCCCCCTCGACGCGTCGATCCCCTCGAATAGCCCCGGTGCCGACCTTGCCGGGCGGCAAACGGCCCGGTCGATTGTTCCCATCGCCAACCTACGGTCCTGGATCCGGTGATTCTCTGTTGCACCAGGACGTTAAATCCTCATTGCTATTTCTGCTGCTGGATCTGCAAGCGGTCGAATTCCATGGTGATCAACGGCTGCTGGCCCAACTGCTGGTAGGGATCGCTGAAGGAAAAGGCCAGGTTCTTCGGCAGGATACGGCCCTCCTCGAAGGCCGCGAAATTGCCCGCCTGCAGCGACAGATAGCCGAACTCGGATGGTTTTTTCGGATAGCGCAGCCAGAGCCGGTCCATCCGGTGCGTGGTCTCGTCGATCCAGATCACCAGCAGATTGCCGTTCTGGAGGGCCTTGGGCTGGTGGGCCTCGGAGAAGAACTGGCCGGTCACCTCGATCTTGTGGCTTAGCCGGCCGTTTTTCCGCTCCAGGCCGGCATAGCGCAGGGATAAGGGTTCTTCCAGCAGGCCGGCCGGGCCCAGCATGGCCCGGCCCAGCAGGAACAGCTTGACCGCCGCGCCGTAGAGCCGCTGGGGATCCTGCTCGTAGGAGGTCTTGGCGGCGCCCTCCAGCAGGATCTGGGATTCGCCGTCGTCATCGAGCTGCTCGATCAATCGACCGGCCGGCTCCCGGCTGGAGACCTTGACGAGGAATTCGCCCGTCGGCTCGATCCGGCACTGCTGCTCGACGAGGGCCTGGGTGTCCGGCTCGAAGACCGTCGAGACCGCCTCGCCGTCGATCGCCGTGACGCCGGCCCAGGCCTCCAGGCCGCCGGCGGCCGCCAGGGACTGGCGCAGAACCGTGACCAGGCGGGTTTCGCCCAGGTCCAGCAGCCGCTTCTGCATGCGTTCGCCGCGGCTGGCACAGCCCGTGGTCAGCGCCGCCGCCGCCAACCATACCAACAATATCCTCAGACCTGCCGCTTTGTGGTCCTGTCTGGCCATGATTTACTCCATAGGTTGTCCATGCATTCCCCGGCCGGCCGTTTCTCCTACGCCCGCCGCCGGCGGTTTTGGGCATCGTTTTTCGGTAAGCAAGGCCAGGCTGGGCCCGGCCTGTTGGCCCGTCCCCTTTTTCGCGTTCCCCTGGCCGACCGGTAGTCTAACCGAATCGGCCCATCAATGCAAAGCCTGATTTGGCCTGCTCTTGTACGACTCATCCAAAATACGGGGGCTGTTTGATCTTGGGGCTGACGCCCCCAATCCCGCCCTTTGAGCCTGCGGCGATCAAGGGCGGCTTTGCCACTTCGCCGAGCCGTTCCTTACCAACTTTTTCCGAGTTGATCCACAAACTATTTAGGATGCAAGCTCAATAAAATCTGCGTAATCCATTGTTAATGCCGCTGTTATATTCTCATTCGCCAAAATCGTTGAATCCGGCGGTGGCTGCTCCACTTTGGGCTTGCATGAATCAGGTGTATTTGGGTACAATTAGGACATCGAGTTATCTCCTACGATCGGCAACTTCAACGCGACGGTCTTGTGAACACAATTGCAGAGTGGGCCTTTGGCCCACGCGAAACCCGAAATCTTTACCGGAGCATCGCCATGCAACCGCCAACCAAGCCAGGTTTCATTCACTTTGTGTCTTACTATTGCGGGTGGAAGCCAGCGAGGCGCCGCCGGGGTGGATGGTTGCCATTGCCAACTTTGGGCCATCGCCGCTTCCTGCCTTTCCACCTTCGCACTTACCCGCTCATTCTAAGGCACTCTAACAAAACTTCATGATGCGTCGCCAGCAGATAAGAAAACAGCTGATGATTAGAAGCCATTTCATAACCTGCCAGAACGGCATTATCGATATTGTTACCGTCTTTTACTGAGGTTATGAAATGGGCTATAGGAAAAGAGCAAGTATGATATGATCTACTTATCGACGATTCCTGAACCGGTGAGTCTCTCTCTATTGGCACTTGGTGGTTTTACACTGATTCGGAGGCGAAGAAAGGTAGGTGGAAAATGAGTAAGACACTATTGCTATTTATTCTATCTTGTGTGATTGTTAATACTTGCTCAGCGAAGCAAATGGGATTTCAGGGATTGGGAGGATTGCCATCGGACCAATGGCTCCAAGGGGAAGCGTGGGGCATATCGGCAGATGGCTCAACTGTCATAGGGACTACGGAATCTGCGGCGGGCTGGGAAGCCTTTCGTTGGACAGCATCGAATGGTATGCAAGGATTGGGTGATCTGCCCGGCGGTGAGTTTAAAAGTGAATCTCAGGGAGCTTCTGCTGACGGTTCAGTTATAGTGGGATGGAGTGAATCCGCATCGGGGATTGAGGCGTTCCGTTGGACAAAAGAAAGTGGCATGACAAGTCTTAGCACACCAGATGTGTGGCACAGCAATGCATATGACGTATCTTCAAACGGGCTTGTTGTAGTTGGCAATGCTTGTTGGTCTGATTGGCCACCTGAAGCATTTTGCTGGACACAAGATGATGGTATGGTCGGGTTAGACGACTTACCCGGAGGTTCTTTTGGGAGTGAAGCATTTGGTATATCAGACAATGGTATGGTTATAGTAGGTCGAGGCCATTCTATAAACGGCACGGAAGCGTTCCGCTGGGAATCGGACTTAATGTCTCCCCTTGGTGACTTAACGGGCGGTGATTTTTCTAGCACTGCCAAAGCTGTGTCTGCTGTTGGATCAGTCGTGGTTGGGTATAGTGATTCTGCTTTCGGTGAGGAAGCTTTTCTATGGACTGAATTAGATGGAATGCAGGGATTAGGTGACTTATCAGGTGGGGCCTTCTCAAGTCAGGCTTGGGATGTTTCGGCGGATGGGACTATTGTAGTAGGACGAAGCGAGACCGTACTGGGTGAAGAAGCTTTTATCTGGGATGCGCAGCGTGGGATGCAAAACCTCAAGGACATTCTGGAAAACGACTATGGTCTAGACCTAACAGGCTGGCGGTTAATGCATGCCACTGGAATATCTGATGACGGTATGACAATCTCTGGGTATGGCATTAACCCGGCTGGGAAAAAAGAACCTTGGGTTGCCACGATACCGGAACCAAACACTCTCACCTTCCTCCTCCTTGGCAGCCTGTGGGCGCGCAAGAGACACCCCCGGAGGCCATGAAATTGGCTCTACAGGTTTCTAGGGATTTCGGTCGGTTCTGTCGCCCCCTCAACTCTGGGCCAGGTTCTGGTAGAGCCGGAACCGCTCGGCGTATTCCCGCGCCAACTGCTCGTGCAGCTTCTTGGCCTCGTCCGGGAACTGCTTGGTCAGCGTGGCATAGCGGACCTCGCCCATGATGAAATCATGCAGGTCGGCGGTCGGCTCCTTCGAGTCCAGGACCAGGGGATTCTGGCCCTCGGCCCGGCGCCGCGGATCGTAGCGGTAGAGTAGCCAGTAGCCGCAGTCCACCGCCCGCTGCTCCTCCTGCTGGCTCTTGCCCATGTTGATCCCGTGGTTGATGCAGGGCGAATAGGCCATGATCAGCGAGGGACCCGGGTAGCTTTCCGCCTCGATGAGGGCCTTGACCAGCTGGTTCTTGTTGGCGCCCATGGCCACGCTGGCCACGTAGACGTAGCCGTAGCTCATGGCGATCATGCCCAGGTCCTTTTTCTTGGTCTTCTTGCCGGAGGCGGCGAACTTGGCCACCGAGCCGGTGGGCGTCGCCTTGCTGCTCTGGCCGCCGGTGTTGGAGTACACCTCGGTGTCCAGGACCAGGATGTTGACGTCCTCGCCGCTGGCGATCACGTGGTCCAGGCCGCCGAAGCCGATGTCATAGGCCCAGCCGTCGCCGCCGAAGGCCCAGACGCTCTTCTTGGCGAACAGGTCGCGCTGCGCGAGGATCTCCCGCAGCCGCTCGTTGCCGCCAGGCTCCTTTTCCAGCAGTTCCGTCAGGCTGTCGCCGATCCGGCGGCTCTTGTCCCCGTCGTTCATGTTGGCCAGCCAGGCCTGCATCGCCTCCTGCAACGGTTCGGACAATCCACCCGTCATGGCCTCACGGACCATGTCCGCCAATCGCTGACGACGCTGGGCGTAGCCCAAATTCATCCCATAGCTGAACTCGGCGATATCTTCGAACAACGAGTTCGCCCAGGCCGGACCGTGGCCCCGGGCGTTGACCGTATAGGGGCAGCTCGGCGCCGAACCGCCGTAAATGCTGGAACAGCCGGTGGCGTTGCCGATGACCATGCGATCGCCGAACAGCTGGGTCAAGACCTTCACGTAGGGCGTCTCGCCGCAGCCGGGGCAGGCGCCGTTGAACTCGAAGAGCGGCTGCTCGAACTGGCTGCCCTTGACGGAATCCTTCTTCAGGGGATTGCGGAAGGGAATCGTCTGGGCGAAATCCCAGTTCGGAACCTGCACGGGCGTCTGCGTCGCGATGGGTTCCATGACGAGGGCCTTTTCCTTGGCGGGGCAGATATCGGCGCAGTTGCCGCAGCCGGTGCAATCCAGCGAGCTGATCTGGATGCGATACTGAAAGTCCTTGACCCCGGGGCCCTTGCCGGGGACGGTCTCGAAGGATTCCGGCGCGTTGGTCAATTCCTCTTGCGTGGCGAGCACCGGCCGAATGACGGCGTGCGGGCAGACAAAGGCGCACTGGTTGCACTGGATGCAGTTTTCCTTGATCCAGTGCGGCACCTCGATGGCCACGCCCCGTTTCTCGTATTTCGTGGTCGCGGTCGGATAGGTCCCGTCCGCCGCGCAGTTCCGGTAGGAACCGTCCAGCGCGCCGGCAAAGGCGCTGACCGGCAGCTTGGCGCCCTGCTGGGCGAGCATGGGCCGCATCACGTTGGTCACGAATTCCGGCTCCTCGCGGACCGGTTTTTCCTCGAGTCCGGCCTCGGCCCAGGATTCGGGATACTTGATTTCCACGATATGTTCGAGGGCCGCGTCCACGCCGGCCCAGTTCATCTGGACGACCTTGTCGCCCTTGCGGCCGTAGGTCTTCTTGATCGCCCCCTTCAAATGCTGAATCGCCTCGTCCACCGGCAGCACGCCGGCCAGCTGGAAGAACGCCGCCTGCATGATCATGTTGATCCGGTGGCCCAGGCCGACGTCGGCGGCGATCTTGACCGCGTCGATGTTGAAGAACTTCAGCTTCTTTTCGGCGATCTGGCGCTTCATCGAGCCGGGCAGCTCCGTCTCCATTTCCTCGGCCGTCCAGGGGGAGTTCAACACGAAGGTGCCGCCCGGCTTGATGCCCTCCAGGACGTGATACAGGTGCACATAGGCCCGGTTGTGGCAGGCGACGTAATCGGCCACGTCGATCAGATAGGACGACTTGATTTCCCTTTGCCCGAAGCGCAGGTGCGAGACGGTCAGCCCCCCCGATTTCTTGCTGTCATAGGCGAAATAGCCCTGGGCGTACAGGTCGGTGTTGTCGCCGATGATCTTGATGGCGTTCTTGTTGGCCCCCACCGTGCCGTCGCTGCCCAGGCCCCAGAACTTGCAGCGCACCGTGCCCTTGGGCGAGGCGTCGATGTGTTCCTCCATCGGCAGCGAGGTGAAGGTCACGTCGTCGATGATGCCCACGGTGAACTGGTTCTTCGGCTCGGACCGCTCGAGGTTGTCGAACACGGCCTTCACCATCGAGGGGGTGAACTCGCCGCTGGATAGCCCGTAGCGGCCGCCGACGATCAGCGGCGGGGACGGATTGCCGTTGTAGGCGGTGCAGACGTCCTGATAGAGCGGCTCGCCCTGGCTGCCCGGCTCCTTGGTCCGGTCCAGCACCGCGATCCGCTGGACCGTCGCCGGGACGGCCGCCAGGAAGTGCTCCGTCGAGAACGGCCGATACAGGCGGACCTTGATCTGGCCGACCTTCTGGCCCCGGGCCAGCAGGTAATCGATGGTCTCGTAGATGACGTCGCAGCTGCTGCCCATGCTGATGACGATCCGCTCGGCGTCCGGGGCGCCGTAATAGTCGAACAGACGGTATTCGCGCCCCAGCACCCGGCCCACCTGGTCCATGGTCTCGGCCACGATCCGCGGGACCGCCTGGTAATAGCGATTGCAGGCCTCGCGGGCCTGGAAGAAGGTGTCGGGGTTCTGGGCCGTGCCCCGCAGCTGCGGATGGTCCGGATTCATCGCCCGCCGGCGGAAGTTGTCGATCGCCTCGTTGTCCGCCAGGCGCGCCATCGTCTCGTAATCGATCATCTCGACCTTCTGGACCTCGTGGCTGGTGCGGAAACCGTCGAAGAAGTTGACGAACGGCACCCGGGCCTTCAGCGTGGCCAGGTGGCTGACCAGGCCCAGGTCGAGGACCTCCTGGACGGAGGAGGCGGCCATCAGGCCGAATCCCGTCTGGCGGACCGCCATCACGTCGCCGTGGTCGCCGAAGATGCTCAGCGCGTGCGAGGCGATGGTCCGGGCCGACACATGAAACACCGCCGGCAGCAGCTCGCCGGCGATCTTGTACATGTTCGGGATCATGAGCAGCAGGCCCTGGCTGGCCGTGAAGGTCGTGGTCAGGGCCCCGGCCGCCAGCGCGCCGTGCACGGCCCCGGCGGCGCCGGCCTCCGACTGCATCTCCCGGACCCGCACGGTCTGGCCGAAGATGTTCTTGCGGCCGTAGGCCGCCCAATCGTCCGCCACCTCGCCCATCACCGACGACGGCGTGATCGGATAGATCGCCGCCACGTCGCTGAAGGCATACGCCACGTGCGAGGCGGCGGTGTTGCCGTCGATGGTCATCATTACTCGATCTTTGCCCTTGGCGGCCGGGGCCGCCGCGCCGGTTTGCGCTGTGGTCATGAAAGCCTACCTCCGTGGCATCGGTTGTTTTATCATCCGAAAAACCAACCTAACTTTAATTGAATCAATGTGTTACAACTCGCCTCCCCCGGGCGCTCCGTTTCTAAACGGTGTATTGTATTCCAATCGGGGGGCAATTGCCAGCATTAATCTTCCGGGCGGATGCCTTCTGGTGGTAAAGCCCCCCGCCCGCCCTGTCTGGTGTCGTGGTATCTCGTTTCGGGAATGATCGCGCCGGCCCCCTTGCCTCCAGGAGTTGCCTGGGGTGCCCCCGCCCCCGTCCTCCGGCGGATTTCTCTGGGCGCTGCCCCGGCCGCCGAGGCGTTAACGTCACCGGCGGCGTGCCTGCCTGGCCCGAGACAGCGGGACATATTGTAATCGGGCAGGGGTCTCAGGCAAAGTCTTTTTCGCCGAAGACCTCGGCGGTGAACAGATACACCTGCGTTTCCGGGTCCTTCCAGGCGTCCGGCGCCATGCCCGCCTTGCCGGCGCAGCACTGGGACAAAAACTGCTCCTTGCTCCAGCCGGTTTCCGTGGCCACCTGGGGCAAGAAGCAGCCGGCGGCATAGCCCTTTCTGATGTAGATCCCGTGCCGGCCCAGTTCCAGGCTCAGCGGATCGGACGTCTCTGCCAGGGGGGAAAGCACGGAGATCTCGATATCGATCTGGTCCAGCTCGTTAGGCGTGACCGGGTTCATCCGGAAGCGGGAATCGCCGGTGGCGGCCACGGCCATCTGCCGGACCATCTGCAAGAGCGGCTGATTCGGCTCAAACTGGCCGATGCAGCCGCGCAGCTGCCCGTGGTTGTGCATGGTGACGAAGCAGCCGCGCTTCTCGTTGAACAGCGGGTCCTGGGATTCGTATTCCTTGACGGGCAATCCCCGGACCGCCGCCTCGATCACCTTCCTCGCCACCTGCAACAGCGAGCGTTTTTGAACTTCCGTCATGATGGGTCGCCTGCTTTTGGGGCGGTTCGTTTTTTCGTCTTCTTCGACAGGGGGCAGGGCGAGAACTTTCGCACCATGGCCTTGGCCTTCCGGCAATACATCGTGACGTTATCGCTGCAATAGCCGTCCCGGGCGAATTCGGCGTAGCGGCAGGAATAATCGCACAGTCTCTTGTCGTTCGCCATACGCCAGAGACCCTCCCGGTCGTTGTTGATCTCGCCCGGCCCGCGCCGTCCAATCCGCCGCCCGGGAACCGGCCGGCAAGCCGGGCAACGGCCTAATTCGTCGCGATCCGGCCCAGGGCCTCGGTAAGCTTCTGGGCAAAGTCCGGCGCCGGCTGGGAACCGACGATGGTCTCGATCCGATTGCCGTTCGGCGCCAGAACGATATAGGCCGGGATCCCGGAGATCTCATACTGCTTGGCCAGCTCCTCCTGTTCATCGGTATCGACAAAGATCGGCTGGAACGAGCGGGCCACCTGCATCACCTGGGGGTCCGGGTAGACCTGCTTTTTCATCATCTGACAGGGCGGACACCAGCTCGCCGAGAAGACCAGCAGCACGGGCTTTTTCTGCTGCTGGGCCAGGGCCATCCCCTTTTGGTAATCATGCTCCCAGGGGATCGTCGCGGACCCGGCCGCCATGGCCGGCGCCGCCGAGTCCATCTTCGCGCCGTTGGGCGGAGCCGAGCCCGGCTGCAATCTCTGGGCCAGCGCCGCCGGGCTCATCCGCTCGACATGGCCGTCGCCAAATCCCACCGCCAACTGGTCGCCGCCGAGGGCCGGATTCTCATAGACCAGGATCGCCTGGTTGCCAAGCTCGCTGAGCTTTTTGCCGCGGCAGGCCTCGTTATAGATATAGCTGGGGCCGGTGAATCCTTGCGGCGCCCGCGGCGAGCGCAACATGTCAGCATTCGGCAGGTATTTCGTCACCAGTGATTCGAGGTTTTCCGGCAAGGTGTCGTCGTTGTCCTGGGCGTACATGATCAGGGCCACGTCGATCTGCCTGACGTGGCTGAGCGAAACGGTCGTAATGGCCTCCTGGCGGCTGTGCACGGCCACGGGCATCACTACGGCCGCCCCGACGCCCGCCGCGGCGACCAGGGCCGCCGGGCCGCTGGGCAGGGGACCCCGGCTGTACATATACAACCCGTCGGCCTGCCGCTGGACGTATCCGAACGACGGGGTCATCTGCTCGGCATACTGGCCCAGGGAAGGCAGGCGCGGCGGCAACTGGATGTTCGCCTGCTTGGCAAACATCGACGCCATCGGCCAGAACCGCTGGGCCATCGACATCAACTGGGTGAACTGCACCCGGCTGTCGGTGTAGCTCAACATCATCATCTCGGCGGGCAGTCCGGAGGCGATCGACTGGAACTGCTTGGTGGCGCGAAGCCCCTGGGAGGGGCCGGCGTTCTTGAGCTGGGCCAGGGCCCGGCCGGCCACCTCGGGACCGGTCGCCAGGATCCAGTGGCCGTCGGCGACCACCCAGGTCGGCGAGACCTGCAGCATGGCCAGCGGCGCGATCGTCCAGACGTGCATCGTGCGGCCATCCTGGGGGACGGTGCTGATCTGCAGCATTCCTTCGGCCTCCTGCTGGGCCACCGTGGAGGCGAAATTCTCCAGCTTCTGCAGGGCCTGTTCCATTCTGCCCTCATCCCGCAGGGCACAGCAGACCACCAGCGCCCCGTTCTGGGCCTCCATCATCAGTCCGGCCGGCAGCGTGTAAACGGCCATGGGGCCGGCCAGGCTCTCCAGGATGTCCCGGCGGATCTGGAAGCCCATCTGCTGCTCGAACGACGCGATGGCGTCCTGGACCTCCTGATACTCCTGCGGGCCGGGGGCCGCCTTGCGGATCGCCTCCATGATCGTATCGTACACGCCGGGCATGTCGATCTGGCAGGTGCCGGCGGAAACCGCCTGGGCGTCGACCCTGTCCAGCAGCTTCTGGTCGATCGGCTTAAGGGTCCCGAGCAGGCCGGTCGAGGGCGACGGCACCTCCAGGTAGGCCTCGCTGATCATATCCTTGCCGGCGAATCCCATCCGCGCCGTCAACGCCGACACCTTGGACAGGCCCAGCACCTCGAGCACCGCCAGGATCTTTTTCTTGGCCTGCGGGTCGTCCTGATCGATCTGGGCCCCGATCAACGAACCCAGCCGCCGAAAATCGGCATGGACCGCCAAGATGTCCGTCTGGCTGTGGACCCGGGCCAGGGCATCGGCGGCCGGCAGATCCCGTTTGGCCGTGCCGGCCAGATATTTCACCGCGGCGCCCTGGGCGTCGTTGACGGCCAGGACGAAATACGAATCCGCCCAGCCCCAATAGGCCGGCAGGTCGTTGCTTTCCTTCCACTGGTGAAAGGTGTAGTCCCCGAGCCGTTTTTCCACCAGGGCCTCGGGGCCGAACTGGCCTTCCAACTGTTTCAGGAAGGCGTCCAGCTTGTCCTTGTTCGGCCCGGCCTCCAGGAACAGATAGCCGTAGAGGGGTACCTGGGCCTCACTCTCGGCGGGCAGCCGGGCCAGGCCGACCAGGAAGGACCGATCCAGCACCAGCGGGGCAATCTGTTGGAACATGGCAAAAAAGGCCTGCTCCTCGCCGCCGTTGCCGCCCTGCTGGATCATCTGCATGATCTGCGACTTGATCTGGGAATAAAAATCCTGCACCTGGGGATCGTGGCAGATCTGGCCGAGGATGCTCTGATTGAAGGCTTCGGCCAGATGCGCTCCGCCGCTGGTCATCAGCAGGGCCATGGTCTCATCCGGGATCCGTTCGACGAGCGCCCCTTGCGGCGAGGCCAACAGCGCCGCCCGGGACGCCGCCAGGTCCGCGGCGGTCGGTCCGGCCGCGCCCGGGCCTTTGCCCTGCTCGGCGTCCTCGTCCGAACTGGAACATCCCGCCCCGATCGGCCCGATCAGCAATCCCAACAACAGCAGCAAAAGTATCCATCGCTGTACCATGTCGTAATTCTCCTTTCCTGACCAGAAGCGTACGTATCGTCCTATTGACGCCGCAGCAGAAGCGGTCGCGCCCTCTGCCGCCAACCGTTTTTCATCAGCCGTACCAGTTGTCCGCGTCGAAGCTCAGCAGGGCCCGGGTTCGGTCCGGATAGATCTCAAAGACGCGGTCCAGGCGGGTGATCTCGAAGATCTCCCGCAG
>JAFGFX010000353.1 GCA_016930855.1 Sedimentisphaerales bacterium | reverse complement strand
TGCCGTAGTGCTGGTGGAAGCCGCCGGTCTTGACGTTGTAGACCAGGTTGTTGGCCATGACGATGCCGGTGGAGCCCTCGTCGGTGTAGAGCCCCCAGCCGCCGTAGTCGTAGGCATAGACGTCGTGGAAGATGTTGTTGCTCACGACGGTCCCCTCGGAGGGCCCCAGCGTGTAGATGCCGCCCATGTCGGACAGGACCCCCTGGCCGATGTGGTGGACGCGGTTGTGGCTGATGCGGTTCCGCTTGGCGAGGCTCTCGGCGTAGCCCCAGCGCCAGCCGACGGAGATGCCGGTGTAGAACAGGTCGGCGATGTCGTTGTGGGTGACGGTGTTGTCGCCGCTCTGGCCGATCCAGACGCCGACGGCGCAGGGAAAGATGTGGCCGCCGTTCTGGATGATGTTGTTGTCCAGTCTGATGTGGCTGGTCCGTTCGGATTCGTTGGCGGCGATGCTGGTCTCGCCGATCCGCACGCCGCCGGCGCCGAAGTCGTACAGGCGGCAGCGTTCGAGCGTGCAGTCCCGACAGCCCTTGCGGAACCAGACGGCGTAGCGGCCGACGTGGGCGATCTCGCAGTCGCTAATGGCGACGTTTCGGGCCCCGTCCAGCATCACCACGGCGTCGATGGGCGAGGCGGCCTGGCTGGCCTCGAAGCCGCCGGGGGGCATGGCCCAGCCGGCGTAGCAAAACGTCAGGTGCTCGAACCGCACGTGCTCGACGAATGTTCCCCCGGCCGGATCGCCCTGCACGATCAGGAACCGTTCCGCCACCGGCGCGACCGCATTCAGAGTCGTTTCGCCCGGTCGGGCGATATAGGTGCAGATCCCCTGGCGGTCCAGGAACCATTCGCCGGGGGTGTCCAGGGCCGCCCGGTAGTTCTCCAGGTGGAAGCGGGTGTTGTGATGCCAGTTGTTCCAGGATTTCATCTGCTCGCCGCTGGTGACGATCAGGCCCTGTTGGCCGTCCACGCGGTCGATAAAGCGGCGGGTGTTGTCCCACTTGTGGTAGATCTGCAGGTTCACGTCGGCGAGTTCCCGATCACTCAAAGTGGCCAGCGATTGGACGACCTCCGGACGGACGGCGATCGTCTGGCGGGCGGTTTTCGCGCCCGGCCCGGCGGCATCCAGTTTTTCCTCCTTGACGCTGTTCATGTAGAAATAGAACTGGTTCGGCGTGCGGGCGCGAACGGCGCGGCGGCCGTTGACCCAGAGCTGCTCGAAGTACCACCTGCCGGCGGCCGCCTCCGGGACGCGGGCGGCATAGACCCCGGGCTGCTGGCTGGTAAACCCTTGGATCAACCGGCCGCCGGAGAAGATGGGTCTGCCGCCGTCGGCGGCCCGATAGACGATTGGGCAGGTTTCGTTGCCGCCGTCCTCGCTGGTCAGGACGAAGGGCTCGGTCAGCGGATAGGTCCCGCCGGCGATCAGGACGGTGACCGGCTCGGCCAGGGGGCCCCTGGCCTTAAGTTTGCGGATGGCGTCGCGGGCGCCGGTCAGGCTGGCCAGCGGTCCGTCGGAGCGGGCGGCGTTGGGACGGGCCAGACTGCCGGACCAGTTGTCGTTACCGTCCGGGGCGACGTGGAAGGTGGCGGCCTCCAGTCCGGACGCCGCGGTCAAGACCAGCAACAGAATCAACGCTTCGGAAAGGCGGCCTCGTGGGAAAAACATGATCCTGCTCTCCCTTCGTTGTTTGTCCCGTCTCGGGATCTCTTGGCGGTATCGCCCGCCATTATACCGGTTGCGCCGAGCGAAACAATGGCGAATGACGGACCCGGAAGGCGCAAGAGGATTCCGCGCTTCGTACCTCCCACGCGTACCCAGCGGGGGCGCCGGCTTTTTCCGACTGGAAACGGCCGGGCCTTTCTGGCACAATGACCGGTCATGAAGACCATCGTGACCGGAACCGTGGGATTGGACAAGGTGCCGTATCTGCAGCGGGTCGAGCGGCTCGCCCGCCAGCGGGGTCACCAGGTCTCGATCTGTCATGTCGGCCGGCGGATGTACGCCGAGGCGCCGGACGTGGCGCCCGGTCGGATTCTGGATCTGCCGCTATCCCGGCTGCACCTGCTGCGGCGCAGCGTGATCAAGGACATCCTGGTCCAGGCCGACCGGCAGGAGCACCTGATCGTGAACACCCACGCCACCTTCCGCTGGCGGCACGGATTGTTCCCGGCCTTCGATTTCGATCAGTTCGCCCGCCTGGACGCCGACATGTACGTCTGCCTGCTGGACACGGTCGAGATGCTGCACGCCCGCCTGCTGCGGGAGCACCAGGTGAACCATTCGCTCAAGGACCTGCTCGTCTGGCGGGAGGAGGAGCTGCTGGGCACGGAGATGATGCGGCGGGGCTGCTCGCTCCTGCGGGACCAGGATCGGCCCCCCGCCCCCTTTTACGTCATGGCAATCGGGGGGGGCCGCGACACGACCGAGATGTTCTACCGGCTGATGTTCGAGCCCCGGCGGCGCAAGGCGTATATCAGCTTTCCCATGACGCACGTGGTCGATCTGCCGGACAAGCGCGAGGAGATCGACGACTTCCGCCGCCGGATCAAGCAGCACTTCACCGTCTTCGATCCGGCGGACATGGAGGAGTACCAGTTGTACCACGACGCCGTGGCGGCCTCGGAGCGGGGCCAGAAGGTCCTGGAGCTGGAGGTGGCGGGCGAGCCGTTGCGTTTCGAGGTGTCCGAGGTCCTGCAGGCCGCCGGCGACATCAACGCCCAGATCTACGCCCGCGATTTCATGCTGATTGACCAGTCCGACATGATCATCAGTTACATCCCGGAGCTGTCGGGCGGCAGGCCGGCGCTGTCCAGCGGGGTCGAGCGGGAGCTGCAGCACGCCTACGAGGCGACCCGCGAGGTGTATGTCATCTGGCGGCCGGCGGCGGCGCCCTCGCCGTTTGTGACCGAGACCGCCACGGCCCTGTTCGCCAGCCTGGACGAGGCGATGCAGTATTTTCACCAGAAGGATTATCTGGCAGGCCCCTAACGGCCCCCGGCGGCCCGGGCATTCCGATACGCTTTTCCGGATTGGCCGGTGGGAGTGATGTTTGCCGGCCGGCCGTCGAATGCATTTGGACAAGCCAGGCACCGGTCGCCGGGCGGCGGCCTGGCGCCTCGGGCGGGAGGATTTCATGCTCTATCGGAAACTGGGCCAGACGGATATCGACGCCTCGGTGGTGGCCTTGGGCGCCTGGGCGATCGGCGGCTGGATGTGGGGCGGCTGCGAGGAGGCGGACGCCGTCCGGGCGATTCAGGCCAGCCTGGACCACGGAGTGAACCTGATCGACACGGCGCCGATCTACGGCTACGGCCGCTCGGAGCGGATCGTCGGCAAGGCCATCCGGTCCAGGCGCTCGCAGGTCGTCCTGGCGACCAAGTGCGGCCTGCGCTGGGATCTGGCCGAGCCCCACGGCGTATTGCACTTCCAGGGCGACGATCTGGGCATTGTGCGGGACGGCACGCCGGGCAAGTACCACGTCTATAAGTATCTCCATCCCGATTCCATCCGCCTGGAGCTGGAGGGCAGTCTCCAGCGGCTGGGCACGGACTACGTCGATCTCTACCAGACCCACTGGCAGGACGAGACCACGCCGATCGATGAGACCATGGCGGCCCTGGAGACGCTTCGGGACCAGGGCAAGATCCGCGCCATCGGGATCTCCAACGCCAACCGGGATCAGCTTGTTGCCTATGGCCCCATCGATGGCGACCAGGAGCGCTACAGCATGCTCGACCGGCGGATGGAGCAGGACGGCTGCCTGGAGTATTGCCGGGCGAACCACATCTCCGTCTTGGCCTATTCACCGCTGGTCCACGGTCTGCTGACCGGTAAGATCACACCGCAAACGCAGTTCCATCCCGGCGACCTGCGGATCGGCAATCCCCGTTTTTCCCCGGACAGCCTGCGACGGATTCAGGTCTTGCTGGCCGGATTCGCCCCCATCGCCCGGGCCCACGGCGCGAGCCTGGCCCAACTGGTGATCGCCTGGACCTTCAGTCGGCCGGGCCTGACGCATGTGCTCTGCGGGGCCCGCAACGAGCGGCAGGCCATCGAAAACGCCCGCGCCGGCGAACTGCCCCTGGCCCAGGACGAGATCGAGGCCATCGACGAGCTGATCCGCAAACATCTGAAAGGTCAACAATAAGAGGCCGTTTCCCACACTCGGTATAAGGAATGGTTTATGACTGACAGGCCCATGACGGCCAGGGAACTGGCCGGCTGCATCGATCACACGTTTTTGAAGCAGGAGGCGCCCCATCCGGCCCTCGAGCAATGGTGCCACGAGGCCGTCCAGTACGGCTTCGCTACGGTGTGCGTGCACCCGTGCTACGTCGCGCGGGCGGCCGAACTGCTGCGGGCAAGTGCCAGCCGCGTGTGCAGCGTGGTGGGCTTTCCCTTGGGCCTGCATCGAACGCAGATCAAGCAGCAGGAGGCGGCCCTGGCCATCGAGGACGGCGCCCGGGAACTCGACATGGTCATCCACCTCGGTGCGGTCCTCCAGGGCGATCTCACCTATGTGCAGCAGGACATCGCCCCGGTCGTCGCCCTCTGTCGGCAGCAGACGCCGCCGGTGATCCTCAAGGTCATCCTGGAGACCGCCGCGCTGGAGCGGGCGACCAAGGTCGCTCTCTGCGCACTGCTCAGCGACCTGGGCGTGGATTTTCTCAAGACCAGCACCGGCCTGCACCCGGCCGGCGGCGCCACAATCGAGGACGTCAGACTGCTCTGGCGGCATCGCGGCCGCTGCCGCGTCAAGGCCGCCGGCGGCATCCGCGATTGGCAAACGGCGCTGGCCATGCTCGCCGCCGGCGCCGAGCGCCTCGGCACCTCCAGCGGCGTCCAGATCGTCACGGAACTGCCGACCTAGCGGACTGTCGGCGGGGCCGGAGGAAATCGCCAAACGGGATATCCGCCCCCTGCCCGCGCCGATGAGGGGATCCCGGTGAGCGTGGCGGTATGTAAACGGGACAGCAGGGTAATCCATAGAAAAAGAGAAAGCACCCGGAACTGCCCGGGTGCCTTCTCTGGGTGGGTTATCCGGGTGCTTTTTGAGCGGATCGGTCCAGGTGCTTTTGTTCAGGGATACATCCGGGTACTGTTTTACGAATAGTTCCCGGTGCTTTTTATCTGAATCTCGTCTCTCGATCGATCATACCGTCCGGCCCTGGCGAACCCGGCCGGTCGGCGTATTACGGGATCGAGACGGGAAGTTACCTTACTTGCGATGACGGACTTTCCACCGAGCTCGGCGTTTCTTGGAGCCTACCTTGCGACGTCGCCTCGGCTTACTCATATACGCTACTCCTTCATTGCGGGACATTCTAAGTTCTTGAGATATCCATAATTACAAAACGCCGGGACACTATACCGCCTCAGTCGGCCCACGGCAAGAAAAAATTCTTCTGGAGAACCTGAAATCCCCACCGGCCGGTCAGATCGAACAATGGCCCGCGGAGGCCGGCTCGAAGCAGGACCTTGATTCATGCCATGATGTACCCGCCCGGCACATCGCCGGGGGAGTGCCGCAAAGGAGCGGTTCCATTGTCAAATGTAAGCCTTTTTTTGCTAATGATTTATAGTTTTGTTGGGCCGGGATCATCCCCTTGCTTTCAACGGAGATCGCCGATGGAGCCGGCGTATTGAGCCATCCGGCAGGGCCACTCGGCCGGGGCGGATACCCACCAGGCAGTGGTTTTGGCCGGGCAGGTCTGATTTTACGGTGCGGCCGGATGACCGCTTGACAACCCCTTGGGGCGGTGATAGCATTAAACGTCTAGAAGCATGGTGTCGGGGCCTAAGGGATAAAATGGGGGATCGAGTGCGTTTCACGCGGGAGAGAGAGTTTTTACCCGGCAAAAGGATGTTTGACTATGGCAAAATTCGAAGGCAAAGACATACTGATTGTGGACGATGACAACGATATTGTGGCGGCGATCAAGGCCGCCCTGGAGGACTTCGGCGCCGAGTTTCGCTCGACCGGAAACGGCAATTCGGCCGTGGACATGATCCAGGAGAAGAATCCCGACCTGCTGATTCTGGATCAGATGCTCCCCGGGCGCAGCGGCTTTCTGGTCCTGGAAAAGATCCGTCCGACCCGCAAGGAAACCGGCAAGCCCCCGGTCATCATGATTACCGCCAATCCGGGCACGCGGCACAAGGTGTATGCCCAGACCCTCGGTGTGGACGAGTACATCAACAAGCCGTTCCGCATGGAAAAGCTGGTCAAGGCGGCCGAGCGCCTGCTCTCCGGCGAGACCGACAAGGAGGAGTGATCCCGCCAGCGCCCGGGCCGGCCAGGAGGCCGCCGGATCGTTGTTGCGTCTGCAAACCCATCGGCTCCAAACCCGGCAGTAGGGGGCATCCCGCCGGGTTTTTTTGCATCAAAGGTAATGACCGGCAGAGACATTCACCCGCCCGGGGGGCCTTTGCCTTCAAGTTGTTCTACGCCGGTGGAAATTGCCTATAAAAAGAGCCGGGACATTGAGGTGCCCCGGCTCTTTGGTTGCATCGGTTTTGGCGCGGCTAGCTCAGATTCATGGTCATGAGGAATTCGGCGTTGGTCTTGACCTTCTGCAGGCGGCTCTTAAGGAGTTCCACCGCCTCGACGGGGTTCATGTCCGACAGGACGCGGCGCAGGCGATAGACCAGTTCCAGCTCCTTCGGGTCCATGAGCAGTTCCTCCTTGCGGGTGCCGCTGCGGCTGATGTCGATGGCCGGCCAGGTCCGCCGGTCCACCAGGCGCCGGTCCAGGTGCAGTTCCATGTTGCCGGTGCCCTTGAACTCCTCGAAGATCACCTCGTCCATCTTGGAGCCGGTCTCGATCAGGGCCGTTGCCAGGATGGTCAGCGAGCCGCCTTCCTCGATGTTGCGGGCGGCCCCGAAGAACTTCTTCGGTTTCTGGAGGGCGTTGGAATCGACGCCGCCGGTGAGGATCTTGCCGGAGTGGGGCACTTCGGTGTTGTAGGCCCGCGCCAGGCGGGTGATCGAGTCCAGCAGGATCACCACGTCCTGGCCGTACTCGATCATGCGTTTGGCCTTTTCGATCACCATCTCGGCGACCTGGACGTGCCGGCTGGCCGGTTCATCGAAGGTGGAGCTGATCACCTCGACGTCGTCGGCGGTGGCCCGCTCCATCTCGGTGACCTCTTCGGGCCGCTCGTCGATCAGCAGGATGATCAGGTAGACCTCCGGGTGGTTGGCGCTGATGGCATTGGCGATCTTCTGGAGCAGGACGGTCTTGCCCGTGCGGGGCGGGGCCACGATCAATCCGCGCTGGCCCTTGCCCACCGGGGTGACGATATCCACGATCCGCATGTTGATCTCTTCCGGGACGGTTTCCAGGAAAAACCGGGCGTCCGGGTGCAGGGGGGTCAGATCCTCGAAGACCACCTTTTCGGTGAGGGCCTCGGGATCTTCAAAGTTGATCGCCTCGACGCGCAGGAGGGCGAAGTATTTCTCCGACTCCTTGGGCGGGCGGATCTGGCCGGCGACGACGTTGCCGTTGCGCAGGCCGAAGCGGCGGATCTGGGAGGGGCTCACGTAGATGTCGTCGGGGCAGGGCAGGTAGTTGTAATCCGGGCTGCGCAGGAAGCCGAATCCGTCGGGCAGCAGTTCCAGCACCCCCTCGCCGTACATCATGCCGTTCTGCTGGATGCGGTCCTTGAGGATCTTGAAGATCAGTTCCTGCTTTTTCAGGCCGGTATATTCGCTGAGCCCTTCCTTTTTGGCCAGCTTGTGCAGCTCTTCCACCGTCATTTTCTGCAGATCGGTGATGTGCAGTTCGCCCTTTTTGACTTCCTCGTATTTGGCGTGCGTATCGTCGGTGAAGAAGGATTCCTTTGCGGGTGCGGCTTCTTTCAGGGCGGCGCCGGTGGCGGGGGCCGCCTCGTCCCGGGTCTCCTCGGCCGCGGTGTCCTCGGTTTCGTCCTCCTGGTCCTCTTCCGAGTCAGGTTCTTCCTCCATGATCGCGGCGGCGGTCTTGCTGGTCTTTTTGGCCTTTCTTTTCATGGTCTTTTTTTTGGTGGCTTTAGCCATCGATGATGCTCCTTCGGTTACATTTCCTATTTGCCTTGCTCATTATCAAGTTTCAACGTGACGTGCGGTTCCGGCGAACCACACGCCCTGGTTTTTACCTATGCCCCGGTTTCCCTTATGCCCCCGTTTCACGTACGCCCCGGTTTTCCTTACGCCCCGGTTTCACATATGCCCCCGTTTCACGTACGCCCCGGTTTTGGTCCCCGGCGGATGTCATGGGCGTTGTCGGCATCGGGCCTACCGGCGGGTGTCTCGGTGCCGGCCGGGGAGGTCTGGTTGGCGAATTTCTTTTTGACGAAATCAGGCGAATTCCTGTCGAATGCGGGCGAGTATGGTTTCGACCTGGTTGGCCAACTCGGTGAGGCTGGAATGGTTACGGATCACGTAGTCGGCCCTTTGGGCCTTTAACTGGGTATTCCACTGCAGGGCGTCGATTTTTTTGGTCGTTTCGGCCTCCCACCCCCGACTTTTTCGCAATCGTTCCCGTCGTAACGACTCGGGACAATCCACAAATATCACTTTATCGCACCAGCGATCCTGGCCGGACTCGTACAGAAGCGGTACATCCAGGACTATCGCCGCGATACCGGAATCCCCCCGGTAACGTGCAACAAGCTGTTTTTCGCGCTCGGCGATCAGGGGATGCACCAAGCGGGTCAGGCGTTCCAGTTCCGCCGGATTGGAAAACACTATTTCCGCGACCGCCCGGCGATTCAGTGTGCCTTTGGCCTTGGCGGCGGCTCTGTTGCCGCTATCGCCTTTGGCTAGGCCCCCGGCGTCGCTTCCGGTTCCGGTACCCGTGTCGTTGCCCGTTGGGCCCCCGGTTGCGGCCCCAGAATCGTCCTTGGCCAGGCCCTCGGT
>JAFGFX010000352.1 GCA_016930855.1 Sedimentisphaerales bacterium | reverse complement strand
GACTACGTATTGCGGCGGCTGATCGCGACCCACTACGGCAACGACGTGGCCAACTGGGTGGCCGCTACGCCCACGCCGGGCCAGTAGACCGGGCCGGACGGCCGTAAGACAATCCGACGGCAGTACACCCTACTGCATGCAAGAAACCGACCGGTTTTTCATAGGAGTCACGCTGTGACGAGGTCTCTACCAATCGCCGTGGTACTATCATTTATCGTACTGTTATTCTGGACCCATCCGGCCAGATCTCTGGATCCCCCAACGGGGGATCTAACGCGGGATTTTACGGTCGATATGCGGGATTTGCAGTTGCTCCGACAGCAATGGCTAACGCTTGGCGCACCCGGCGAGGGGCTCGCCGCCCATTGGCCCTTGAATGAGCAGACGGGATCCCTCGCCTCCGAGCGGATCGGCGGCTATGACGGCCTGCTGCAGAACGGTCCGTTCTGGCAGCCGGACGGCGGCCGGCTGGACGGCGCCCTGGTTCTGGACGGGATCGATGATTACGTCACGGTCGCCGAGTATAACGGCATCGGCCAGGACGCCCCGCGGACGATAACGGCCTGGGTGAAAACGCCCGGCAGCGATGCCAGCCAAACCATCGTATCCTGGGGCCAGGCCGCCACAGGCAATAAATGGCTTTTACTGATCGATGCAGGCGTGGAGACAGGCCTGCTGAAACTGGGGGTCTGGGGCGGCTTTGTCATCGGCAGCACCCCGATTGCGGACAATCGCTGGCACCACGTCGCCGCGGTGTTTTACGGCATCCAGGATGGACGAACGGGCAACGTCAGCGAGGCGGAACTCTACGTGAACGGCCAAAAAGAGGTCATCAGCCAGCAGGCGAGCCTACCCGTTCAGACGACAACAAACGAAAATGTACTCCTCGGCGTCTACCGGGATCAGGACGGTATCATGCGGTCATTCTTCGACGGCCGCCTGGACGACATCCGGATTTACAACCGGCCGTTGAGCGGCCAGGAGATCCAGGTCCTGGCCGCCCTGGGCGGCCCGTCGGCAGGCGGGGCGGACCTGGACGGGATCCAGGGCGTGGGGATGGGCGATTTCGCCCGCCTGGCGAGTCACTGGCGACAAACCAGGATACCGCTGGCCATCAACGAGGTGATGGCCAGCAACGATGAATACCTGACCGATCCCCAAGGGGACCATGACGACTGGATCGAGTTATACAATGCCGGATCCGTCCCGATCGACGTGGCCGGCATGTATCTGACGGACGATCTGGATTCGCCGCGGAAATGGCGGTTCCCCGCCGGCCATCCGCAACTGACCACGCTGGCGGCCGGCGACCATCTCGTGATCTGGATGGACGGCGATACCCAGGATTTCCCCAACGGCCTGCATGCGGGATTCGCCCTGGACGCCGACGGGGACGAGATCGCCCTACTCGATCCGAACGGCCAGGTCGTCATCGACTGGATTCGTTTCGGCAATCAAAAAGCCGACATGTCCTACGGCCGGTTGGCCGACGGGGATAACGACCTGCTCTTTTTCGCCGCGCCCTCGGCCAACGGCCCGAACGGCGGCCGGACGTTTCGGGGCCTGGTGGCCGATACGAAGTTCAGCGCCGATCGGGGATTCTATCAGACGAGCGTTCCGCTTACCCTTTCGACCGCCACCGAGGGGGCCGTCATCCGCTACACCCTGGACGGCAGCACCCCGACCGAGACCAGCGGATATGTATTTTCCGGTCCGACGTGGCGGCCGCAGGACGGCAAGCACGACGGGGCCCTGGAACTGGACGGCCGGGACGACTTCATGGAGGTGGCAGGGTGGAAGGGGATCACCGGCTCCCAGTCGCGCACCGTAGCCGCCTGGATCCAGACAACGAAAACCGGCGAGATCATCTCCTGGGGCGACACCAGCGGACCGGGCCGGAAATGGTGGCTTTCCGTGCAGGATGAAGATGCCGTCGGCTCGCTGAAACTGGGAGTATGGTATGGGTCGATTATCGGTACGACTAATATACGCGATGGCCAATGGCATCACGTCGCCGCGGTCCTGGAAGACGACGGCACCGCCAATGTCGACGAGGTGCGTCTGTACGTGGACGGGACCCTGGAGGAAATCAGCAACGTCTATCCACAGGCCATCGATACAGCGGCCGGCACGAATGTCCTGCTTGGCACCTCGGAGCTGGCATGGCAGTTCGCAGGACTGCTCGATGACGTATGCCTGTACGATCTGGCCTTGAGCAGCGAAGAGATCGCGGCCCTGGCGGCCCTGGCTGTACCGCCGGCGGCCGGCCTGGTCGCCTACTGGAAGATGGATGAGTCCGCCGGAACCACCGCCGCGGACAGCGCCGCCGAACATCCCGGCCAGTTGCGGCACCAGATCGTCATTAATGAAACCTCAATGGTGCGGGCGGCCGCCTTCAAGGCCAAGTGGCTGCCCACCGACGTGGACACCCACACCTACATCTTCGTTTCCGACGTTCAGTATCAATCGTTCCAGGGGCTGCCCCCCGGAGCCGGCTGGCCGGGCGGCAACGTCAACGGCCAGGTGATCGATTACGGGATGGATCCGCAGATCTTCAACAATCCCCTCTACGGCGACCAGCTCGAAGACGCCCTGCTGGCCATTCCCAGCGTATCGATCGTCACGGATCTGCCGAACCTGTTCGATCCGGCGACCGGCATCTACGTCAACGCCTGGCAGGACGGGCCCAACTGGGAGCGGCCGGCCTCCCTGGAGCTGATTCGCCCGGACGGGCAGGAGGGATTCCAGATCAACATGGGCCTGCGGATCCGGGGCGGCTACAGCCGCGACGGCAACAATCCCAAGCACGCCTTTCGGGTCCTGTTCCGCAAGGAATACGGCGCGGGCAAACTGCGCTATCCGCTCTTCGAGGACGAGGGCGTGGCCGAGTTCGACAACATCGATTTCCGCACCAGCCAAAACTACTCCTGGAGCTTCGACGGCGGACTCGGCCAGCACAACACCTTTACCCGCGAGGTGTTTTGCCGGGACATGCAGCGGGAGATGGGCCAGCCCTACACCCGCAGCCGCTACTACCACCTGTACCTCAACGGCCAGTACTGGGGGTTGTATCAGTCCCAGGAGCGCTCGGAAGCCTCCTACGCCGAATCGTACCTGGGCGGGGACAAGGACGATTACGACGTCGTCAAGGTGGACCGGGAACTCGGCTACCAGATCGCCGTCACGGACGGAACCCTCAGCGCCTATTACCGGCTCTGGCAGGCCTGCAACACGGGATTCGCCTCGAACCAGGCCTACTATGCCGTCCAGGGTCAAAACACCGACGGATCGGTCAATCCGGCCTACGAACGGCTCGTGGACGTGGACAACCTGATCGACGAGATGCTCTGCGTCTTTTACGCCGGAGACTACGACGGCCCGGTCTCGAACTTTCTCGGGAACGACCGGCCCAACAATTATTACGCCATCTACAATCGCAACCAGCCGGACGGATTCAAATTTTTCCGTCACGACTGTGAACACACCCTGAATTCGCGCAACGGCTGGGGCTATGACCGGACCGGACCGTATCCGGCCGGCAGCCAGTTCGTGTATTTCAATCCCCAATGGCTGCACCAGAGAATGGCCGTGCATCTGGAATACCGCGTCCGCCTGGGGGACCGGGCCCATCGCTATCTCTTCAACAACGGGATCCTGACCCCCGACCAGGCGAAAAACCGCTTCTGGCAGCGGGCCCGGACCATCGAAACGGCCATCGTCGCCGAGTCGGCCCGCTGGGGCGACGCCAAGGTGCATCCGCCCTTCACCCAGGCCGACTGGCAGCAGGAAATCGATTACGTCATGAACAATTCGTCCAGTGCCTACAGCCTGCCGCGCCGCACGCAGCTGATCATCGATCAATTGAAGGCCAAGGGCTGGTATCCGAACGTGGCGGCGCCGGTCTTCTATATCGACGGCCAATATCAGCACGGCGGACATGTCGCCCTCGGTCAGGAACTGAGCATGCAGAATCCGCAGGGCTCGGGGACCATCTATTACACCGTCGACGGCGCCGACCCACGACTGCGCGGCGGGGGCATCAATCCCGCCGCCTCGATCTTCGGTCAGACCGGTATGCCCACGGTGATCGGCCTGGTCGCCGAAGGGGCCACCAAGAAGATCCTGGTTCCCGCCTCCTACGTCAGCACGGACTGGCGCGGCGGCAACGAGCCCTTCGACGATTCCGGCTGGACCCCGGCCTCGGGCACTCCCGGCGGGATCGGCTACGAGATCAATCCCGGGGACGCGACCAACTACGCCGGCCTGATCCATCCGAACCTGGACACGGAATCCCGGATGTATTACCTCGGCTCCAGCGGTACACCCAACACCAGCTGTCTGATCCGGATTCCGTTTGTCCTGACCGCCGATCCCGCGCAGGTCAGCCAGCTGACCCTGAAGGTCCGCTACGATGACGGCTTCGTGGCCTATCTGAACGGTACGTTCCTGGAACGGGCGAACTTCGAGGGCAATCCGAGCTGGGACTCGGACGCCGACGACCTGCACGATGACGAGGACGCGGTGCAATGGGAATCCTTTCCGATCACGGATCCCGACAAGCTGGCGGCCCTGCACGCCGGTCAGAACCTGCTGGCCATCCACGGATTGAATATCTCCACGACCAGCTCGGACTTTCTCATCGCCGCCGAACTGGAGGCGACTCTCCTGCCGGAAGAGGTCAATGGCATCGAGCTGGCCCACAGCGCCACCGTCAAGGCGCGGCTGCGGGACCCCGCCGAGGGCTGGAGCGCCTTGAACGAGGCCGTGTACGCGGTCGGGCCGGTGGCGGACAACCTGCGCATCAGTGAGATCATGTATCATCCGACAGACGAGGCGGCGGAATTCATCGAATTGACCAACATCGGCGACGCGGCAATCAACCTGGCGCTGGTGCGTTTCGACCGGGGTATTCACTTTTCATTTGCCCCCTTGATCCTGGAACCGAACCGGTTCGTCCTGGTGGTCCAGGACGCGGACGCCTTCGCCGCCGCCTACCCGGCGTTCGACGGCGTCATCGCCGGGCAATATACCGGCGCGCTGGACAACGGCGGCGAGCGGATCGAGCTGGTGGACGCCGCCGGGCGGGTCATCCACGATTTCTCCTATGACGACGACTGGTACGAGATCACGGACGGTCACGGATTTTCCCTGATCAAATGCGATCCGGCCGGCAGCGATCCGAACAACTGGGACACAAAGAGCGGCTGGCGGCCCAGCGCCGCGGTCGGCGGCTCGCCAGGAGCCGACGAGGCCGAACTGATCCTGCCGGACAATGCCGTGGTGATCAACGAACTGCTGGCCAATTCCCCTTCCGGAGGCGACTGGCTCGAGCTGTACAACACCACCGAGGAGCCCATCCACATCGGCGGTTGGTTCCTCAGCGACGATGATGACGACCTGCGGAAATACCAGATCGCCACCGGCACCATATTGGATTCCGGCCGGTACCTGGTGCTGTACGAGGACCCCAACTTCGGCGATTTTGGCGATCCGGGCTCGCAGACGCCCTTTGCCCTGAGCGATACCGGCGAGACCGTCTATCTGACCAGCGGCGCCGGCGGGCAGCTTACCGGCTGGTATCAAACGCAGGAGGATTTCGGGGCCTCCCTGCCCGATGTCGCCTTCGGCCGCCATATCAAGAGCGCCCTGGATGGCGGGGTGAACTTCGTGGCCATGAGCCGGAACACCCCCGGCGGACAAAACGCCTACCCCAAGGTCGGCCCGATCGTCATCAACGAGATCGCCTATCATCCCGATACCAACGGCGATGCCGAGTACGTGGAACTTCTCAACATCGGCGACACAGCCGTGACATTCTATGATTCCGTCTCCCATGAGCCCTGGCGTTTCGTTGACGATGCGGACGATCCCACCCCCGGCCTGGACTATCGCTTTCCCGCGATGGACCCGGTCGAGCTGGGGCCCGGGCACTATCTCCTGCTGGTCAAGGATCTGGCGGCCTTTACTTCGGTCTTCAGCAGCCCCCCCGACGGCGTACAGGTCCTGGAATGGGGCTCCGGCGGCGGCAGCCTGAACAACGGTGGCGAAAAACTCGAGCTGCAGATACCCGGCACCCCCCAGGAACCGGCCCCCCTGCCCTATATCCGTCTGGATCGGGTGAACTACGACGATCAGGCCCCCTGGCCGACGGATCCGGACGGAAGCGACATCCATGTACTGAGCCGCAAGGTTCCCGACCAGTACGGCAACGATGCGATCAATTGGGAGTCCGCCAGCCCTTCGCCGGGGTCCGATAATCCATAAACCTTTATCACGAAATGGTTAAAGAAATTTTTCCCTTCCGGTACGCCCTTGGGTGGGGTATAATATGTAAGGGCTACTGACCATGCCTCGGAACCATTCGAGGCGCACCAACTGCTGGGCGGCAGGTTGTATTGGGGCGCATGAAAAAATTATTATTTTTTTATGTAACATTCCCTCCCGCAACTGACCCAAGACGATGTACTAGCGTATCATAATAAGGTGAACGATCTCCGGAGGAAGCAACGGTTTCGTTTGCCTATATACCTAACTCGGTTAGTGTGTTTTATGTAGAACACAGGGGCGTGAAGTGAACCTTTGCCTGAAAAAGGGCGGCCCAGTTGGCTGGAATATTTTTTGGTAAATTAATTTACATGCCCACAAGGGCTTATATACTGACTAGATTCGCCATCCGGACTTTAACCGAACAGGACGGTTAAAATTATATTAGAATTGGTAAAATGATCGGAAGCGGAAACGAGCGAAGCCTCTGGAGTCGCCACGAGATGAAGTATCTCATCAGCGAGTCCACAGCCGCCGCCGTGACCCAGTACATCAAGGCGTATACGCATTTGGACCGCCACAGCGAGTTCAAGCCCAACAACGCCTACATGATCAGCAGCGTGTACATGGACTCGCCGGAGCTGCGGCTCTGCCGGGAGAGCCTGGACGGCCAGAAAAACCGGTTTAAACTGCGGATTCGCACCTACACGGACGATCCGGACTACCCGAGGTATTTCGAGATCAAGCGGCGGGTCACGACGATCATCGTCAAGAGCCGGGCCCGGGTGATGTACCACAGCGTCAAACCGCTGCTGGCGGGGGAGCTGATATCGCTGCCCGACCACGATATAGAGAGCGAGAACCTGCGGCAGTTTTTGCTGTACATGCACAGCATCAACGCCAAGCCGGTCGTGGGCATCCGCTACATGCGGCAGGCCTTTGAGGGCGTCATCGACGATCGGGTGCGCATCACCTTCGACCGGGAGCTGAGTTACAACACAAACGACAATCCGCTGTTGAAGACCACCGACCCGGGGTGGTACCTGGTGCCGTTGAGCAACAAGGTGATCCTGGAGATAAAATTTACGGGAACGTATCCGGCCTGGCTGGATCGCATGGTGAAATACTTCGGGCTGAAATCCCAATCGGTCTCGAAATACGCCAACTCGATCCGGCAGTCGTGTTTACTGCGCTTTTGTGCCCCGCACGTTCCCCTGTCCCTATGGGAGTGAATCGAAGCAAGCGATGTTGGACGAACTGTGGCGAACGATAGACGGCGCTTCCGCGGAGGGCTTGTTCCCGCCGGAAAGCATAGTGTTGTCCCTGCTGCTGGCCTTTGTCCTGGGCCAGTTGATCGCGTGGGTATACTACGTCACCCACTCCGGGCTGAGCTACTCCAAATCCTTCACCCAATCGCTGATCCTGATCACCGTGGTCGTGGCGATGGTCATGGGGGTCATCGGCAGCAGCATCATCACCGCGTTCGGTCTGATGGGGGCGCTGGCCATCATCCGGTTCCGCAATATTCTCAAGGACACCCGTGACGTGTCCTTTATTTTCTGCTCCCTGGTGATCGGCATGGCCACCGGCTCGCAGCGGTACGCCATCGCGATCGTCGGGACGATGATTCTCTGCCTGATCGCCATTTATCTGCATCTGACCGGGTTCGGGACCCACCAGCCGCACAACGGCTTCCTTCGGTTTCGCCTGATCGATCCGATGGACCCAAACCACCCGGTGCTCAACACGCTCAAAAAATTCTGCAGCAGTTTCACCCTGATTTCGCTTCAGGACATCGGCATCGACGGCCCGGCTGAATACGCCTACCACCTGATGATTCGCAACGCCGCCAAAAACGAGCAGATGCTGACCGAGCTGGAGAAGATCGAAGGCCTCGAAGGCATCAGTCTGACAATGCAAGAACAATTGCTGGAGGTATAAGCCACCCATGAAGAAGATGCGTGGTACGAGCTATCAATCCGGTCGCTGGCGAAGGCACTTCTTCCCGGTCCTGATCTGGATCGGCACCCTGTCGCTGATCGTGATGCTCTTTCACAACCGGTCCCAGCGCTTTGAAGTGGTGGGCCTGGCCCAGGGAGAAGAACTGCAAATCGCCGCCACCCAG
>JAFGFX010000062.1 GCA_016930855.1 Sedimentisphaerales bacterium | reverse complement strand
AGGTCCGTGGGGCGGCGAAAGAAAGGCGGAGGCGAAAACATTTCGCCGGATTCGCGGAGCCGTTCCTTACCAACTTTTTCCGAATCGATCCTTATTTTGGGGCTCTGCCCCAAACCCCGACCATTTAGCCTCCCGCCTTTGGGCGAGGTGGCATAGCCACCTTTGTTCGCCGCGGGCGTGAGGAAGTTTTGACGCTCCCGCTGGTCGCTTCATTTTGGCAACGTGGGGCAGTCGTGCGTGCTTGTCGACTACAGGTCCGACTGTGGCATAGCCACCTTTGTTCGCCGCGGGCATAAGGAAGTTTTGACGCTCCCGCTGGTCGCTTCATTTTGGCAACGTGGGGCAGTCGTGTATGCTTATCGCCTAAGGGCTTTGGGGATTTGCCGCACAGGAACAGGTCCGTCTGCTGTTTACCGACGCTTTTTTTCAGCACCAGAGGTTGGACGCGCGCCGGCGAGCGTGTTGGTGAAGGGTTGGTTTGCTCCGGCGTTGCGTGTCAATTTGCTTCCAGTTCGATCGCCAGCAGTGTCGGCTCGACGATGTGCAGGTTGTTCAGGAGCGGTTCGGTGTACTGGATGTCGCCGAACTCGGCCTGGTCGAAGTGATGCTGGCGGCCGACGTGGTTGTTCCAGTCGACCCCCTCGGTCAGAAAGCCGTAAGGGCCGTGGTGGTGGCGGGCCGCCGCCCGCAGGATCGTCAGGCCGTCCGAGAGGTATTGCCGGTCGCCGGTCTGCCGGTGGGCCTCCAGGTAGGCCAGGGCCGCCTCGGCGTTTTCCCAGAGGTAGCAGGTGTCCCAGCTTTTTTCCATGAACAGCAGACCCCGGGTCGCCACGCCGTTGCGGTCCTCGGTCATCTTGAACGCATCGAGCCCCCGCAGGCAGACGTCGTAGGCGAAGCGGCGGATACTGTCGTCCTCTAGCAGCGTTGCCGCCCGGCTAAGGACTCGAAAGGCGACCGAATAGCAGACGTTTTCGTGTTCGTCGTAGGTGTCGTGGTTCATGCTGCCGAACAGGCCACCGGCGGCCATGAAGATGTCGACCAGCCGGCGGATTTCCTGACGGTAGTCGGCCAGGCCCCGCCGGGTCAGCTCGGTGTACAGCCAAACGACGTAGAGGCCGTCGCCGGATTGTTCCAATAGGGGATCGTCGCCGCCGTCGGGGCTCTTGGCGTAGATGGCTCCATCCGGCCGGCTGCGGCGCGGAATCCAGCCGTTGGGGGCCGGCCGGACGTGGTCGTGGATCCAGGCGGCGTTCTGGCGGGCGATTTGGTGCATCCGTTCTTGCCGCTGCTCGTCGAGGATGTCGCCGAACTGGAGCAACTGGCAGGCGATCTTGGCCATGGATCCGGCGCAGAACCAGTCGTTGTTGTGCTTGTAGTTCAGGCAGAACCGATCCTCGGCGGTGTCCCGGTAGCCGGTGATGAAGCCCGTTGCCTCATCGATGAAGCCGTCCTCCAGGACGTGCTCGATCAGGAGGAGGGCCTTGTCCTGCCATTCTTTTTTTTTAGGTACTGGCCGAACCGATAGATTTCGTAGGCGCCGCCGACGGCGTTGGCCGCCCAGCCGGGCCCTTCCAGGTTGCCGAAATCGTGCCAGGCCATGATCGAGCCGTCGGGCTTGACGAAGCTGGACTTGCTGGCGAGCCTCTCGCCGTGGGCCACCAGCGTATACACGGCAAAGCGGACGGAATCCCGGGCGGAATCAACAATGGAATATTCGGGATTTTCCGGCAGGAAAAAGCCGGTCTGGGCCTCCTCCAGCAGCAGGTAGTCGAGGGCGAACATGTAGGCGGCGATCGCCTGGGGATTCCGGCCGGTGATCTCGACGGTCAGCTTGTGCTGGCCCGGGCTCAGCTCGTGGACGCCCATGTCCAGCGGCCCGCTGGGCACGACGTCTTTGTCGTAGAGATCGAGGGGGCCGACCAGCCGGTTGCCGTCCAGGTAGAGCTGCACGATGCCGTAGTCCCTGGCCTTGGTCAGCTGCATCTTGAGGCGGTAGGTGCCGGCCTTGGTCACGGGAACCGCCAGATCCAGCGTGTCGCCGATCTGGGCGTCGGTCCACCACAGATGGGACTCGTTCGACCACCCCTCGCCAAAACCGGCCATGTCCTGCGGCCGGGGGTTGCCGCGGGATTTCGACAGGATCTTGAGCTTTTCACCCTCCAGGGCGCCTTTGACACGGAAGATCTTGATCTCGCCCCAGTAGCCCTTGCGGTCGGTGACCGGTAGCGGCGGGTACGGATCGGTCCCCCGGCTGTCGAGATACCAGTACGAGGTGCTGGCATACAGGGTGGGGCGGCTGTTGGGGAAGTATTTCTCGATGGCCCCCTCGAAGGAGCTTTGAAAGGGGAGATTGTCGGTGATCTGCCAGCGGTTGACGCTGACGTGCCCGCGGTTGTTCATGCTGATCGTCTGGTTGTGGTAGCAGTTGCTGAAGAGCTCCGGATTGCACCAGGCATAGCCGAAGTAGTCTTCCGAGCCGGTGCCGATGGTGGAGGGGAACTTCTCGCCGTCGACGAAGAATTTTTCATCGCCTTCGCCCCACCAGTTGCCGCGGGGGTTCCAGACGTGCAGCATGACCCCGCAGAAGCGGCCCCGGCCCCGTGTCGTCAGCAGGGTCCAGTCGATGGCCCGCCGTTCGGGCTCGGCCGGGCTAAAGGCGTCACGGTGCCACTTGGCGTGGAAGCGGCCCAGCCGTTCGATGGGGCGCGACAGGGGCGCGTGGACGAGCTGCATCTTGACGTTGCGTTTCGCGGTGCCGTCATTGGCCAATTGCAGCTTGGCGCTCTGGGCGAAGGGCATGTACCAGCGGCAGTAGTAGCCGTCCTCGGTCATGCCCAGCGGCAGGGATCGGTAGAGGTTCTCGCCGGGGGCGGAGCCGAAGAAATCGCCGAGCGGCGCCCAGACGGCGGGCTGCGTCTGGCCGTCCCAGTAGAGGGCGATGGACAGTTCCCGCAGGACGTCGTAGCTTTCCGGTGCCTCCGGTACGGCCAGTTTCACCTCGAGGGCAGTGATGGCGCGGGGCCCGGCGAGCTCGGTGACGGTCCGGGTTTGGCCGGGTTCCAGGGCGACGTCGAACGTTTCGGTTTTCTGGCCGGCCCGCGACGCGGCGGCGTCGACGCCGCCGCGGCTGAGGATCTCGTTGGCCCGATCAAGGGCGGCCGATTCGGCGGCGCTGAGGTTCATGCCAAAGGTCGGCAGTTTGGTGCCTGGGGGGTAGGTGGTGTAGGTGAAGTGATAGTAGCGGCCCCAGTCGCCCTCGCCGACGATCTTGCAGGATTTCTGGAAGGGAATCGGGATATAATTGTTCTGGCCGCGGGCGGTCGTGTGGACCAGTGCGGCTCGGGTGAACGGTTCGTGTTGCCTGTCGAAGTAGCCGATGAACGGCAGATCGACCACCGGCTCGGGATTGCCGTCCAGGTAGATCTTCACGTGGCCCTGGTTGGCCAGCGCCGACCAGATCCGCCAGATGACACCGGGCCCTTCCATCTCGGCGAACACCAGCACATCGCCTTCCTTGCGGATGATGCCGTCGCCGTCGCCGTTGGCGTCCCACCTCATGTAGGCGCCGCTGTTTTGGTCATAGTGGCTCGCCCGGTCGTAACTGGACCACTGCTGGCATTTCTCGCCGGCCGCCGGCAGCTCGGCCAGGCGTTCCAGATCGGTCAGCCGGCCGATCAGGTCGAGGTAGGTGATCTCCTCGGCGACGGCGCCCAGGCACGAGCCCAGAACCAATCCAACGAATAGAACGAGTGATTTGCGCATGGGAGAGGTCTCCTTTCCTTTGTCGACACTTACCAGTAATGCAATCGTTCTGGCTGGGGCGGTGAACTCAAGTACGGGAACGCCGATCCGGCCAAGCGGCTGTCCCCGGTTTGTCCGACGATCTTATCCGGCCAGGCTCTTACCCAGCGCGTAGGCCTCATCCAGGATCTCGGGCCTGGTTCGGATCTCGCCTTTCTTGGTCACGCCGGGCGCCAATATTGTACCGGCGAATGACAATTCCAGGTAGTCAAAACATCGCTGAAAAAAGTCCACGAGGGGCTGGGCGATTTTGGGGTCGGCTTCCTCGAAGGCAATCGCGACGGCGGCGGCCTTGCCCCGGATCCCGCCGCGGTGGGCAGGGCAGTTGAAATAGACGAACCGGTCGATGAAGGCCTTCATGAGGGCCGTCGGGCCGTACCAGTACACCGGTGTGCCGAAGACCAGCACGTCGCTGGCTTCGATGACGGGGTAGATCTCGTTCATGTCGTCGGCCTTGGGACAGGGTTTTTGCCGCCAGCAGGCGTGGCAGCCGTCGCATTCGGCGATCCGCAGCGATCCCAGCGGCAGCAGGCGGGTATCACCGCCGGCATCCGCGCCGCCGGCCAGGACGGATTCGACCAGCAGGTGGGTATTGCCCCGAGGGCGGGGACTGCCGATGATTCCCAGTATGCTTTTCATGAGCGTATTCCCTGACCGCCATAAGATCGGCCGGCGGCAGGCCTATTGGATCTCCAGGACGATCTTACCGAACTGCTCGCCCTTTTCCAGCCGTTTCATCGCCTGGCCGGCATGGTCCAGCGGATGCACCGAATCGATCACCGGCTTGAGGCCGTGGAGGCAGACCGCCCGCAGCATCGCCCGGAAATCCTCCTGGGAACCCATGGTCGAGCCGAGGATCTGGATCTGGTTCCAGTAGAGATTGCGGATGTTGACCGTGGCCTCGGCGCCGGTGGTGACGCCGCAATGCACGACGGTACCACCGCGGCGCAGCGACTGCTCGTTGATGGCCCAGGTCTCGGCGCCAGTCGAGTCGAGGATGACGTCCACGCCTCTTTTTTGGGTCCATTGCCTGACCTTGGCCGCCACGTCCGCCCGGCGGTAGAGAATGCCGTAATCAGCCCCCAGCCGCCGGGCTTGCTCCAGTTTATCCGGCGAGGACGAGGTCACGATCACCTCGGCGCCGGCGAGTTTGGCGATCTGCAGGCCCGCCAAGGCCGCCCCGCCTCCGATGCCGTGGATCAGGACGCTTTGCCCGACCGTCAGGCGGGCACGGCCAATCAGCATCCGCCAGGCCGTCAGGTGATCGATACCCAGGGCGGCCGCCTCGCTGAAGCTCAGATGCTTCGGCTTGGGAAACGCACAGCGTGCCGGCACGGCCACCCGCTGGGCGAAGGTGCCGGATCGGCCGGCCCCCAGGATCCCAAACGACTCGCACAGGCCGTGCTCGCCCCGGCGGCAGAATTCGCAATGGCCGCAGTACAATCCGGGATAAAGCACGACTTCGTCCCCGGCCGCCAGGTGCTCGACGCGCTCGCCCGCGGTGATCACGATCCCGGCCGCGTCGGAGCCCAGCACGTGCGGCAGGGACAGCTCCAACCCCCGCCGCCCCTTGCAGACCCAGATATCCAGATGGTTCAGCGCCGCGGCCCGGA
Organism: Sedimentisphaerales bacterium; assembly: GCA_016930855.1. GTDB lineage: Bacteria > Planctomycetota > Phycisphaerae > Sedimentisphaerales > SM23-30 > JAFGFX01. The sequence goes on along the minus strand of JAFGFX010000062.1, from coordinate 3,039 downwards.
CCTCCAGCAGCACCTCGTCCGGCCCGCACTGCGGCTCGGGCATCTCTGCGATCCGTATCCGGTCCGGCCCGCCGTGTTGCTCAATCACTGCCGCCTTCATTTCCAGTCTCCTTTTGCGGGATTTTTTCTTTCCGCCGCGATGCCTTTGAATTGCCTGCGATGCGACAGGCCCGCCCGTGTGGCCGAATCCCCCAATACGAATCGGCGGCCGGTTCAGCGTCGGCTCAGCAAGAACGAAAACAGGTCATGCAGGAGCGCTTCGGAATAATCCTGCGTCAGCAGGCCGAACCAGCAGTAGCAGATGCCGCCGCCGCCGGGTAGTTGCCCGTACGCCGCCGCCTCGCCCAAGGAGCGGCCGTCCGGGCCCTGCAGTTGCAGCAGCGGCACGTAGCGGACATGATCCGCCCTGAGCAGAGGCCGCCAGCGCCGATCCCCGCCGGCCGGGAAGGCAAACCGTTGGGGCAGATGCCGCAAGTTCCGCTCGGGCTGGACGAATGCCAACTCCTCGCCGGCCGGCGGCGTCTCCGGCCCCATCCGCAGCGTCAGGCCGAACCGGTCGCTGTGGTTGACCGCGCGGCCCTGCTCGTCGTAGTAGAAGGGCCAGGCCGATTGCGGCATCGCGATCAGCAGGCCGCCGGACTCGAGATAGCGCCGCAGGGCCGCGTCGATGTCGCCGGCTGTCTGCACGCTGGGGCGGTAGTGCTCCCCGGCGGCGTACAGCAGCAGCGGATAGCGCTCGGCGGTGAACTCCTCGCCGAGCAGTTGGTTCCAGTCCAGCAGTTCCATCTCGGCCCGCTGGTCCAGCAGCCACCAGAACGCCATCGACTCCGGCTGGGGCAGCACGCCGATCCGCACCGCGTCGAGCTGCTTGCGCAGGAGGTCACTTTCCGCGGGTGAGATTTCCCGCTGCACTTGGTGACCGGCCGGTTTCTGTGCCGCCGGCGGTCTTCGTTCGGCGGCCTTGAACTGGCGGGCGAACTGGCCGGTCAGCTCCAGATAGGTCCGGCCGTCCTGCCAGGACGGTTCGATCTCGCTGCCCTCATGCCACTCGTTGAAGCTGGTGATCAGGATCCAGTCGGGATCGGCCCGCAGGGCCTGCTGCCATTGCAGTCGATAGAGGCGGGTGTCCTGCCGATCGACGCTCAGGCCGGGATGGCGTATCTTGGTGTCGTCGTATCCGGGGATGATGGTCAAGGTGCTGATCTTTCCCGCCTGGCGGGCCAGGCGCGCCCAGGCGTCAAACGATTCGGCGGCCCAGGTCTGGACCAAATCCAGTGCTTGGCCGGCGAGCATGCCGGCGGTGTTGTAGGTGTGGACGCCGTCGAAGACGCGGGCGGCCCCGTAGCTGAATTGATCGCCGATGGCGACGCAGCCCGGCGGGTGACCCTCGCGGAGTTGCTTGAGGGCCTGCCGCCAACCGAGCAGACCCAGCTCGTTGAGGGCCCGGACGTAGATGAACACGACCGGTTTGTCCCGCACGCGGAGATAGGCCGGGTGGCCGCCGAGCCGGGTCAGCACCTGCCGCAGATCACCGGCGGCGGCGGCCGCATCCTTCGGCGCCGGCACGGCCTCGTAATAGATACAGGCCTTCAGACCGTGTTTTTGGCAGGCGTCCAGGATCGCCACCATGGCCCGATCCTCGTATCCGCCGTTGTCCCACCAACTGACAATGAAGGCATCGATGGCGGCCTGCCTCGCCCAGCGGCAGTGTTGATCGATGATCTTGGGATCGTGGGAATCGTAGGCCCCCAGCTCGGGATAGTGCGTACTGGCGGCGATGTCGTGGTTGGTCGCGTCGATCCGGCCCCAGTGGAGGGTCCGGCCGGCCCCGCCGGGCCCGGCGGGGATTCCGTACCAGGGATAGTAAAAGGCCATCACCTGGCGGTCCGCCGGGTATGGATCCGCGGCGCCCGCCGGCGCCGATTCGGCCGTTAGTGCCGCCGTCGTGCCCATCATCACCGAGCAGGCCAGTACCGCCACGGCAAAACAGATTCGTCTGGATATCCTCATCATGACCAGCCGCCTTTCCCTTCAAGCCGCCCGAATTGGGCGTTAGCACTTCATATTAAAGCAGCCCCGTCCGACCGCAGCCAATCCTTTTTTGCTGTCGGGGCCAACCATTTGGTGGCGTCGCGTTCACCGCCGCGAAATGGGCGGCCGGGCGGTTTGTCTGTCTACCGGTCTGACGGAGGATCAATCGGACGGGACAATTTCGGCGTTTTCGTCCCAGGGTTCCAGCAGGACCAGATGTTTTTTCGCTTGTAATTCCCGATAGCAGTCGGGCAGATCGAACTGTTCCAGCACGCCCGGTATCAGGCAGGACAGCGGCCAGGCGTAGGTCTCGCTGGTCGCCACGGCCGAAAAGCTGGTCAGGGCGTTTTTGAGCGTTACCTGGCTGACCCGATCGGACAGCAGGGCGGCGAAGGTGGCCGGCAGGGCGCCCCAGCCGCGGCCGACGAGCTGGACATCCCGGCAGCCCTGCTCGCCGAGCCAGTCCAGCACCCGCAGGACATCGCCCGTCTTCTGGCCGAGGTAGGGCCGATCGAGCATGATCGAGTGGATGGCGTAAAAGTAATCGCTGCCGTAGGGGTGCAGGAAGCTGTCCGGCTGGCAGGTGTCCGGCCGCGACTCGCCGATCCCGCGGACGTCGCAGGCATAAAAGGGCGTCTCCGGATTCGCCCGGCACAATTCGGCCAGGAACGGGTCCTCGCGCAGCTCGGCGTCGGCCGAATGATGCGCGATGTACAGGATGGCGCGCCGCTCGCCCTGGGGCGGCCGCGACTGCCAGGATTCATTCCGCAGCAGGGTGACAATCGCGTGGATGCCCGGCTCGGTCTCGACCGCGTAGGTGACCGCGTACCGTTGGGGGTAATCCCGATTGCCCCGGCCGGGCAGGATGCGATAGGGCACCGATGGCCGCTCCGACGGCTGCTCCGTCCGCCGCCGGAATGACTCCAGGCGCAGGAGATCCATCACTTTTTGCCGCAGGTCGCTGCCGGCCGGCGGGGGGGTGCGCTTCTGCGCCAGTTGCAGGGCCTT
>JAFGFX010000351.1 GCA_016930855.1 Sedimentisphaerales bacterium | reverse complement strand
CGGTCCATGTAATCCGGATGGGTCAGCAGCAGGGCCATGCCGCCGCGCTCGGCGATCCAGTCCAGCTTGGCCTTCCAGACGGCGATGGAGGATTCTCCCAGCATGCCGAACAGGGTGAAATCCTGCGGCAGGGTGTAGGGCAGCTCGACGAAACTGCCCGTTCCCCGCGGGCAGGGAATGGTGCAGGGCCAGATGGTGCCCAGCATGAGCGGCTGGGGCTCGAAGGGATCGATGTCCGCCGTGGAGCAGTCGTACTCGATGTCGAGCTGGCCCAGCCAGTCCAGCACGTGATGCATGGAGGGCGAGCGGAATCCCACCGCCCGCCAGCGGTGCAGGTAGCGGTTGATCCGCCGGGCCCGGCGGTTGAAGATCTCCCGGGAGGCATACAGGAATCCGTCGTGCCGCAGGCCGTGCAGGCCCAGCTCGAATCCCCGGGCGGGCACTTGGCGCAGGAGGTCGTGGTCGAGGGGGTATTTTTCCGGCACGAAGTAGAATCCGGAACGGAAGCCGCAGCGTTCCTCCAGCTCCATTAGGGCCGGACAGTTTTCCTGGCCGGTGATCGAATCGACGTCATGGGTCAGGATCAGGGCGAAGCGCTTGTTGTCGGGCCAGCCGGGCCAGCCGGCCGGCGGCGCGCCGGCGTTCGCCAGGATCGGCCAGACATGGCGGTACCGGCTCCACTTGCGGCGGCAGTTCCATTGCCGCAGCGAGAGAAGAAATCTCGGCGGAACAAAGGGTTTCAGGTGGTAGTACAACTTCGTGAACAAAAGATCACCCTGCGATGACGGTCCGACCGATGGGACCGTTGAAAAATTCTGATTGTCCTGACGCTCGGTGCGCATCGGTCTTTCTCTGGTTCCGAAATCCCGGCCTTTCGGACCCGCGCCGCCGCGGCTCCGGCAATCCCGAAAGGGCAAGGTGAACGATCCCGACCGATCCGAATGGTTTCCCGCTAAGGTTGTAAGGACATCGAACAACCGGAAGACAAACGTCCCAACGCCGATGCGTTGGATGTCTATGCTTTTCAGGCATCAAAGATGAAAGGATTGCCGGGGGCCTGGACGAGGTTACGACCCATCGCCCCGATCCGGTGCCACCTGGCGGCAGCGGCGGCGATAGGCCGTCTTGCACACCAGCCAATGGCGCTGCAGGATGGTGGGCCGGCGGCGGTAGGTTCCTGCGGCAGCCGTTTGGGATTTGCGGGTTTCCAATTGGAATATGGTTTCATTGAAGATCTGCGCCGCCAGTTGGCCGGCCGCCGCGATGTTCTCCGGCTCGGACGTGCTCGGCATGGCGATGGAGCGCTCGGCCACGATGTCCCCGGCGTCGATGGCCTCGGTCATCCGATGCAGCACCACTGTCAGGGCGGGCATGCCCAGGTACATGCTCCAAAAGACCGGCTCGGGCCCCCGGTTGTCCGAGAGGCAACCGGGGTGAAAATTATAGAATCCCAGGCGGGTGGCCCCCAGGATCGGACGTTTCAGGATGTGGCCCAGGGAGACGACCAGGCCGATATCGTAACGCCCCCGGCGCAGGCGGTCCTCCAGCTCGTCGATCCGCACTGTGGTATACGCCAGGCGCCGGACCTGGGCCACGGTTTCGGCGCTCAAAGCGGCCGCCGAGAACAGGCGTCTGACCAGCCGCAGGCAACCGACGTATTTGACGAAATAGAGGCATTTTTTGACCAGCGAAAACTCTTCGCGCTTGGGCCGGATGATGTAGACATCCAAGTTGATTCGCGCCAGGACGTCTGGGGCCACGTGTTGCAGGAACGAGCCGCTGTAGAGGTTGCCCGGATCGGTCAAGAGGGCGATCCGCAGGGCGGATTTCGCTTCGGCGTTCGATTCGATGGCTTCCACTCCCGATGGTGCAATTCTCGGTGGTTCCGGGTAAATCCCCATTGCCTGCCGTCTGGATCGGCGACGCGCCGAAGGGCACCCGGCGATGTTATTGTATCGTGTTGTAACGTTGCGGGGCGTTTAGCCCAGGTGGCGATAGATGAAGCGTCCCCAGCGGCCCTGCCAGCACAGGGGGATGCGGCGGCTGAGGCCCTGGACCATCCGGTATTTCCAGTCGGATTCGCCCTGGTCGTCGTTCGGGCAGGCCTCGGCCGGGTGGTACAGCTCGGGCAGGTCCTCTTGCTCGGTTCCCCAGCGGCGCTTGAAATCCAGCAGCGATTCCTGGCGGGGCGATGTCCGGCCGAAATCGAACCGGCGGTAGCCTTCGCTGCTGGCGGCCTGGATCGCCCGCCAGAACAGGAAATGGTTGGGGCTGATGTGGCGGAAGTTGTCGTCGGAGACGGCGAATTCCGCCGAGACCCGGTCCTTGTACTTCAGCAGGATCATCCCGGCCGGGAAGCTCCCGCGGTATTCCGCCAGCAGTAGTTCCAGGTTCCCCGTCGGCTCAAACGCCCGCCAGAGGGCCTCGAGGAAGGCGTAGGGCTGGGGCGGCAGGGCCTTGCGTTTTCGGGTCAGCACGTAGAGGTCGTAAAAGGTTTTCAAATCCGATTCCAGCCGGCCGATTTGCAGGGTCAGCCCGCTCTTCTCGGCCCGGTCGATCCGCTGCCGCACGCAGGTGCGGTGGAAGCTGGCCTTAAGTTCCGCCGCCGGCCGGTCCAGGCCCAGGCAATGGTGGAGGAAAAAACAGCGCCGGCCGATACGCTCGTCCTTCTCACCCTGGCGGCAGGCATGGGTGCGGATCTCCACGTGACCGGTCCGGCAGCGCCGCTGCAATTCCAGGACGGCCGGCCAGAGCTGTTGCCATTGGTCGTCGTTCTGGATCAGAGGATCGCAGAGGCTGGCGAAGGGGATGCTTACCAGCCGGCTGCCGGTCAGGCGGCTGGAAACGTGATACAGCGGCAGCGCCGCCAACAAATCGCCGCTGGCGGCATCCTGCAGGACCGGATAATAACCTCGCATGTGGGGGAACGCCGATTCCAGCACCTGTTTCCAGGCGGCCCGATGGCAGAGCCAGCCGTAAGGGTGGTCATCGACGAAGCGGTCCCAGCGGTCGTCGGTAAGCGGATCGATCCATTCCAGGCGGACCGGTGCCGCGGTTCCTGTACCGCCGCAAGGCGACTCGGATGTCTTGGAGTTTACGGAAGGCATTCGATTCGTTGTGCCGTCTGGCATTAGCCCATGTGCCTGTAGGCACAGGCCCCCATCAGTTTCAGCAGCCCCACCGGCAGGTGGCGAAATCCGGGATAGCCCGGCACGCCCGCCTCGCCGCCGGCCACGAAGGCGTCTTTGCCGACATGATAGCGATAGTAATACAGCGGAAATTCCCGTGCTCCCCAGCCCATTTTGAAGCGTCTGAGGCCCGTGTTTTCCGGCTCCGTCCGTCCCAGACAGAGGCGGGAATGCCCGTTTTGGCCGAGCCACTCGATCGCCTCCCAGAACAGCAGGTCGTTGGGGCGCCATTGCTGATAGCGCCGATCGCAGGCCCCGAACTTATAGAACGCCCGGTCGCGAAACCGCAGGAACACGGCCCCGGCGATGCAGGTTTGGTCGTGCCGGGCCAGCAGGACGAGGCCGTTTTCCGGACGCAGCAGGTGTTCGCCGATCCGCTCGAAGAAGCGAAACGGCTGGGGCGGCAGGCCGTGGTGTTTGCGGATCAGGCAGTGCAGGCGGTAATACTCCCGCACGGCACCAGGCTGCACGGAGCGCTCGACGCGTATGCCCAGCCGGCGGGCCTTGCGGATGTTCCGCCGCACGCTGGGGCGGAGGCGGTCGAACAGGGCCTGCGCATCCGGTCCCAGCTCCAGGCTGTGCCGCAGGTATTTTCGATACACCGGCCGGCCGGCCAGGTCCATCTGGCCGGGCCGCAGCTCCAGGTATCGCCAGCGGTGTTGGCGGGCCGTCCGGCAGAGCCGCTCCAGGTGCGCCTCGACCTGGGCCGGCTCCAGCAGCGGATCGCAGTAATCGGTAAAGGGCAGCGACACCCCCCGGTGCCCGGTCAGCCGGCTGCGGACCTCCATCACCGGCCAGAGCGCCGCATCCGTCCGGGCGCCCGGTGCGTAGAGTGGTTCGTAGCCGTAGGTTTCCTGGAGCACCCGGGCCCACTCGGCGGTGTGGAAGACGCCGGCGTCCGGGTGGTTGCCCAGTCGGCTGTCCCAATCGGCTCGGCCGAACGGATCGGCAAGCGGCACGTGCAGGTCGGTCATGGAGCAGGACCTTATACACTCTGACTGACAAAACTCGCCGTCCCGGCGTTGCAACAGCCTTCGGGGGCCGGTAAGGCCGGGGTGGCCTAGGTCTGCTGCGATTCCGTCTGGCGTTCCAGGGCGGCGTGGATCTCGCGGCCGACGTATTCGATCTGCTCGGCGCTCAGCTCGGGGTACATCGGCAGGGAGACGATCTGATCGGCGCACCGCTCGGCCACGGGGAAGCTCCCTTTCTCGTAGCCGAGGGATTCGTAGGCGTCCTGCAGGTGCAGCGGGACGGGGTAATGGATCGCGCAATGGATGTCCCGTTCGGCCAGTTCCTGGATGAGCCGGTCCCGGTCGGGCACGCGCACGGCGTAGATATGGAAGACCGATTTGCCGTAGGCGGCCTCCCGCGGCAGGTGCATCTGGTCGTGGTCGGGCAGGACCGCGTGATAGCGGTGGGCGTTCCGCCGGCGGGCCTGGTTCCAGTCGTCGAGGTGCTTGAGCTTGACGCTCAGGATCGCGCCCTGGAAGCCGTCCATGCGGGCGTTCCAGCCGACGCAGGCGTGATAGTACTTCTGCCGCTGGCCGTGGTCCCGCAGGCAGCGGATGACGTCGGCGACCTCGGCGTGGTCGGTCACGACGGCGCCGGCCTCGCCGTAGGCGCCCAGGTTTTTGCCCGGATAGAAGCTGAAGCACCCCGCATCGCCGAAGGAGCCCGCCCGGCGGCCCTGGTATTCGGCCCCGTGGGACTGGCTGGCGTCCTCGATCAGGCGCAGGTGATGCTTGCGGGCGATCCGGCGGATGGGGTCCATGTCCGCCATCTGACCGTAAAGATGGACGGGGATGACGGCCTTGGTCTTCTCGGTGATGGCCTCTTGGAGGCCGGCGGGATCCATGTTGAAGGTCTCCTCGACGACGTCGACGAAGACCGGCTTGGCCCCGCAGAAGCTGATGGCCTCGGCCGTGGCGATGAAGGTGTTGGCGGCGGTGATCACCTCGTCGCCGGGCCCGATCCCCAGGGCCAGCAGGGCCAGCCAGAGCGCCGACGTTCCGCTGGAGACCCCGACGGCATGGGCGCAGCCGCAGTAGGCGGCGAATTCCTCCTCGAACCGGCTGACGAAGGGGCCGCCGGCGAAGGCGGTCTTGTCCAGGACCTGCTGGAGGGCCTGGTTCACTTCCGGGCGGATGCTCTCGTACTGCGCTTTGAGATCCAGGAACGGAACTTTCATGGATGATCACTCCTTTACCTTCCGGCGATACCGCCTTTGGGGTGTTCTGGCGGCCTCCATTTTTAGACTATCGTGTCGATTCGCCCCGGCGCTTCTTTTAAGTTTTAGATAATTCCCGATCCAGTTTGATACGGCCCCGGTTATGCCGATTGTATTGGTTATCCGACGTGCCTCTATTCACTTTAACGCCCTTCCTGGTCCGGGCAGACGGCACCCGGGTTCCGTTGGCGTAGGGGACGGGCGGGGTTTCCGGCCACGACGCTGTGGGCCGGGACGTCCTTGGTCACCACGCTGCCGGCCCCGATCACGGCGTGTTCGCCCACCGTGACGCCGCAGAGGATCGTGACGCTCGAGCCGATGGAGGCGCCCTGCTTGATCCGGGTGGGGATGCAGTGCCAGTCCGCCTCGGTCTGCAGGGAGCCGTCCGGATTGGTGGCCCGGGGGTAGCGGTCGTTGATGAAGGTGACGTTGTGCCCCACGAAGACGTTGTCCTCGATGGTCACCCCTTCGCAGATGAAGGTGTGGCTGGAGATCTTGCAGTGCCGGCCGATCGTGGCGTTCTTCTGCACCTCGACGAAGGTGCCGATCTTGGTGTGGTCTCCGATCGTGCAGCCGTAGAGGTTGACGAAGTCATAGATCTTCACGTCCTGGCCCAGTATCACGTTGGGGGCGATCTTGCGGGTGCCGGTGTTTGGTTCCATGGGGGTGCCGTCTTTCCTGTGCCGGGGGCAAATGTTGCCGTAATCAACCGTGTTGTCGTTCACGCCGGCTTATACCGGCGGGAGTGGATTAGACGTTGTCGCTGAGGATCTTGGCGATCCGGTCGCCCGCGCGGCCGTCCCAGAGCTCCGGGCGGCTCCCTGTCGGCGCCGAGCCGTTGGTGGCCCGTTTCCAGCCGGACAGGATCCGGTCCGGGTCCATGCCCACCAGCTCGTTGTAGCCGGACTGGATGGTCACGGGCCGCTCGGTGTTTTCCCGCAGGGTCAGACAGGGCACCTGGAGAATGGTCGTCTCCTCCTGGATGCCGCCGGAATCGGTCAGGACCACGCGGGCGTGGGCGATCAACTTGAGAAAATCCAGGTAGCCCAAGGGATCCGTCAGCCGGACGTGGGCCATCTCTTCCAGGCGGGGGCCCTTGGTGTTCTGGGCCAGCAGCTTGCGGGTGCGGGGATGCACCGCGAAGCAGATCGGCATGTGCCGTTGGATCTCGCCGATCGCGGCGAGGATGCCGGCCAGCACGTCGGGGTCGTCCACGTTCGCCGGGCGGTGCAGCGTGAGCACGGCGTAGTCACCGCCGTCCAGCCGGAGGGTTTCCAGGATCGGAGAATCTTCCGCCTTGTCGCGGTTGCGCAGGAGGGTGTCGATCATGACGTTGCCCACCAGGAAGATGCTCTCGGCGGATTTACCTTCCCGGAGCAGGTTGTCCACGCCGCTCGGTTCGCTGCAAAAGAGCATGTCGCTGATGGCGTCGGTCAGCAGCCGGTTGATCTCCTCCGGCATGGTGCGGTCGAAGCTGCGCAGGCCCGCCTCGACGTGGATCAGCCGGATGCCCAGCTTGGCGGCCACCAGGCCGCAGGCGATCGTGCTGTTGACGTCGCCGACCACCAGGACCGCGTCCGGGCGGTTCTCCAGCACGTACGATTCGAACTGTTTCATGATCTCGGCGGTCTGGGCGGCGTGGGTGCCGGAGCCGACGCCCAGGTTCACGTCGGGCTGGGGGATGCCCAGCTCGCGGAAGAACAGATCGCTCATCCGCTGGTCGTAATGCTGGCCGGTGTGGACCAGCAGCGGCTCGATGGCGGAGTAGTGTTCGTAGGCGGCCATGAGGGCCGCGATCTTGATGAAGTTGGGGCGGGTGCCGCAGATGTTGATCAGTTTCATGGGACGATGTCCTTCAATCGACCGCGCCGGATCCTGGGGATCGGGTGTTGTCATGTCGTTCGGTGTCGTCGCCGTTCGGACAGGCTGGTGAATCCAACCCGTTGCGATATTCAGGGGGACAAGGCACGTGCCGAACGTCGGGGCACCGATGGGTGTTGCTGCTTCCTGACCGACGGCTCTGGATCGCATCGGCGCCGGTGCGTTCGCGGCCCGGACGACCGAAATCGTTTGCACACCCCGCCAACGGCCCCTATCCGGGTGGGGTCGCCGTATTGCTGGGTGCGCCGGCAACTCAAGGCCGCACGGGCAGCCTGTTCTGATTCGGACGGACCGGCCGGTTATTACGGCGGTGATTACCTTTGGCCGGGGCTTACAAAACGGCCCCTAGCCTTTTTTCGTGCAGGACAGCTTTTCTGTCGTCGGGCAGGCCGCCGGCGGGCGGATCACCACCTCGGCGCCGTTTTGCCGGAGGGACTGCGAGGAGGCCTCGAGGATCTGCACGACCTGCATGCCTTCCAGGCCGGAGGATTCGGGCTTGTCGCCGCTGCGGATGCAGTCGATGAAATTCTGGCACTCCAGCTTGAGCGGTTCGACCTGCTTGACGTAGGGCGAGTAGGTGTCGCCGTAGTGGTAGGAGTATTGGAATTCCCCGAAGGTGTCGTAGTGGGGGGGCGTTTCCACGCGCTTGTCGAAGATCTTGATCTTCTCCAGCGGCTCCATGTCGTTGTAGACGATCATCTTCTTCGTGCCGACGATGGTCATCTCCCGGATCTTGTTCGGATCGAGCCAGCTGCTCTGGATGGCGGCGAACTTGCCGTTGTGGAAATTGAGCGACAGGTTCGTGACGTCCTCGATGCCGGGGACCATGTGGGCCTTGCCCTGGCAGTTCACCGAGCGGGGCATCTGGTTGAGCCAGAACAGGATGATGGAGATGTCGTGGGGGGCCAGGTCCCAGGTGACGTTGATGTCCTTCTGGAAGAGGCCCAGGTTCAGCCGGCGGGAGCTGACGTAGCAGATCTCGCCGATGTCCCCGGAGGCGATGATCTCCTTGATGCGGCGCACGACGGGGGTGAAGATGAACGTATGGCCGACCATCAGCGTCCGCTGTTTTTGGCGGGCCAGCTCGACCAACTCGGCGCATTCGGCGGTGGAGGTCGCCATGGGTTTTTCCACGAAGACGTGCTTGTCGGCCAGCAGACTGCGCCGGGCCAGATCGTAATGCAGGCTGACCGGCGTGACGATGACCGTGGCCTGGATGTCGTCGTCGTCGATGATCTGGTCGGCATCGGTGGTGGCCTTCAGCCGCGGATAGAGGTCCTGCATGTGCTGGAGGCGTTTGGTATCCAGATCGCAGACCGTCTTGACCCGGCACTCCGGCAGGTTCTGGAAGTTCCGAATCAGATTCGGACCCCAGTAACCGCACCCGATGACTCCGAGATTCAATTCCGTTTGCACAGAGGCTCTCCTTCAGGGGCGATAAGCGAGAGAAAAGAAATCTGCTGGGCAGAAGTTCACAATTACGGCTGCTTGATTTGGGACACGATCGCCGGGATCGTCCCGGCCAGGATCTTGACGTCCATCCACAGCGACATGTGGCGGGCATAGGTGATGTCATACCGGACCATCTGCTTGAACGTGGTTCGGTTCTTGCCGTTGACCTGCCACAGGCCCGTCATGCCGGGGATCGTGTCGAAACGGCCCCGATGCCAATGCTGGTATTCCTCGACCTCGTAGGGGATCGGCGGCCGCGGCCCGATCAGGCTCATCTGGCCCTTGAGCACATTGAACAACTGCGGCAGCTCGTCGATGCAGCACTTGCGGAGCAGATTGCCCAGGGGGATGATCCGGGGATCGTTGGCGATCTTGCGCATCGCCTTGCCGGATCGGTCGTCCGGGCTCGCGTCGCTTTGGATCAGTTCGGCCAGGTAGCGCCGGTGGGCCGAGGAATCCGCGTTGACCTTCATGGTGCGGAATTTCCACATCCGGAAGGGCCGTCCCATGAATCCGATCCGTTCCTGCCGGAAGAATACCGGTCCGCGGGAGACGATTTTGATCAGGGCGGCCACCGCCAAAAACAGCGGCGTCAGCAGGACAAGCATGATCCCGGCGATGCTCACGTCCATGAGCCGCTTGATCCGGGCGATGCGCGGGACCAGGTAGGGCGTCAGGTTTTCGACCGGCGGGCAGGACGGTTCCGTCCGGCACTCCCGGCTGACGCCGACCGGCTCGGGTTGAGCCGCGGGTTGGCGGTCTCTATCGTTCACCATTCGCGGGTGATCCTCGGGGCCGCCGGTCTGCGGCCGGTCGTCGGAATCGTTGTGCCGCCGCAGGCCGCCGGGGCCGTTGGCGTCCCGATCGTTGCTGTTCGGCAGGGAGGAATAGGCATACACCCGGCATTCCGGCTTCAGGCCGCATTTTTTCTCGATCAGGCCCGAGACGTCCTGGCAGAATTTCCAGGCCCCCGTCGGTCCCGTGTCATCCAGGATGACGGCCAGGTGGTCGTCGTCGAACCAGCCCGCCTCGTCGGTGCCCCGCATTCGCTGGACGAGCACCTCGGCGATCTGGGCCGCGGAGGGCCCCGTCACCTTGCGGGCGTCGACGGTAAAGACCGCCACGGAATATACGTGGGAGTTGCGATCCACGCGGCAGCGTTCCCGCTGCATCACCGTCCGCAGATCCTCCGCGCTTTTTATACGTTTAGGGAGTGTTTGACCGGGTCGATGTAGAATTCGGCTCCAATATTGGCACACTGTTGCCAACATGCACGTGTTCTCCCCTCTTTGTTTCTCTCTCCCGGCGAATTCCCTGGCTGTTCGCAGGAAATGGCTCCATCCGAGCTGTCTTGTGGAAGAGGCACACTCGCACCGGGTATGGGCCTTTGCCGCCCGCAAGCCGTTTCCTAACGGGCACCCTCGGCGTGATCGCTGCCGACGCCGCCCGGTGCCTAGATCATGAAATGGCCTGTCTCGCTGTGTAGAGAACCCGATGTCGAGAAGGGGGGAACAAACGCCGATAAACCCCGTCGGATGAGTTGATCCGAGAAACGCTGGCTGCATCCTTCCCGGGTATATCGTGGACCGGTTTGTAGTTTTCTCCCTTCCCTACTCTTCCTTACTTCCTCATGGCAACGCGCACCGGACATGAAATTTCCACGTAATCCTCCTGCTCATATCCGGTCGAATTCCATTAAACAATAATAGCAAATTCCAGCCGAATTTCAACTGAAAAATCAGGGTCTGGAGGATTTTACCCCGTAAAAACCCTGGTTACGATCGCTGATATTGGTATAACCTGACTTGTGTGCTAATGTAATTATTTATGGCCAATGGGGTTAAGTGCGGCCTCGCCCGTCCGTCGTTATTGAGGCCCCTTTCGGGCCGTTGCCCATGCCGATTTTCGAGGCCAAAAAGCCCTCTCAACGGCGTGGGCGGCCGGGATATGCCGCAAGCTCCCGGACCGAGCCGGCAACCGTCCGGGACGTCTTGCCGGTAGGCCCACGCGGTCCTTAGCCGGAACACGAGCCGGCAACCAACCGGTGCCCTTGCCTATGTACTTGCGATTCAACGGCCTAGGTCGGCCCGGTCCATTGGTCTGGTTATGCGGCCTGGGCAAAAGGCGTTCTTTGTGCTAATCTGGACAATATGTGCGGTCTGTAATAATCGGCAGGAGACTTTTTCAAAGAGAACGCGGTCGGCGCCGATGTGATGCAGGCACTCCAACATAATCCGTCGTCCGGGCATCACAACGCCCCGGTTTGGCCGGCCCGGTCGTTTTGTTAGACGCCTGCTCGGTCGAAAACATTAGCCGGTTCATTGATTTACGAAATATCAGCGTGCATCTGGCTGGCGGACGCGACGATTGAGGCCCGCTGGAAAGCCAATCCGCAGGCCTTTCGACAGAGCATTAGACGCCCTTAGAAGTTATATGATCCTTTCGAAGACAAAGCGGTCGGCGTTTTTGTTTTGGGACCATTGTTTGAGGCTGAAGCCCTGGTCGTCCTTGGTCGAGATCAGATCGGTCGAGGAGACGATCCGGTTATAGAGCTCCTTCAAGTCCGGATCGCACAGGGACCAGTCCAGGTCCTGGCTGCGGGGATTGATGCCGGCCTCGCATTGGGGGTTGTATTCGCCGGTGCAGAAATACTCGATCTGGGTCTGGACCGGGAAGAAGTTGCCGTGGGCGAATCCGGGCGGCACCCAGATCCATTCCCGCCAGCCGGGATCGGGTTCGGGTTCGGCCGGCATGTCCACCAGCAGGATGCAGCCGAAGGTGTCGGAGCCCTTGCGGATGTCCAGGACCATGTCGATCATCCGGCCGGACAGGGTGCGCACCAGCTTGCCCTGGCAGGGATTCCACTGGAAGTGCAGGCCCCGGACGGTGCCGGCCCGGGAGACGCTCTGGTTGCACTGCACGAACTCCATGCCCTCCAGGAAGTCGAACCGCCGGCGGTCCTGAAAATCACTGCGGCGATACTGCTCCATGAAGTAGCCCCGGTGATCCGGGTATATCCGGAAGCGAATGACCTTGACGGGCTCCAACGGCAGGGTTTTGATTTCGATAATGTCCATACTCAACCTGGTGCAGGGGGGTGAAGGATTGTCCTCAAAACAGCATTGTCCAGTCGGCGGCGATCCCCGGCCCCCTCAGGCGCCGGCGGCGCGGGGATGGCCCATCCGGGCGCCGACGTTGTTGCCCTCGAGGGTATGCCGGACGATGGCGAGATATTTCTTCTTGGTCACGGCCCATCTCATCTGACTGTACCGCCGATAGGCGTTCCGCGTCAAGGCGCCGCGCCGGGCGTGGTTTTCGTACATCTCGATGATCGTGCGGACCAGATCCTCACAGTCGTCCGGCTGGAAAAACATCACGCAGGACGAATCGAACACGTGGGCCACCGCCGGCAGCTGGGAGACGATCACCGGCTTGCGGATCGCCATGTATTCGTACATCTTGTTGGTGTCGATCAGTTCGGAATAGGGCGACTGCTTCATGGGGATCACCCCGACGTCCGCGTCGAAGATCCGTTGCAGCATGTCCTCGAAGGGCAGGAATCCGTAGAATCGCACCCGGTCCGCGCAGCCCAACTGGCTGGCGAGCCGCTGGAGGGCCTGTTCGTGCTCGCCGCTGCCGACGATTTCATACACGATCGAGTCGTAGCGGTCCGGCAGCATGGTCAGCGCCCGGATGACCAGATCGTGGCCGTAGCGCTCCTCGATCAGGCCGTGCGTGATCAGGCGGAACTCGGCGTGGTTTTGCCCCTCCGAACGCTTGTACGTTTGAATGGTGGCCTCGAACGACTCCTCGCAGACGTTGGGAATGACGTCGATCTTGCCCCGGCGGGCCCCCCGATCGAAGAGGGTTTGGCAGAGCGTCTCGGTCACGGTGATGGAATGGTGCGCGTAGGCCAGGGCCCACAATTGGATGCGTTTCTGCAGCCGGTAGAGGACGTGGAACTTGTCGCCGAACTTGGTCACCCACAACTCGGGCGTCGGCTCGTGAAAATCGATCAGGACCCGGGCCCCCAGCAGCCGGGGGACCAGCGTCATGAACACAAAGAAGTCCGGCATGGTGTTGAACTGGATCAGCCGGTACCCCCTCGCCAGGTGCAGCAGCAGGACAAAACAGTGCATCAGGAGGAAGGACAGACCGTATTCGAAGAAGTAGCGCCCGATGGAGGCCCGTTTATGACTGAGCGGGATCCGGTAGATGCGGGCCCCGCGCCAGCGCTCGCGCCGCGGCTGGCCCGGCTTGCGCAGGCAGACGATATCCACCGCGTAGCCGTTCTCCAGCAGGGCGGCGGCCTCCTTGCGACAACGGGGGTCGTCGGGGAAATAGCCGTGGCGGATAAGACAAATAGGGGATTGGATTCGTTTCATGATAAGAAACACCCACCGGGGCGAATGTGTAAAACTTTCAAGCCAAACGGGCGGGATAGGCATCCGGGCGCCCGCCGCCGGCCGGACTACCAGAGTGAGGTGCCCGCGCCGTTCGTGCCGGCACCGCCGGTCAAACAGGCAACGATCCGCCCGATCTGCTCACGCCGGATGTACCGCATCTGGTCGGGGGTCACCACCCGCGACTCCCCGTTCCAATAGCCCCAGAGAAATCCGCACATCCGGGCGACGGCGCTGAAGAAATAGGGGCTTTCCAGGAACATCCTGCGGATGTTTTTCATCAGGGCGAACACTGGGTGCATCCCGAAGGCATAGTCGGCCAGGCCCTGGCGGAACCGGGCCGGCAGGACGTGCGAGCCGCGGGTCCCCACCGGGCGGTAATGAATGGCCTTGACCCGGTCGAACGAGCGGGTCTGCCAGCCCTGCATGCGGGCCATCAGGTCGGCCAGGCCGTCG
>JAFGFX010000350.1 GCA_016930855.1 Sedimentisphaerales bacterium | reverse complement strand
GGCGTCACGCCCAGAAACCGCACCTGGGGCACGCAGAAATACTCATTCAGGTGGGCGGCGTTGCCCGAGCCCACCTTCAGCGTCCGGTAGATGTTGAAGTACCCGTAGGGGTCGCCGTCGACGAAGGCGTAGACCGGCAGTTGCAGCTGGTCGCTCAGGCGGCGGATAAAGCGCCGGCAGGCCCGCGTCGGCACGCCCCCCATGCTGATCAGGATGCATTGGGCCGAGTCCCAGTAGCCGTAGTTCACCAGCCGCTGGAACATGCCGGCGGTCTCTATCGCCAGGATGAACTTGGCCCGGCTGCGGAACTCCAGGTGCTCGACGTTGATGGGGATCGAGTAGGAGCCGCTGCCGAACTTGGTGCAGTCAATCTCCAGCTTCTTTCCGCGGGCGTCCTTGTCCACGACCACCAGCCGGCCGGCGATCTCGCCGCCCTTTTCCTCCGGGACGAACCGCATCTGCTCGCGGTTCACCCCGAACATCGCCTCGACGTCCTCCATGACCGTGTCGGACTCCGGCTGCTCCTTGAAGGCGGCGTCCCCCCAGTTCTTGCTGATGTAGTACGCCTCCCGCTTGGTGGCGATGTCGTCCCCGTCGATCAGCTCCTTGCTCAGGGACATCATCTTGAGCGTCTGGGCGAAGGTCTTGACCGTGTTGACGGTGAGGGTGCGCTCCTTGAAATTGTTGTTCAGGATAAAATGCCCGGTCCCGGATTTATACATGACGTTGGACAGGCTGCGGACGGGGATCCGCATCTTGGGCTTGCGGCCCTTCAAGATGGTGTCCTGCACCGTCCGGGCGCTGTCCGCGATCTTATCCAGGATATCGACCTGTTTGCGTCGGGCCATCCGTGGTCAACCTCCGTAGGGGATCATCCCCGTTTACCTGCCAGTATAAATATCCGCATCGCGTCGTGCAAGGTTGCTTTTCGCCGGCCATCAGCGGCCATCGTCGGCCACCCGGCGACTGGAAACAGCCGGGGGCGGCCCGCAGGGGCGGCCGGGGGCGATCACCGGCGGCGGTTGGCCCGCCGGAGCCAATCCCGCAGGTTCTCCGCCAGAACCTCGGCGCTGCGCCGCTGGAGGATGTGCTCCCGCAGGCCGGGCGGCACCGCCAGCTTCTGCAGGGCCTTTTGAACCCGCTGCCAGAGCTTCTCCCGGCGGCGGTCGTTATCGGCCAGAAACAGCTCGGTGACCAGCTCCTGCAACTCCTGCAGCTTGATCGCATCCAGGTTCTGGTAATAGCGCCGGATGACGTCCTGCTGATAGGGACTGTATTCCTTGGGGCTCATCCGCTGATTCTCTTTTCGATCCGCCGGCCGCGCGACTGGGATTAGAGTTTGTATCGGCCGCGGTGCTGCTCGGGGTGGCATCGCCACCCTTTGATCGCCGCGATCTCGGTTTGTTCTTCGACGCTCCCGCTGGTCGCTGCGCCTTGGCGAGAAATACTGCCGCGAGCTTGGTGTGGATCACCTTTTCCATGACTCTTTTTAAGTTTCAACTTAGAGTTTATATCGGCCGCGGTACTGGTCGGCTGGATATTTTTGGTCGTTGAGGCGCATCTTCTGGAAAAACGCCTCGCTGAGGTCCACCTCCAGCACCAGCGCCAGATTCACCAGGTAGCAGAGCACGTCCGCCATCTCGTGGCGAATCCGGGCCATCTGCTCGGGATCGTGCCGCACCTGGTTCGATTCGTCCGTCGTAAGCCACTGAAAGTGCTCCAGCAACTCGCCGGTCTCGATGGCAATCCCCATCGCCAGATTCTTGGGGCTGTGAAACGGCCGCCACCGCCGGGCGGCCTCGAATTCGGCGACGCAATCCTTTACCTGTTGGAACGTAGTCTGGTCATCGGCCATGGCAGCGGTCCTCAGGGTTTAGCCGCCGGCGCGGGGTTCCCGGCTTCCAGCGGCCGCGGCTGCAGCAGGAGCTCGCTTTCCTGCAGGGAACGGGGGAATTTCTTCAGCCAGTCCAAAATGGTCGGGTACACCTCCCGCCGAACGTTCTTGCCTATCACCAGGTCGTTGTGGCCGTAGTCGTTCCGCTGGGAATTGATCCGGCCGAAGAGGCGATATTCCTTGATGGGACTTTGGATCTGCCGATAGGCGTACTGCACCGCCCCCACCGTCGCCATGTTGTCCACCGAGCCGCACAGCAAATACGCCGGCTGCCTGACCCGCGACAACGCACCGGTGTAATCCAGGGAACGATCCAGGGACATGAACCGCTCGGTCCGGACCATCTGCATCAACTGGCGGAACTGCGAGGTGGCGATATCCTCCTCGGCCTGCTGGAACAGGCGCCGCAGGACGTCGTCGCTGAGGTTCGGGCCGTTGTAAAATAGCCGGTCCAGCGGCATGCCCAAATCGCCGAACAGGACCCCCAGGGTTGCCGGGGCGCTGCTGCCGACGACCCGCGAGCCGATATTCATGGCCGGCTCGGAATCCAGCAGAAACTGAAACGGATCGTTGAGGGGATGAAAAACCGTCATGGGGACCGCCACGGCCACGAAACTCTTTATGGCGTCGACCTGTTCGCCGCTGGACTGGCCCAGGTAGGCGAACATGATCATGCCGCCCATGGAATGGCCGATCCAGTGGACCCGGCGGGCCTGGGTCTTGTCCCGCACCAGGCGGAGGGCGGCCGGAATGTCGTAGCGGATATGATCGTCCACCGACCAGTCCGTCATCTTCACGTCCGTGAGGCGCTTTTGCAGGGTCTTGAGCATCTCCGGATCGATGTGGAAATGCGTCAGCTTGCGCAGGGCGCTATTGAACGGCTGGCTGCTGGGCGCCGCCCCGCGCAGCGACAGCGACCAGACGTCGTAGCCCGCTTCAGCCAGGTACCGCGGCAGGGAGACCTGCTCGGCCAGATCCCAGAACATCAGATTGTAACTGAACCCGTGGCAGAGGATCACCGGATTGGTCTCGAGGGCGATCTTGTCCGGTTCGTAGCGGCGCAGCGCCAGCGTGATCCCGTCATCGGTCTGGGTGTAATAATAACTGACCTTGTAGCCGTGGGGCGCCGCGCAGCCGCCCAGCAGCGCCAGCAGCAGCATCACCCGCAGCCATCCGGTCCTTCGTCCGTCGGATACGTTCTTCATGGAAACGACTCTCCCGGCCGATCCGGCGTTGCGTCCGCTCGTCCCCGAACACATCCCGATCCCCGTCCAAAACGTCTCCTAGTTTGACGAGGGCATCGGTCGGCCACATTCCTCAGGCAAACGATTTTCCGCTCAGCTTCTCGTAGGCCTCCACATACCGCTGGCGGGTGCCGGCCACCACGTCGTCCGGCAGCGTCACCCCCGGCGGCCGCTTGGCGAACCGGATGCCCTCCAGGTAATTGCGGACGTACTGCTTGTCGTAACTTTCCTGGTCCCGGCCCGTCTGGTAGCGATCCGCCGGCCAGAAGCGCGACGAATCCGGCGTGAGCACCTCGTCGATCAAAATGATGTCCCGCCCGTCGTAGCCCCACTCGAACTTGGTGTCGGCCAGCAGGATCCCCCGCCCGGCGGCATACTCGGCCGCCCGGAGGTAGATCCCGATGCTTTGGGAGCGCACGTACTCGGCGGCCTCGGCGCCGAGGATCCCGGTCGCCTGCTCGAAGGAGATGTTTTCGTCGTGCTCGCCGAGCTCGGCCTTGGTCGCCGGCGTGAAGATCGGCTCCGGCAGCCGGGCGCACTGGGCGAGACCGGCGGGCAGTTTCTGGCCGCAGACGCACTGGGTCTGCTGGTACTCCTTCCAGCCGCTGCCGGCCAGGTAGCCCCGGACCACGCACTCGATGGGCAGGACCCTGGCCTTCTTGACCAACATGCTGCGGCCGGCCAGTTGATCGGCGTGATCGCAAAACGGCGGGCCGAAATCCGCCGGCTCGACGCTGAGCAGGTGGTTCTTGACCTTCGCGCCCAGCCAGTCCAGCCAAAACCGCGTCAGCCGGGTCAGCACCACCCCCTTGTCGGGAATCCCGTTGGCCATGATCACGTCAAAGGCGCTGATCCGGTCCGTGGCAACGATCAGCAGCCTGTCCCCCAGGTCGTAGATATCGCGCACCTTGCCCCGCGCCGGCTGCCGGCCGGGAATCTGGGTTTGCAGAATCGCCTTTCGATTGGTCATCGGCTTCTCCTGTTTATCCATCCGCCTGGAAATTGTTTGCCCATCGGCCCCAATGGCATTTATCGGCGCCCCAAGCGCCGTTTGCCGCGGCGGCCAAAGGCCTGCCCCCGTTGCCCAGCCGCCCGACAGGATGTCGAACCGGCCGGCCGGATCAGGTCGCCGCCGCTGCCGCACTGTCATCGGCAGGACTCGGTTCGACCGGCGCATGTTTACCCATCCAAAGGATGACATGGCGGGGGCACTTTTGCACGGTGGCATCCAGCTCGGCGCTGCGGCCGTATTTCTCGTAATCGACGGCCGCCAGATTCTGTTTCATCTGGAAGGTGTTCGGCGACAGCTTGGCGCACAGGCCGCAGCCGACGCAGCCGACCTGGCAGTAGCCGCGGACCTCCTTGGCCTTGTCCCGGCTCGAGCAGGCGATCACCGGCAGGGGATCGTCCCGGAAGCGGACCATCTCGATCAACTGCCGCGGACAGGCCCGCACGCAGGCGCCGCACCCCACGCAGCGCTCGTAATCCACCGTCGCCAGGCCGTCACGCATATGGATCGCGTCGAACTCGCAGGCCCGCTCGCAGTCGCCGTAGCCCAGACAGCCGTAGGGACAGCCCATCGCCCCGGCGACCATCTGGGCCTCCAGGCAGCTCGGCACGCCCGCGTAGCCGGCAGTGTCGATCCGGTCGCCGCGGTGGGCCGCGCAGTGCACTACCGCCCGCTGCGGCGCCGCGGCGGCCGCCTCGATTCCCAGGATCGAGGCGATCTGCCTGACGAGGGCCTCCCCGCCGGGGCCGCATTTGCCCAGCAGGCCGTGATCGGCGGCCACCGCCTCGGCATAGGCGCTGCAGCCCGCCAGGCCGCAGCCGCCGCAGTTCGCCCCGGG